>NZ_JAGIQB010000001.1:0-290082 GCF_017815025.1 Cupriavidus phytohabitans
GGCTCGGGGGCGCGTACCTTGAGCACCAGTTGCGCCCCGAGCGCCTCGGCAGCGGTGCCGATGGTGGCGCCGACCGCTTCATACGCGCCGTCGGGCTGGCTGGCGCGAACGCCGGCGCCGGCCTGGACGACCACCTTGTGGCCCTGGGCGACGTACTTCTTGACCGTCTCGGGGGTGGCGGCGACGCGAGTTTCGCCTGCCCGCGTCTCCTGCGGGATGCCGATGTACATCGTCGATTTCTCCTTTAGCTGGCGTCGTGATCTGGTTGGGCGGACCGACGTCTGGTCCGTTGCTCGCCGTGCCGGCCTGGCCGCAGCGCACAATTTTTTCGCAGCTTACAGCAATCTGACGCGCTATGGTGTGACCGGGCGGTCGGTTTTTGTTGCAGTGCGGCGACGAATTTCCGGACAGTTCCGAACAGTTTCGCCTGGTTGTCTGGCCGGCGGCCGATGCCGCTGCACGATGCCCCGGCAACCGGTAGAATGCGAGATTGCCTAAAAATTGAGCATCATGCCACGTGATTGGAATGCCAGCGTGACCGTTGCCGCCGTGATCGAGCGCGGCGGACGCTTCCTGCTGGTCGAAGAGGAAACCGCGGAAGGCCTGCGGCTGAACCAGCCCGCCGGCCACCTGGATCCGGGCGAGAGCCTGATCCGCGCCGTTATCCGCGAAACCCTGGAAGAAACCGCACACACCTTCGAGCCGCGTGCGTTGCTGGGCTGCTACATGGGCCGCTCGCTGTCTTCGCGCAGCGGTACGGATGTCACATACGTGCGCTTTGCCTTTACCGGCGACCTGGGCTCGCTCGACGCGGGCCGCCAGCTCGACACCGGCATCGTGCGCACGGTCTGGATGAGTGCCGACGAGATCCGCGCGTGCCCGGAACGCCATCGCTCGCCGCTCGTGGTGGCCTGCGTCGACGATTACCTGGCCGGCAAGCGCTTCGCGCTGGACGCGTTGTACACGCACCCTTCGGCGTTGTCCGTGGGAGCACAGTTGTGAGCGCGAACGCAAACGCGAAAGGCAAGCGCGTGGTCGTGGGCATGTCGGGCGGGGTCGATTCGTCGGTCACTGCCTGGCTGCTCAAGCAGCAGGGCTACGAGGTCATCGGCCTGTTCATGAAGAACTGGGAAGACGATGACGACAGCGAGTACTGCTCCACACGCCAGGACTGGCTGGACGTGGTGTCGGTGGCCGACCTGATCGGCGTCGACGTCGAGGCGGTCAACTTTGCCGCCGAGTACAAGGACCGCGTCTTTGCCGATTTCCTGCGCGAGTATTCGGCAGGCCGCACGCCCAACCCCGACGTGCTGTGCAATGCCGAGATCAAGTTCAAGGCTTTCCTGGACCATGCGATGTCGCTGGGCGCCGAGACCATCGCCACCGGCCACTATGCGCGCGTGCGCCAGAACGCGGCAGGGCGCTTCGAGCTGCTCAAGGCGCTCGACCACACCAAGGATCAGAGCTATTTCCTGCACCGGCTGAACCAGGCGCAACTGTCGCGCACGCTGTTCCCGCTGGGCGAGATCCCCAAGACGCGCGTGCGCGAGATCGCTGCCGAGATCGGCCTGCCGAACGCGAAAAAGAAGGATTCGACCGGTATCTGCTTTATCGGCGAACGGCCGTTCCGCGATTTCCTGAACCGCTACCTGCCGACCCGGCCGGGCCCGATGAAGACGCCCGAGGGCAAGGTCGTGGGCGAGCATATCGGGCTGGCGTTCTATACGCTGGGCCAGCGCAAGGGCATTGGCCTGGGCGGCAGCCGCGACGGCAACGGCGATGCCTGGTATGTGGCGCGCAAGGATATGGCGAACAACACGCTATACGTGGTGCAGGGCCACGACCACCCGTGGTTGCTGACGCCGGTGCTGACCGCCTCGGATCTGTCGTGGGTGGCCGGCGCGCCACCGGCCGCGGGCGCGGCGATGGCGGCCAAGACCCGCTATCGCCAGAGTGATGCCGCCTGCACCGTGCAGGCGGCGGACGGGGACACGCTGCAGCTGGGGTTTGCCGAGGCCCAGTGGGCCGTCACGCCGGGGCAGTCGGCGGTGCTGTATGACGGCGAGGTGTGCCTGGGCGGCGGCATCATCCAGTAGGCGCTGCCGGCGGCCGGATAAAAAACACCCGCTGTGTGCGGGTGTTTTTTATCAAGGCGGGCGGGTTTCAGCCGCGCGGCGGCGCGGTATCGATGAATGACTGCCGCTTCGACAGCTTTTCTTCCAGCGCCGCCAGGTTGGGATGGCGCTCGCGCCAGGCGATATCGGGGAAGCGGAAATCCAGGTAGGACAGCGCGCAGCCCACCGCGACGTCCGCCAGCGAATAGTGCGTGCCGGTGCAGAAGGGGCGGTCGGCCAGGCCGTGTGCCATGGCGGCCAGCGCCGCGTCGATCTTGCCGAGCTGGCGCTTGACCCAGCGTTCGCTGCGCTCGTGCGGCTCGCGCTGCGTCACTTCCAGGCGCGCCAGCAGGGCCGCGTCGAGCAGGCCGTCGGCCAGCGCTTCCCAGCAGCGCACTTCCAGCCGCTCGCGCCCGCCTTGCGGGATCATCCGGCTGACCGGCGTCAGCGTGTCGACATATTCGACGATCACGCGCGAATCGTAGATGGCGCCGCCGTCTTCCATCACCAGGCAAGGCACCTTGCCGAGGGGGTTGTACTGGCCGATCTTCGATTCCGGCGACCAGACGTCCTCTTCAACCAGCTGGTAGTCGATCTTCTTTTCCGCCATCACCACGCGCACCTTGCGCGCGTAGGGACTGGTATGGGACGCATACAGCTTCATGTTCTCCCCTTGAGCTTGTTATGAAGTGCATCGCCTGCGGCGTGGCAGCGGCGCCGGGGTGCGCTGCTGCCCGATGCACTTCATAACAGGCTACTGGAACGGCGTGCGCGAGTATACCTGCGGTGCCGGACGAATGCGGGGTCGCGCACCGATGCCCCGCGGGCGCACTTGACCGCTGCCCCGGAGCCGGGGCAGGGGTGGTAAGATCCCGTGTTGCGCAGCGCCGGACGCCGGTGCGGCGCGTGCGGGCGAACCCGCCGGTGCGGCGCATCGGGCGCTTTGCCCTTGTTGCCGGCGGTTGCTTCCGCCGATCCGACGCTGATATCGCGCCAGCCCCCGCGGCGCGCACCGTACGTCCCCTATTTCCTTCCTTTCCCCGGTTTCCAGCATGACCACCTCCTCGCTTTCGCCGCTCACCGCTCTATCCCCGATCGATGGCCGCTACGCCGCCAAGGCCGACGCGCTGCGCGAATGGCTGTCCGAGGCGGCCTTCATGCGCAACCGCGTCAAGGTCGAGGTGCACTGGCTGATCGCGCTGGCCCAGACCGGCCTGCCCGACATGCCGAAGTTCTCCGCCGCCTCCGAAGCCGCGCTGCTGGCACTGGTGGACAAGTTCTCCGAAGCCGATGCCGTCCGCATCAAGGAAATCGAAGCCGTCACCAACCATGACGTGAAGGCCGTCGAGTACTGGCTCAAGGAGCAGGTCAAGGGCAACGCCGAACTGGAAGCGGCCAGCGAGTTCATCCACTTCGCCTGCACTTCGGAAGACATCAACAACACCTCGCACGGGATGATGCTCAAGGGCGCCCGCGACGGCGTCATCGTGCCGGCGCTCAAGCGCGTGCACGCCCGCCTGGTGGAACTGGCCAGGCTCAATGCCACCCAGCCGATGCTGTCGCGCACCCACGGCCAGCCGGCCAGCCCGACCACGCTGGGCAAGGAAATGGCCAACGTGGCCGCGCGCCTGGCGCGCGCGATCCAGCGCATCGAGCAGGTCGAGCTGCTGGGCAAGATGAACGGCGCGGTGGGCAACTACAACGCGCACCTGTCGGCCTATCCGGCGTTCGACTGGGAAGCGTTCTCGAAGCAGGTAATCGAAACCCGCCTGGGCCTGGCCTTCAATCCGTACACCATCCAGATCGAGCCGCACGACTACATGGCCGAGCTGTTCGACGCGGTCGCCCGCGCCAACACTATCCTGCTCGACCTGAACCGCGACATCTGGGGCTATATCTCGCTGGGCTACTTCAAGCAGAAGACCAAGGCCGGCGAAATCGGCTCGTCGACCATGCCGCACAAGGTCAACCCGATCGATTTCGAGAACTCGGAAGGCAACGTCGGACTTGCCAACGCGGTGCTGCGCCACCTGTCGGAAAAGCTGCCGGTGTCGCGCTGGCAGCGCGACCTGACCGACTCGACGGTGCTGCGCAATATCGGCGTGGCCTTCGGCTACAGCCTGCTGGCCTACGAGGCCTGCCTGCGCGGCCTGGGCAAGCTGGAAACCAACCCCGAGCGCCTGAACGAAGACCTCGACAACTGCTGGGAAGTGCTGGCCGAGCCGGTGCAGACCGTGATGCGCCGCTTCGGCGTGCCCAATCCGTACGAGCAGCTCAAGGAGCTGACCCGCGGCAAGGGCATCTCGCGCGAGGCGCTGCAAACCTTCATCAACGGCCTGGCGATCCCGGCCGATGCCAAGCAACTGCTGCTCGACATGACGCCGGGCAGCTACATCGGCAAGGCGGTCTCGCTCGCAGAGCGCATTTAACGTCACATCCGTTGGCCTCAGCGCCGGCACAGTCAGAAAAAGCCATCCGCCAGGATGGCTTTTTTGCTTTGGCCGCGCCCGATTGTGCTACCTCGAAGCCGTCTGCGGCGTTGTGGCGCTTGCGGCAGAATGACACTTCAAAGCATTTGAATAACTTAATGAAGGACTGTCCTGCATGGGCGCACTTCCCGCCGCAATAATGCGAGAATCTTCAGCGCCCCGGCGGATCCAATTCCAGGGTGCTCCCCCAAATTTGTGAAATGCCCATGACCCGGGCGAGAGGAAACAGATGCGTTCTACCGCCAATGCCCCGGCCGGCTACGGTGCCACAGCCATCGCGCTGCACTGGATCGTCGCCCTGGCGATCTTCGGCGCGTTCGGGCTCGGCCTGTACATGACCGGCATCCCCGGGCTGACGCCGACGAAGCTGAAGCTGTATTCGTGGCACAAGTGGCTGGGCGTGACGATCTTCGCCGTGGCGCTGCTGCGCGTGCTGTGGCGCGCCACGCACGCGGCCCCGCCGGTCGCGCCCGGCACGCCGGCATGGCAGGCCAGGGCCGCCGCCGGCGCGCATCACCTGCTGTACCTGTTGATCGTGATCGTTCCCATCAGCGGCTATTTCTACAGCCTGGCGGCTGGCGTGCCGGTGGTTTACCTCGGCCTGTGGAAGATGCCGGTGCTGATCGAGAAGAACGACGAACTGAAGGAATTGCTCAAGTTTGCGCATGCCTGGCTGAACTACCTGATGGCCGCCGTGGTCGTTGTCCATGCGGCGGCGGCAGTGAAGCACCAGTTCGTCGACCGCGACGGCACGCTGGGCCGGATGCTGCCCTTCCTGCGCTGACATTCTGCGCTGACATTTCCCATTCTGCGGCGCCTTGCGCCGAACCTCGAACCTGACAGGAGTCATTGAAGATGAATCGCCATTCCCGCCGCGGCTCGCTGGCCCTCAACGCCACCGTGGCAGCCGTGCTGGCCGCCGCAGGCATCGCCGCCAACCTGGCCTGGGCCCAGGTCGACGCGGCCAAGAGCTCGGTGACCGCCGTGGCGCGCCAGATCGGCGTGCCGATGGAAGGCAAGTTCAAGAAGTTCGATGCGCAGGTCAGTTTCGATCCCGCCAAGCTGGCCGCCTCGTCGGCCAAGGTCGAGATCGACGTCGCCAGCTTCGAGATCGGCGACGCCGAGACCACCAAGGAAGTGAAGGGCAAGGACTGGTTCGACGCGGCCAAGTACCCCAAGGCCGTGTTCCAGTCCACCAGCATCAAGAACGGCACGCCGGGCAAGTACGACGTCGCCGGCAAGCTGACCATCAAGGGCAAGACCGTCGATGTGGTGGTGCCGGCCACCTACCGCCAGGAAGGCGCCAGCCAGGTGTTCGAGGGCGCGCTGCCGATCAAGCGCACCGCGTTCAACATCGGCGACGGCGAGTGGAAGGACACATCGGTGGTGGCTGACGATGTGCAGATCAAGTTCCGTATCGTGCAGGCCAAGAAGTAAGGCCGGCATTCCGCTGACGTACCAGGACGTTAATAACCAAGAACGTTCCGCTTAACCTGTTAACCTGCTTTTGTCGGGAGATCCCATGAAACTGCGTTCCGTCGTTGCCGCCGTCGCGGCCATTTCCGCAACCGCCGCCTTCGGCGTGGCTACGGCCAATACCGTGACGTACAACCTCGATCCGACCCATACCTATCCGAGCTTCGAGGCCGACCACCTGGGTGGCCTGTCGACGTGGCGCGGCAAGTTCGACAAGTCCAGCGGCACCGTCACGCTGGATCGTGCCGCCAAGGCTGGTACCGTCGAGGTGAAGATCGATCCGTCTTCGATCGATTTCGGCAATACCAAGCTGAACCAGCACGCCAAGGGTCCGGACATGTTCAACGTGGAAGCTTTCCCGGAGGCGACCTACAAGGGCAAGTTCAGCAAGTTCAAGGGCGACGTGCCGACCGAAGTCGACGGCGTGCTGACGCTGCGCGGCGTGTCCAAGCCCGTCAAGCTGGAAATCCGCGAATTCAAGTGCATCCACCACCCCATGCTCAAGCGCGAAGCCTGCGGCGCCGACGCCGTGGGCGAGTTCAACCGCGCCGATTTCGGCCTGGACTACGGCGTGAAGATGGGCTTCAAGCCCGAAGTCAAGCTCGCCATCCAGGTGGAAGGCGTGCGCGCCGAGTAAGCGCCACGGGTTGGCCCGCCAGGGCCCGCTCACAGAAAGCGACACAAGGCCGGCGATCGCCGGCCTTTTTTCATGGCTTTAGGTATCCTGTAGCCGACCCCGCCGCTAGAGGGGCGGACAAGGCACTTGGTTGTACGCGGCTCAATTGCCACAGTACAATGGGCCGCGGCAATTCCAGACGATCCGGGCATGTCGGTGCTTTCCCGCAAAGGGTGAGCCCGCCGCCCGCCAACAGGCTATAGCGCATTCCTATGAGCATTCGCTGCACATCCCGATACCGGTAGCCTTCCCCGCGATTCTCTCGCCCCTCCTGCTGTACCCGGCCGTCCCGCCCACGCAGTATGGCCCGCAGCGTTTCTCGGATTTCCCTGGCGCAATACCGTGTATTCCAAAACGCAAATCGATCCGGTAGTTAGTTTCCGCAACTCGCAGGGCGAACAGGTGCGGGGCACGATCATCAATCTCCAGAGAAAGTCTCTGGTGATGGAAATCTACAATCCGTATTCGATCGTGCAGGTCAGCGAGGTGCTGAGCGAGCTCAGCGTCCGCATGGGCGCCAAGAATGCCTACCTGGGCAAGGCCGTAGTGATGAGCCTGGTGAACACCGGCTTGACTGCGGTGGTATCGCTGACGCTGATCGACGAGTGGCGCGAGCTGACCGACCTGAACAACGAGCCCAAGTCGGTCGCGCGCGAAGCCGAGCTGTTCGTGCAGGACTGGGATACGCGCTTCAATATCCGGCGCGACTACCAGATCGTGGTCAACGAGATGCGCGCCTTCCTGTCCGAAGTGTCGCGCTGGGTCGAGCAGGTCGACCTGACCGAATCGCTGCCCAAGAAGGACGGCAAGCTGCGCGAGGACGTCTTCTACGAGCTGGCCACGCCGATCATGGCCAGGACCAAGACCTATCTCGACTGGCTTGAGGGCGAGGCCGAGCGCGTGGACCCGGAGATCGCGCCGGTGCACCGCACCTATGCGCAGTCCGCGCTGCACCCGCTGCTGCTGCGCGCACCGTTCGTGTACCGGACCTTTACCAAGCCGCTCGGGTACGCGGGCGACTACGAGATGGTCAACCAGATCCTGAGCGATCCGCAGCAGGGCCCGACCACTTACTTCCAGATCGTCAACACCGCCTTCCTGAAGGCGGCAGTCGCCACTGCGCACCGCAACCGCATCGACCTGCTGGTGGACTTCCTGACGCGCCAGGCCGAGCGCGCGCGCGCCGCCGGCCGCCCGCTCCGCGTGCTCAACGTGGGCTGCGGACCGGCCTTCGAGATCCAGCGTTTCGTGCGCGAGTATCCCAATCCGGAGCTGCTGTCGTTCCAGCTGGTCGACTTCAGTGAAGAGACGCTGGACTACACGCGCAATTCGATCGAGCGGGCGGCCTCTGGCGCCGGGCGCAAGGTGTCGGTCGAGATGGTGCACCAGTCGGTGCACGATCTGCTCAAGCGCCGCATCTCGCCTGACGATATCAGTGCACGGGAGTTCGACGCGGTCTACTGCGCGGGGCTGTTCGACTACCTGTCGGACAAGGTCTGCACGCGGCTGCTGGCGTATTTCGCCTCGCGTTCGCGTACGGGCGGCCAGATCCTGGTCACCAACGTGCATGCCAACAATCCAGAGAAATTTGGCATGGAGCACCTGCTGGAGTGGTACCTGATCTACCGCGACGACGCCGGCATGGCGCAGCTGCTGCCGGAGAATTCGCATTCGCACCGCATCTACGTCGACGCCACGGGCGTCAACGTCTTTGCTGAAGCCACCATTGAATGAGGCTGTCCGGGCGGACCACCCCATGAGCACCAACCAACTCTACGCCGGCTACCAGTCCGAGCTGGCCGATTTCCGCCTGGCGTTCAGCCGTGGCGGCGCATATACCGCGATCGTGCTGGTCCTGCTCGGTGTCGGGCTCGACTACGGCCAGTATCCACAGCAGCAGCTGGCGTTCGCGGTGGCGCGCGTGGTGGTGTCCCTGCTGATCGCGGGCGTGGTGGTGATGCTGTACAGCGCCATCGGGCGCCGGTTCGCACCCTGGCTGACGCTGACCTGGCTGCTGCTGCCGCAGATCATGATCGCGTGGATGATCTCGCAGACCGAAGGCGTGCAGTCGCCTTACTACGTCGGCCTGAACCTGGCGATCTTCGCCTCGGGCATCGCGCTGCCGTTCGGGCTGTGGCAGAACCTGGTCTTTGGCCTGCTTTCCTACCTGCTGTACGTGCTGGCGTGCCTGTTCCACGCCGGGGGCATCGAGCCGATGGGGACCTTCATCGTCAACTCGCTGTTCCTGCTGTTCGCCGCGGCGGCCAGCGGGGTCTATACGTTCTTCAATGAGCGCGCGCGTTTCATCCTGTTCCGCCTGAAAGCGGAAGTGGCCGAGAAAAACGCCGAGCTGGAAGTCATCAACCGCAAGCTGGTCGACATCAAGGGCCAGATGCTGCAGCAGGAAAAGATGGCCGCGATCGGTACGCTGGCGGCCGGGCTGCTGCATGAGGTCAACAACCCGGTCAACTTCTGCCTGATGGCGATCGAGGTGGCGATGGAGGAGCCGCAGGCCAAGGAAAGCGAATCGCTGACCGAATGCCTGGTCGATGCCAAGCAGGGCATGCAGCGCATCCAGCATATCGTGTCCGACCTGAAGACCTTCGCCTACCGCAAGCCGGGCGCCGAGGTAGAGGGCACGCCATTCCTGTTCGAGAAGGCGCTGGACTCGTCGATCCGCCTGACCGCGCACGAGCTGCGCGGCGTCAAGGTGACGCGCGAGCTGCCGGGCGACACGCTGGTGCTGGGCGATGAGGCCGCGGTCATCGGCGTGCTGATCAACCTGTTCTCCAACGCCGCGCTGGCCATGCGCAAGGCCGGCACGGCCGCGCCGGAGATCCATACCACGGTGCGCTGGGCCGACAGCCGGCTCCATGTCACGGTGCGCGACAATGGCCCCGGCATCGCCGAGGAAAACCTGGCGCGCGTGTTCGAGCCCTTCTTCACCACGCGCGACGTGGGGCAGGGCCTGGGGCTGGGGCTGTCGATCAGCTACGCGGTGATCGAGCGCCACGGCGGCCAGCTCTTCGCCGAGAGCGAGCTGGGGCAGTGGGCCGCGTTCAGCTTTGACCTGCCGCGCGCGGAGTAAGCCGTCATGAGTGCCATGACCGAGGTGCAGCAAGCGCGGCCGACCCTGCTTTACGTCGACGACGAAGACATGGCGCGCAAGTATTTCGCGCGCGCGGTGGGCTCGGAGTATGAAGTACTGCTGGCCGCCAGTGCCGAGGAGGCGATCGCCACGCTCGCCACCGAGGGCGCGCGCATCGCCGTCCTGGTGACCGACTTCCGCATGCCCGGCCGCGATGGCGGAGAACTGCTGCGCGAAGTGGCGCAACTGTACCCGCAGATCGTGCGCATCCTGGTGACGGCGTATGCCGACAAGGACATGCTGCTGCAGACGGTCAACAGCGGCGAGGTGTTCCGCATCCTGGAGAAGCCGCTGAGCGTGGCGCAGGTGCGCGAAGTGCTGCGCCTGGCCGGCGAGCGCCACCGCGAACGCGCGCTGCGCCAGCACCGGCTGATGGCGATCGACGAGACTCTGGCTTTCCTGGCGCACGAGCTGAACACGCCGCTGGCGGCGATCGCCAACTTCGCGCGCGGCATCGAAAGCCGGGTTGCGGGCGAATACACCGAGCAGCGCCAGGGCGAGATCGGCCAGGCCGCCAGCGCCATGCACGACAACGCCCAGTATTGCCTGGCGGTGCTGTCGTCGTTCCTGCAGTCGGTGCGCAACAGTGCCGGCAGCAAGGCAGCGCGGCCCGAGCCCGGTGGCGAGGTCAGCGCCGGTGCGCTGGTCGCGTCGCTGCTCGATACCTACCCGTTCTCCGGCGACCAGCGCCAGTGGGTGCAGGTCGAGCTGCACGGCGATTTCCCGGTACAGACGCTGCCCAACTGCGTGGCGCTGGTGCTCTCGTCAGTGATGAGCAACGCGCTGCGCGCGCTCGCCGGCACGCCGTCGCCGGCGCTGCGCTTCGTGGTGGTGGCCCAGCCGCACCAGGAAATCCATATCACCGACAACGGACCCGGCATCCCGCCCGAGGTGATGGAGCGCTTGCTGGTCGACCCCGTGACCACCCACGCCAGCGCCGGCGGCAGCGGCCTGGGCATGATTTTCTGCAACCGCGTCATGCAGTCCTTTGGCGGCGGCATCCGGATCGCGTCCGCGTCCGGCGCCGGCACGACCGTGACGCTGGACTTTCCGAGTTTCAAGAATCGAATGATTAGGAGTGACCGATGAGCGAACCGAATGCCACCCAGGCACCACCCCCGGCGATTCTGTTCGTCGATGACGAGGCAACCGCCGTCAAGTATTTCCAGCGCGCCATCGGGGCACTGGCACCGGTGGTGACCGGCGGTTCGGTGGAAGAGGGCAAGGCGCTGCTGGACGCGCACGCCGACAGCCTGGCGGTGCTGGTGTCGGACCAGCGCATGCCCGGCGAATACGGCAACGAGCTGCTGCGCTATGCGCGCGAACGCTACCCGCATATCGTGCGTATCCTGACCACGGCCTACTCCGAGCTGGACCAGACCGTCGAGGCGGTCAACCAGGGCCAGATCCATCGCTATATCAAGAAGCCGTGGGACATCACGGCATTGCGCATGGAACTGAAGCAGGCGCTGGAGCTGTCCGGACTGCGCAAGGAGCGCGACCAGCTGGTGCGCGAGAAGCTGGCGGTGCTGCAGACCCAGACCGTGGCCACCCGCATCGGCATGCTGCATGCGCTGTGCGCGAGCCTGATCGGCCCGGGCCGCTTCCAGCCGGTCGAGACCTACCTGGCGGCGGTCAGCCTGGCCGGCGCGAAAAACGCTGACCCGGACTGGCAGCGCATGGATTACGCTGACCTGGTGCGCGCCGAGTCCGAGCGCAGCGGCAGCTTCGGCCATGCCGTGGCCATGCGGCTGGCGGCGCTGCGCAGCGCCAACGCGGGCAAGGGCGCGGCCGATGCGGTCGTGGTCATTGCCGAAGTGCTGGGCAGCGACGTGGTGCGCCGCGACGGCGATGCCGTGGTGTGGACCACGCCGGCCACGCTGGTCGAATTCCTGGCGCAGCCGGTGGGCACGCCGGTGTCGCCCCATCACGCGGCCTGGCTGGCCAGCCTGCTGTGGCTGGACGAGGCCGGCGGCGCGCTGCAGTTCGCGCGCGATGGGGACACCATCCTGTGCCGCGCAGCGCCGCGTACGGAGACGTTCGCGGCCGACCGATTGGCGGCGTGGATCGAGCGGTTCGCGCAACAGGCCTGATGCGGTTGCATCCCGCCGCAATAAGAAATGGCGCCCCTCGGGGCGCCATTTCTATTTACCGGAGCAGCAGATCGTCAGGCCTGCGCGCCGAAGTTCGGGTCGTTGCGGTCGGTCGACTCGCCCTTCTTGTCGGCCTTGACCAGGTCTTCCCGCTTCACGCCCAACCACATCGCCAGCGCCGCGGCCACGAACACCGACGAATAGATGCCAAACAGGATACCCACCGTCAGCGCCAGCGCGAAGTAGTGCAGCGTCGGGCCGCCGAAGAAGAACATCGACAGCACCATCATCTGGGTCGAACCGTGGGTGATGATGGTCCGCGAGATCGTGCTGGTGATCGCGTTGTCGATGATTTCATGCGTGGTCATCTTGCGGAACTTGCGGAAGTTCTCGCGGATCCGGTCGAAGATCACCACCGATTCGTTGACCGAGTAGCCCAGCACCGCCAGCACCGCCGCCAGCACCGATAGCGAGAATTCCCACTGGAAGTAGGCGAAGAAGCCCAGGATGATCACGATGTCGTGCAGGTTGGCGATGATGCCCGCCACCGCGAACTTCCACTCGAAGCGGAACGACAGGTAGATCACGATCCCGACTATCACGCACAGCAGCGCCAGCAGGCCATCGGTCGCCAGCTCCTTGCCGACCTGCGGGCCGACGAACTCGACCCGTTGCAGCTTGACGTCAGGCGAGGCGGCCTGCAGCGCGCCCATGACCTGCTCGCTCTGCTGGGCCGACGTGACGGGCTTGCCGTCCGGGCCTTTCTGCAGCGGCAGGCGGATCATCACGTCGCGCGAGGTGCCGAAGTTCTGCACCTGCACGTCGCTATAGCCCAGCTTGCTTACCTGGCCGCGGATCTTTTCCAGGTCGGCCGCCTGCTGGTAGCTGACCTCCATCACCGTGCCACCGGTGAACTCGATCGACAGGTGCAGGCCTTTTTGCCAGAGGAAGAACACGGCTGCGGCAAACGTCACGAAGGAGATCACGTTGAAGACCAACGCGTGCTTCATGAACGGAATGTCGCGCCGGATGCGGAAGAATTCCATGTTGAATCCTGTTCTGTACTGCTAGTTTTGCTGATCGGCTGTCCCGGCCGCTTACTTGGCGACCGGGGTGTCAGAGGCGTTGCCCGGCTTCCAGATCTGGCCGATGGCCACGCTCTGCAGCTTCTTCTTGCGGCCGTACCAGAGGTTGACCAGGCCGCGGTTGAAGAACACCGCCGAGAACATGGAGGTCAGGATGCCCAGGCAGTGCACCACGGCAAAGCCGCGCACCGGGCCCGAACCGAAGGCCAGTAGCGCCAGGCCGGCGATCAGCGTGGTCACGTTCGAGTCCAGGATGGTTGCCCACGCGCGGTCGAAGCCGACGGCGATTGCCATCTGCGGCGATGCGCCCGCGCGCAGTTCCTCGCGGATACGCTCGTTGATCAGCACGTTGGCGTCAATGGCCATGCCCAACACCAGCGCGATAGCGGCGATGCCCGGCAGCGTCAGCGTGGCCTGCAGCATCGACAGCACCGCGATCAGCAGCAGCAGGTTCACGCCCAGTGCCATCACAGAGAACACGCCGAACAGCATGTAGTACAGGATCATGAATACGCCGATGGCGGCAAAGCCATAGGCGACCGAGTCAAAACCCTTCTCGATGTTGTCGGCACCCAGCGACGGGCCGATGGTGCGCTCCTCGATGATCTCCATCGGCGCGGCCAGCGAGCCAGCGCGCAGCAGCAGCGCCAGGTCGTTGGCGGCTTCGGTGGAGTAGGAGCCGGTGATCTGGAAGCTCGAGCCCAGCTCGGATTGGATCGTCGCCACCGTCAGCACTTCGCCCTTGCCCTTCTCGAACAGCACGATCGCCATCGGCTTCTTCAGGTTCTCGCGCGAGACGTCACGCAGCACGCGGCCGCCCTGGGCGTCGAGCTTGATATTGACCGAGGGCTGCTGGTTCTGGTCGAAGCCGGCCGACGCGCTTTCGATGCGGTCGCCGGTGAAGATGACCTGCTTCTTCAGCACCACCGGGGCGCCGTTGCCATGCGTGAACAGCTCGCTGCCGAAGGGGATCGGGTCGCCCGGACGCGGGCTGCGCGGCGCGTCGTTGTCGACCAGCCGCGCTTCCAGCGTGGCGGTGCGGCCGATGATGTCCTTGGCCTTGGCGGTGTCCTGCACGCCGGGCAGCTGCACCACGATGCGGTCGGCGCCTTGCTGCTGGATCACCGGCTCCGCCACGCCGAGTTCATTGACGCGGTTGTGCAGGGTGGTGATGTTCTGCTTGACGGCGGCATCCTGCACGGCCTTGCGGGCGGCCTCGGTGAAGGTGCCGACCACGTTGTTGCCGTCCATGGCGAAGGCCACTTCGCGCAGGTTGTCGGCCAGCAGCGCGCGGGCGCGGTTGGCGTCGTCGGCGTTGTTGAAGCGCACCGTCAGGCGCTCGCCGTCGCGGTCGATGCCGCCATGGCGCACGTTCTTGTCGCGCAGCAGCGTGCGCGCGTCGCCGGCCAGGCTGTCGAGCTTCTTGTCGACGGCGCCCTTCATGTCGACCTGCAGCAGGAAGTGCACGCCGCCGCGCAGGTCCAGGCCCAGGTACATCGGCAGCGCGTGCAGCGAGGTCAGCCAGCGCGGCGAGCCCGACAGCAGGTTCAGCGCGACCACGTAGGTCGGATCGGCGGCATCCGGGTTGAGCGCGCGCGACAGCACGTCCTTGGCCTTGAGCTGCTCGTCGGTGGTGCGGAAACGCGCCTTGACCGAGCCGGACTGGCCGGAAATGTCGAAAAACACGCCGTCAGGCCGCAGCTGGTTTTGCGCCAGGATCTCTTCGACCTGCTTCTGCATCGACAGGTCGACCTTGACCGTGGCCTTGCCCGAAGACACCTGCACGGCGGGCGCCTCGCCGAAGAAGTTCGGCAAGGTGTAGAGGATGCCGATGGTCAGCGCCACCAGGATCACGAGGTATTTCCAAAGCGGATAACGATTCATCTCGGGCCAGTCATTCAGCGGTTGGCGGGGCCGAACCGGTTTGGCAAACAGCCGCCTGGCAGCCACGGAACGGAGCCACGGGGGCTCCGTCGGGCTGGTTCAGGCGGCTGCCGGGGCATGCGCGAACGGGCATGCCGGAAAAGACAAAGGCGGGAGTCGCTTAGTCGATCGGGGCGATCGGCGGATCAAAGCGCCGGATCAAAGCGCCTTAAGCGAACCCTTCGGCAGCACCGCGGTCACGGCGTTCTTCTGCACGGTAATCTCGGTGCCTTCCGAGATTTCCAGGCTGACGTACTGGTCGGTGACCCTGGTCACGCGGCCCAGGATACCGCCGGCGGTGACGACTTCGTCGTTCTTGGCCAGCGCTTCGAGCATTGCCTTCGCTTCTTTCTGGCGCTTCATTTGCGGGCGGATCATGATGAACCACAGCACCGCAAACATCAGGATGATGGGCAGGAAGCTCATCAGGCCGCCAGCCGCGCCGCCGGCACCGGCGGTCTGGGCAAATGCGTTAGAAATCAGCACGTTGATTCTCCGTCACAAAAGTCAGTCAAGTAATCGATCATTCTACCATTCGCATTCCGCCCGCCTTTGGCATTCTAGGGCGGAATACGGGTTTGTTCGGGGTGCTTTACGGGCGACTCGCGGCGCTACCCGCTACGCCTCACCCGTCATTTCCGCGAAGGCGGGGATGACGGAAAAAATGACCCGGCTATTCGACCGCCGCAGGCAGGAAAGTTCGCACGCCGTGCCAGCTTTACTGCGTGCCGCGCGCGCGGTCAGCCGCAAACTGGCGGCGGAAGTCGGCGAAGCGGTGCTGTTCGATCGACTCGCGCACCTCGCGCATCAGCTGCAGGTAGTAGTGGAGGTTGTGGATGGTATTCAGGCGCGCGCCAAGGATTTCGCCGACCCGGTGCAGATGGTGCAGGTAAGCGCGCGAGAAGTTGCGGCAGGTGTAGCAGGCGCAGTTTTCGTCGAGCGGGCGCGGGTCGCTGCGGTGCGCGGCGTTCTTGATCTTGACGTCGCCGTAGCGGGTGAAGAGCCAGCCGTTGCGCGCATTGCGGGTCGGCATGACGCAGTCGAACATGTCGACGCCGGCGGCGACACCCGCGACCAGGTCCTCGGGCGTGCCAACGCCCATCAGGTAGTGCGGCTTGTTGGCCGGCAGGCGCGGGGCCACGTGCTCGAGCACGCGCATCATGTCTTCCTTGGGCTCGCCGACGGACAGGCCGCCGATGGCGAAGCCGTGGAAGTCCAGCTCCGACAGGCCCGCCAGCGATTCATCGCGCAGGTCCTCGTACATGCCGCCCTGGACGATGCCGAACAGCGCATTGGGATTGGCCAGCCGCTCGAACTCGTCGCGCGAGCGCTTGGCCCAGCGCAGGCTCATGCGCATCGACTTGGCCGCTTCCTCGTGCGTGGCGGGACGGCCGTCGATCTCATACGGCGTGCACTCGTCGAACTGCATCACGATATCCGAGTTCAGCGTGCGCTGGATCTGCATCGAGATCTCGGGCGACAGGAAGAGCTTGTCGCCATTGACCGGCGACGCAAACGTGACACCATCTTCGGTGATCTTGCGCAGATCACCGAGTGAAAACACCTGGAAGCCGCCGGAATCGGTCAGGATCGGCTTGTCCCAGCCGATGAACTTGTGCAAGCCGCCATGGGCGTTGACCACGTCCAGGCCCGGGCGCAGCCAAAGGTGGAAAGTGTTGCCCAGGATGATGTGCGCGCCAATCTCGTTCAGCTCCAGCGGCGACATCGCCTTGACCGAGCCATAGGTGCCCACCGGCATGAAGATCGGCGTCTCGACCACGCCGTGGTTCAGCGTGACGCGGCCGCGGCGGGCGTTGCCGTCGGTGGTGATGAGTTCGAAGTTAAGCATGCTTAGGTCAGGGTTCAGGCCGCGGTGTCCGCGGTTTCGGCGGTATCGGCACCATTCCGGCGGGTCAGCAGCATGGCGTCGCCATAGCTGAAGAAGCGGTAGCGCTGCTCGACCGCATGGCGGTAGGTGGCGCGGATGGCTTCCACGCCGGCCAGCGCCGACACCAGCATCAGCAGCGTTGACTTGGGCAGGTGGAAGTTGGTGATCAGGGCATCGACCAGCCGGAAACGGTAGCCCGGGGTGATGAAGATATCGGTGTCGCCGCTGCCGGCGGCCAGCGTGCCGTCTGGCTGCGCGGCCGATTCCAGCGCGCGCAGCGAAGTGGTGCCGACCGCTATCACGCGGCCGCCGCGGGCGCGGGTTTCACGCACGGCCCGGGCCAGTTCCTCGGAGACGGCATACCACTCCGAATGCATCTTGTGCTCTGCCAGGTTTTCGGTGCGCACCGGCTGGAAGGTGCCGGCGCCCACGTGCAGCGTCAGGAAGGCGCGGCGCACGCCGGCGGCATCCAGCCGCGCGAACAGCGCGTCATCGAAATGCAGCCCCGCGGTCGGCGCCGCCACGGCGCCCGGATTGCGCGCGTAGACGGTCTGGTAGCGGGTCTCGTCATAGGCGTCGGGATCATGCGTGATGTAAGGCGGCAGCGGCAGGCGGCCGTAGCGCTCGATCAGGTCCAGTGCCGGCTCGGGGAAGCGCAGGGTGAAGAACTGGTCGACCCGCGGGCCGACCGTCACCGCGAAGGCGTCTTCGGCCAGGTGCAGCACGCTGCCCTCGGCGGGCGTCTTGGAGGCGCGCACATGGGCCAGCACGGTATAGGAGTCCACCACGCGCTCGACCAGCACCTCGACCTTGCCGCCGCTGGGCTTGTGGCCGAAGAAGCGTGCCTTGATCACGCGCGTGTCGTTGAACACCAGCAGGTCTTCAGGGCGCAGGTAGTCGACGATGTCGCTGAAGGCGCGGTCGACCAGGCGTACCGCATCGGCGGTATCGGCGGGTGCGACCCGCTCCACCACCAGCAGCCGGCTGGCGCTGCGGTCGGGCAGCGCGCTCTGGGCGATCAGTTCTGGCGGCAGCGGAAAATCGAAATCGGAAAGCGTCAACATCGTGGAAACGGCGCGCGGGGCCCGCGACGGGTCGGAAAGCGAGGCACAAAACGGCACTCGCCGCCCGTGGTGGCAGCCGGCATGGGTACAATCGGCGAATCCGATATTGTAAGGCCACGGGCGTGCTCGCCGCCGGGCCGGGCGTGATACCGGCTA
This sequence comes from Cupriavidus phytohabitans, assembly GCF_017815025.1. Classification (NCBI taxonomy): domain Bacteria; kingdom Pseudomonadati; phylum Pseudomonadota; class Betaproteobacteria; order Burkholderiales; family Burkholderiaceae; genus Cupriavidus; species Cupriavidus phytohabitans. The sequence goes on from NZ_JAGIQB010000001.1 coordinate 18,113, forward strand.
TTCGCCGGCGCTCCCGCCCGATGCCAGCGGCCCCGGCCGCCCCTGCCGCCAGTCTTTGTTGCCGATGCCCGGAACCGCCACCGAAACGACCGACCTGTCCGCCGATGCCGCCAAGGAGGCGGGCGCGCCCGCGCGCGGCAAGGCTGGGGAGGGCAAGGGCAAGCCGGCATCATCCGCCACCTCGTCCGCCGCCTCGTCCGCAGCGGCCCGCCTCGCCAAGCTAGGCCTGCGCCGCCCGGTCGACCTGGTGCTGCACCTGCCGATGCGCTACGAGGACGAGACCACGCTGGCGCCGATCGCCGACGCGATCCGCCGCGCGGGGCTCGGCCAGCCGGCGCAGGTGGAAGGCGAGGTCATCTCCAACGAAGTCACGTTCCGCCCGCGCCGCCAACTGGTGGTCAAGATCGCCGACGCGTCCGGCGAGCTGACGCTGCGCTTCCTCAACTTCTACGGCAGCCAGACCAAGCAGATGGCCGAAGGCGTGCGGCTGCGCGTGCGCGGCGAGGTCCGCGGCGGCTTTTTCGGCGCCGAGATGGTCCACCCGACGGTGCGCCCGGTGGTGGAGGGCGAAGCGCTGCCGGACCGCCTGACGCCGGTCTACCCGGCCACCGCCGGCATCTCGCAGGCCTACCTGCGCAAGGCCATCGGCGGCGCGCTGTCGCGCACGCCCATGCCGGAGACGCTGCCGCGCCCGGTGCTGCAGGGACCGCTGGCGCGCCTGCACCTGCGCCCGCTGGCCGACTGCCTTCGCCTGCTGCATGCGCCGCCGCCGGAAGAAAGCGAGGCCGCCCTGGCCGACCGCACGCATCCGGCCTGGCAGCGCATCAAGTTTGACGAACTGCTGGCGCAGCAGATCTCGCTGCGGCGCGCGCACGCCGCGCGGCGCGAGAAGACCGCGCCGACCATGCCGCCCCGTGAAGGCGGCCTGTTGACGCGCTTCCTGGCGGCGCTGCCGTTCCGCCTGACCGGCGCGCAGGAGCGCGTGGTAGCCGAGATCGCCGCCGACATGGCGCTCCCGCACCCGATGCACCGGCTGCTGCAGGGCGACGTGGGCAGCGGCAAGACCATCGTCGCCGCGCTGGCGGCGTGCCAGGCGATCGATACCGGCTACCAGGCCGCGCTGATGGCACCGACCGAAATCCTGGCCGAGCAGCACTTCCGCAAGCTGTCGGCCTGGCTGGAGCCGCTGGGCGTGCCGGTAGTCTGGCTGGCCGGCAGCCTGAAGGCGCGCGAGAAGCGCGAGGCCGCGGCACGCGTGGAGTCGGGCGAGGCGCAACTGGTGATCGGCACCCATGCGCTGATCCAGGACACGGTGCGCTTTGCGAAACTGGGCCTGTCGGTGGTGGACGAACAGCACCGCTTTGGCGTGGCGCAGCGTCTGGCATTGCGCGGCAAGGCGGGGGCGACCGATGTGCCGGCGCCCGATACCGTGCCGCACCAGCTGATGATGTCGGCCACGCCGATCCCGCGCACGCTCGCCATGACGTATTACGCGGACCTGGACGTATCCGTGATCGACGAACTGCCGCCGGGCCGCACGCCGATCGTCACGCGCCTGGTCAACGACGAGCGGCGCGATGAAGTGATCGCGCGCATCCACCACGCTGCCGCAGAGGGCCGCCAGGTCTACTGGGTTTGTCCGCTGATCGAGGAAAGCGAGGCGCTGCAGCTGCAGACAGCGGTCGAGACCTATGAAACGCTGGTGGCCGCGCTGCCCGACCTGCGCGTCGGGCTGGTGCACGGCCGCCTGCCGCCTGCCGAGAAGGCCTCGGTGATGGACGACTTCAGCGCCAACCGCATGCAGGTGCTGGTCGCCACCACGGTGATCGAGGTGGGCGTGGACGTGCCTAACGCCTCGCTGATGGTGATCGAGCACGCCGAGCGCTTCGGCCTGGCCCAGCTGCACCAGCTGCGCGGCCGGGTGGGGCGGGGCAGCGCCGAATCGGTGTGCCTGCTGATGTACCAGGCGCCGCTGTCGCCCACCGCGCGCGAGCGGCTGGCGACCATGCGCGAGACGACCGACGGTTTCGAGATCGCGCGCCGCGACCTGGAAATCCGCGGCCCGGGTGAATTCCTCGGTGCGCGCCAGTCGGGCGAGGCCATGTTGCGCTTCGCTGACCTGCAGACCGACGCGTGGCTGGTGGAGTACGCGCAGGAAGCAGCCGAGCTGATGCTGGCACAGTTCCCGGAAGCGGTGGAAACGCACCTGTCACGCTGGCTCGGCGGGCGCGAACACTACCTGAAAGCCTGATTGGGCAGATGCTTGTGCCGCATCGTACGCATACCGCACAAATCACAAGGGCGCTCTGACAGATCCCGGAATCGAAGGTAAAATCTATCGACTACCCGGATTTGATAAGTCATGACGCTCACCGAACTCAAGTACATCGTCGCCGTGGCGCGCGAGCGCCATTTCGGCCGGGCCGCCGAAGCCTGCTTCGTGTCGCAGCCGACACTGTCGGTCGCCATCAAGAAGCTGGAGGACGAACTCAACGTGCAGATCTTCGAGCGCGGCACCTCCGAGGTGTCGGTGACTTCCGTCGGCGAGCAGATCGTGGCGCAGGCCCAGCGCGTGCTTGAACAGACCATGGCCATCCGCGAGATCGCCAAGCAGGGCAAGGATCCGCTGGCCGGGCCGCTGCGCGTGGGGGTGATCTACACCATCGGGCCGTACCTGCTGCCGTCGCTGGTCAAGCAGATGATCGAGACCGTGCCGCAGATGCCGCTGATGCTGCAGGAGAACTACACGCACAAGCTGATCGAGCTGCTCAAGCAGGGCGAGATCGATTGCGCGGTCATGGCCGAGCCGTTCCCCGATTCCGGCCTGACGGTGCGTCCGCTGTACGACGAGCCCTTCGTTGTCGCCGTGCCGCGCGGTCACCAGCTCGCCGAGGCGCGCGCGATCGATCCGGACGAGCTGAAGCGGCAGACTATGCTGCTGCTGGGCAGCGGCCACTGCTTCCGCGACCATGTGCTGGGTGTGTGCCCGGAGCTGTCGCGCTTCTCGCAGGCCGCCGATGGCATCCAGAAGACGTTCGAAGGCTCGTCGCTGGAAACCATCCGCCATATGGTGGCCAGCGGCGTCGGCATTACCGTGCTGCCGCGCACCTCGGTGCCTGACCTGAAGGCCAAAGGCGACATGCTGTCGTACGTGCCGTTCGCCGATCCGGTGCCGGACCGCCGCGTGGTGCTGGCCTGGCGCAAGAGCTTCACCCGCCTGCCGGCGATGGAAGCACTGGCCAACGCCGTGGCCGCCTGCGAGCTGCCGGGTGTGCGCAAGCTCGATGCCAAGGAGTTGGCGGAAGCCGCCTGATTCGCCTCGGACCCCAAGACAAGGCCGCAGCGGGATTTCCGCTGCGGCCTTTGTTTTTCCGCGCCCGCAAACCGGCAGGTCAGGATCTTGTTCTCGAAAGTCGAATAGATTTGAACTAATACATAGGTATAAATAATTAAATTCTCAATGTAATAGTTTGTTTATAGACTGCCTCTGGTCGATGCCAACTACGTGAAGCGCGCACTCGGCCTGAAGCAACGAGTCTGGCGCGGCGGCCCGCAATGGCCGCCGTGCCCGGGAGAAGCACCATGGCGATGATCCGGTTCTTTATCGACGAATGGCGCAAGCTTTGGCACGATGGCCATGACAGGCCGGAGCGCCCCGATGCCGCGCGGTTGCGCCACAAGCTGTGGCGCAAGGAGGTTGGTGTCGCCGTGATCGTGCTCGGTGCCACGGCGATGTTTATCGAGATAGCCCGGGGTTTGGCCGGGATCGCCGGCTAATGCAATAATGCGGGTAATGCGCTGCCCCGAACCGTGTTTTCGGCAATTTTGGCGGCGCACCTCGCTTTACCAGAACGGAGCATACCTACCATGGCAAAGAAGAATGAGATGAGCGTGAACATCGGTATTTCCGACAAGGACCGCAAGAAGATTGCGGAAGGCCTGTCCAAGCTGCTGGCAGACACCTACACCCTCTACCTCAAGACCCATAACTTCCACTGGAACGTGACGGGTCCCATGTTCAATACGCTGCATCTGATGTTCGAGACGCAGTACACCGAACTGGCGCTGGCCGTGGACTCGATCGCCGAGCGCATTCGCGCGCTGGGCTACCCGGCACCGGGTACCTACAAGGAATACGCCCGCCTGTCGTCGATCGCCGAGGAAGAGGGCGTGCCCGAGGCGACCGACATGATCCGCAAGCTGGTCGAAGGCCAGGAAGCCGTGGTGCGCACCGCGCGCTCGATCTTCCCGGTGATCGACGCCGCCGGCGATGAGCCGTCGGCCGACCTGCTGACCCAGCGTATGCAAACGCATGAGAAGACCGCGTGGATGCTGCGCGCGATGCTCGCCTGACGGCTTGAGCGACTTCCGGCCGCTGCCACCGCCGGCCGGCATTGCGCGCTGCAGCCATCCGGGCTGCGGCGCGTTTTCATTGAATCTTCCTTCCCGGATCCCCGCCGTGCAGTCCCTGTCGCCGTTGCCTCCCGCTCCCATGCTTGAACGCCTTTCTCTCTACGCGCGCCTGGTGCGCATCGACAAGCCGATCGGCACGCTGCTGCTGCTGTGGCCGACGTTGTGGGCCATGTGGATGGCTGCCGGCGGGCCGCCGTCGTGGGGCTTGTTCTGGATTTTCGTCGCGGGGACGTTCCTGATGCGCTCGGCTGGATGCGCGATCAATGACTGGGCGGATCGGGATTTTGACAAGCATGTGAAGCGCACGAAAGACCGGCCGCTGACCGCCGGCAAGATCGCCGCATGGGAAGCACTGGCCGTGGCCGCCGTGCTGGCGCTGGTGGCATTCACGCTGGTGCTGCCGCTCAATGCGCTGACCAAGTGGCTGGCGGTGGTGGCGGTGGTGGTGGCGGGCACCTATCCGTTCTTCAAGCGCTTCTTCGCGATTCCGCAGGCTTACCTGGGGATCGCGTTTGGCTTCGGCATTCCGATGGCATTCGCCGCGATCCAGGACCAGGTGCCGGCGGTGGCCTGGCTGATGCTGCTGGCCAATGTGTTCTGGGCGGTGGCGTATGACACGGCCTACGCGATGGTGGATCGCGATGACGACCTGCGGCTCGGCATGAAGACGTCGGCCATCACCTTTGGTCGACTCGACGTGGCGGCGATCATGATCTGCTACGCAGCATTCCTGGCGCTGATGGCCTGGGCAGGCATGCTGCTTGGCCTGGGGTGGCCGTACTGGCTGGGGCTGGCGGCGGCGGCCGGCTGCGCGGCCTACCACTACACGCTAATCCGCGATCGCGACAGGATGCGGTGCTTTGCGGCGTTCCGGCACAACAACTGGCTGGGGGCGTGTGTGTTTGCGGGGACGGCGCTGGCTTACGCGGTGCGTTGAAGCCTTGCTGAGGGTTTGCTTCCCCGAAGGGAAGAAAACCCTCAGGATATCGACGTTCAATCCTTCCCGAACTCCGCCCCCATCTCCTTGCCCCGCGCCGCCGCCGCATGCATCGCGCGCACGAAGGCATCAGCGATCCCTCCCGCATCCATTGCCGTCAGGGCCGCATACGTGGTGCCGCCCTTTGACGTCACGCGCTCGCGCAGCGTCGACACCGGCTCCGCTGACTGGCCGGCCAGCGTGGCTGCGCCGCGGAAGGTTTCCACTGCCAGTTCGCGCCCTTGATCGGCGCTCAGCCCCAGTTCGGTGGCGGCGCGCTGCATCGCCTCGATGAAATAGAAAACATAGGCCGGGCCGCTACCGGAAATGGCGGTGACGGCGTCGATCTGCGCGTCGTTCTCCACCCACACGCACTTGCCCACGGCCTGGGCCACGGCACTGGCGATGTTCCGGTCCTTGTCCGACAACCCGGCCGGCGCCGCCAGCCCGGTCATTCCCATCCCCGCCAGCGCCGGCGTATTCGGCATCGCCCGCACCACCCGGTTGCGGCCGCCCAGCCACCGCTGCATGTCCTGCAACCGTATACCGGCCGCCACGCTGATCACCAGGTTGCCGTCGCCGGCCGGCAGGTGCGGCAGCAACTGCGCCGCCGCCTCGCGGAACTGCTGTGGCTTGACCGCCAGCACCAGCACATCACTGGCCCCGAACGCGGCATCGGGCGCTCCCGCGGCATGGACGCCGAGATCCCGCGCAAGGCGTTGCTGTGCCTCCGGGAAAGGATCCACCACCCGGATCGAACCAGCAGGAACGCCGCGGGCAATCAGCCCGCTAATCAACGCGGAAGCCATATTGCCGCCGCCGAGAAAGCCGAAGGTAAGGGTATCGAGCATGGGAATGTCTGTCGTGTCTTGGTGGATAGGGAAGGCGCCGGCTCAGCCGCGCGCACCGAAGATCGCGGTGCCGATCCGCACCATGGTGGCGCCCTCGGCGATGGCGGCTTCCATGTCGCCCGACATGCCCATCGATAGCGTGTCGACGTCCAGGCCGGCCTCCCGCAGCCCGCGCAGCAGCGAGCGCATGGTGGCAAACGGCCGGCGCTGGGCAACGGGATCGTCCTCGGGTTCGGGAATCGCCATCAGGCCCCGCAGCCGCAGGCCCGGCAGCGCGGCCACGGCCTGCGCCAGCGCCGGCACGTCAGCCGGCGCCACGCCACTCTTGCTGGCCTCGCCACTGATATTGACCTGGATACAAAGCTGCAGCGGCGCCATCCCCGCCGGACGTTGCGCCGACAGCCGCTCCGCGATCTTGAGCCGGTCGATGGCATGCACCCAGTCGAAATGCTCCGCCACCAGCCGCGTCTTGTTGCTTTGCAGCGGACCGATGAAATGCCACTGCAACCGGTCCCGCAAATCGGCCAGCGCGGCGATCTTCTCCACCCCTTCCTGGACATAATTCTCGCCAAAGGCGAGCTGTCCGGCCTCGGCGGCGGCGCGTACACGGTCGGCGGATACGGTCTTGGAAACGGCCAGCAGGGCGATGTCGCCGGGCTGCCTGCCAGCCTGTTGTGCCGCCGCCGCAATGCGCTGGCGCACGGCTTGCAAGTTGGCGGCAATCACAGACATAATCCGGCGGACATATAAAAGAAGTACTTAAAGTACTGATAACTATTTCAGGGTGGGGTCATTATAGATGGACATCGCGCAGCTATTGGCTTTCGCCGTCAAGAACAAGGCGTCCGATCTTCATCTGTCGTCGGACATGCCGCCGATGGTCCGGATCCACGGCGACATGCGCCGGATCAATGTCGCGGCGATGGCGCACAAGGATGTCCACGCCATGGTGTACGACATCATGAGCGACACCCAGCGCAAGCTCTACGAAGAACGGCTGGAAATCGACTTCTCGTTCGAGATCGCCGGCCTGTCGCGCTTCCGGGTCAATGCCTACAACACGCAGCGCGGCGCCGCCGCGGTGTTCCGTACCATTCCCTCCAAGGTCCTCACGCTGGAAGAGCTGCGCGCGCCGGCGGTGTTCGCCGACCTGTGCATGAAGCCGCGCGGGCTGGTGCTGGTGACGGGGCCGACCGGTTCGGGCAAGTCCACCACGCTGGCGGCGATGGTCGACCATCGCAATGAAAACGACATGGGTCACATCCTGACGGTGGAGGACCCGATCGAATTCGTCCACAACTCCAAGAAGAGCCTGATCAACCAGCGCGAGCTGGGGCCGCACACGCATTCATTCGCCAACGCGTTGCGCTCCGCGCTGCGCGAGGATCCGGACGTGATCCTGGTGGGCGAATTGCGCGACCTCGAAACCATCCGCCTGGCGCTGACCGCCGCGGAAACCGGCCACCTGGTCTTCGGCACGCTGCACACCAGTTCCGCCGCCAAGACCATCGACCGCGTGGTCGACGTGTTCCCGCCGGAAGAAAAGGACATGGTGCGCACCATGCTGTCCGAATCGCTCGAAGCGGTGATCTCGCAGACGCTGCTCAAGACCCGCGACGGCAACGGCCGTACCGCCGCGCACGAGATCATGATCGCCACCCCGGCGATCCGGCACCTGATCCGCGAGAACAAGATCGCACAGATGTACTCGATGATGCAGACCAGCAGCGGGCTGGGCATGCAGACGCTGGACCAGTGCCTGTCGGACCTGATCAAGCGCAGCATGATCAGCTACACCGATGCGCGCGCGATTGCCAAAAACCCAGACGCGTTCATGGGCTGAGGCAACCCCTGAGGCCCCGAAGCCAGCGCCGACCCCTTGCCTTCAGGCCGCCCGCACGCATGCGGCGGCCGCACTCCTGCAGGACACCGCCATGCTCGATCGCGAATCCGCCGCCAAGTACATCAACGACCTGCTGGAGCTGATGGTCGGCAACCGTGGCTCTGACCTGTTCATCACGTCCGATTTCCCGCCGGCCATCAAGGTGGACGGCAAGATCACGCCGGTGTCGCAGCAGCCGCTGAACCCGACGCAGGCGCTGGGCCTGGTGCGCTCGGTGATGAACGAGCGCCAGGTGCAGGATTTCGATACCAGCCGCGAATGCAACTTCGCCATCACCGCGCCCAAGGCGGGGCGCTTCCGCGTATCGGCGTTCATCCAGCAGGGCAAGGCCGGCATGGTGGTGCGGACCATCAATACGCGGATTCCGTCGGTGGCAGACCTGGACCTGCCCCCGACGCTGCACGACATCGTGATGTCCAAGCGCGGGCTGGTGATCGTGACCGGCGCGACCGGCTCGGGCAAGTCGACCACGCTGGCGGCAATGCTCGACCACCGCAATGCGCATTCCTACGGCCACATCATCACCATCGAGGATCCGATCGAATACGTGCATGCGCACCAGAACTGCATCGTCACGCAGCGCGAGGTCGGCATCGACACGGAATCCTGGCACGTGGCGCTGAAGAACACGCTGCGCCAGGCGCCCGACGTGATCCTGATCGGCGAAATCCGTGACCGCGAGACCATGGAGTACGCGATGCAGTACGCGGAAACCGGCCACCTTTGCCTGGCCACGCTGCACGCCAACAACGCCAACCAGGCGATCGACCGCGTGGTCAACTTCTTCCCCGAGGAAAAGCGCCAGCAGCTGCTGATCGACCTGTCGCTGAACCTGAAGGCAATGGTGTCGCAGCGCCTGCTGCCGCGCGCCGGGCGCAAGGGCCGCGTGCCGGCCGTGGAGATCATGATCGGCACGCCGCTGGTGGCGGACCTGATCTTCAAGGGCGAGATCCACGAGTTGAAGGAAGTTATCAAGAAGTCGCGCGAGCAGGGCATGATCTCGTTCGACCAGGCGCTGTTCGACCTGCACGAAGAGGGCAAGATCACCTACGAGGACGCGCTGCGCAATGCCGACTCGCTCAATGACCTGCGCCTGATGATCAAGCTGCACAGCGCGCGCGCCAGGGACACCGACCTGGGCGCCGGCACCGAGCACCTGAATGTGATCTAGGGCCCGGCTGCCGTGCACGCCCGCGTGCATGGGCGTATGCTTCGGCCACATGCAAGAAGTCCGCAGGAGCCTGCCATGAGCAATATCTACCAGTTCGATGCCAATTCGCTGTCCGGGCAACCTGTGCCGCTGTCGCAGTTCCAGGGCAAGGTGCTGCTGGTCGTCAATACCGCCAGCGAATGCGGCTTCACGCCACAGTACGCCGGCCTGCAGAAGCTCTATGAGGAATACCGCGAGCGCGGGCTGGAAGTGCTGGGCTTTCCGTGCAACCAGTTCGGCAAGCAGGAGCCCGGCGATGCGCAGCAGATCGGCCAGTTCTGCGAATCGCGCTTCAGCGTGAGGTTCCCGATGTTCGCCAAGATCGACGTCAATGGCGACCAGGCGCATCCGCTATACCGCTGGCTGACCACCGAGAAGCGCGGCGTGCTGGGCACGCAGGGGATCAAGTGGAACTTCACCAAGTTCCTGGTGCGGCGCGACGGCACGGTGTACGAACGCTACGCCCCGACCACCAAGCCGGATGAGTTGCGCAAGGATATCGAGACGCTGCTGTCTGACCCGGCGGCCTGAGGCTATACCCCGCTCGCGCGCACGGCGCGCAGGAAGCCGTTGAGCGACCGGTCCGGCGTTTCATGGAAATGGTCGTCCAGCATGCGGATGGTGCGGCAGCGGTCGAGGCGGAAACTGCGGTAGTCCGAGCGCGTGGTGCACCACGCCGCCAGCAGCCACGCATTGCCCCAGAAGAACAGGCCCAGCGGCATCACCACGCGTTCGGTGATGCGCTGCTGCGCGTCGCAGTAGTCGAGCAGCAGCAGCTTTTGCTCGCCCAGCGCGCCGTGCACGACGTCGAAGGCTTCGCGCACGTGTGACTGGTTGACGTACTCGGGCGCGAACACGCGGCTCTGCTGCGCCGCCAGCCGGCGTGGCGGCGGCAATGCGGCGACCAGCTTTTCCAGCGCCGGATCGGCCGCGGCGGCGAGTGCGCCGCCGCCCCAGGCCTTCAGCAGCCGCAGGCCGGCCACCAGCGCTTCCACTTCCAAGGCACTGAACATCAGCGGCGGGACATCGAAATCGGCGCGCAGCCGGTAGCCGATGCCGGCCTCGCCTTCGACCGGCACGCCCGACAGCGACAGCGCCTGGATATCACGATAGACAGTGCGTTCCGATACGCCGAGCCGCTGCGCCAGCAGCGCCGCCGTGGTCAGGCGGCGGCCGCGCAGGACCTGGACGATCTGGAAGAGGCGGTCGGCGCGGCGGCTCATCCGTGGCGGCGTCCCTGATGTGGCAAAGGTGCCCTTACCCGGCAACAGGCTCGTGCAGCCCGATGCGGTTGCCTTCGCTGTCGGTGATATGGGCGATGCGGCCGATCTCGCCCGGCAGGCGCAGCGGCCCGAACACGGTCTTGCCGCCGGCGCGCGCGGCGCGCTCCAGCAGCGCGTCCAGCTCGGGTGCGTGCAGGTAGGGCACTGTGCCATAGTAGTTGCTGGGGCGGTAGCCTTCGCCGGCGACGAGCGCGCCGCCGGGATCGGGGTGCGGAAACACGGCCATGTCGACCTGGCTCATGGTTTCGCGGCGCAGCTTGGTGTCGAAGACCTGTTCGTAGAATCCGATGGCGCGGACCATGTCGACGACAGGGATTTCCAGCCAGTTGATCAGACGGTTGCTCATGACGGGCTCCTTGGTTCCGGTTGATGGGGAGTGAGGAGCTCGCATCATGCGCGGGGGCTGCTGACAGCGTGCTGTCAGTAGGCCGTCAGCGTGGCATCAGCGAGGCATCCAGGCCGCCATCACCGGCACCAGGATCGCGGTCAGCACGCCGTTCAGGCCCATGCCGAGCGCGGCGAAGGCGCCGGCTTCCTGGTTCACCTGGAACGCGCGCGCGGTGCCGATGCCGTGCGCGGCCACGCCGGTGGCAAAGCCGCGCACGCTGTAGTCGCGGATGCGCAGCAGGTTCAACAGGGCGGTTGCACTGACCGCGCCGATGATGCCGGTGCCCATCACCAGCACCGCGGTCAGCGACGGCAGGCCGCCGATCTTCTCGGCCACGCCCATGGCGATGGGGATGGTCACGGACTTGGGTGCCAGCGACCGCACGGTTTCCGGCGAGGCGCCAAGCAGCCAGGCGATACCAACCGCCGACACCACCGCGACCACCGAGCCGGCCACCAGGCCGGCCAGCAGCGGGAACACATGCGTGCGCAGCTTGGGCAGCTGCATGTACAGCGGCACCGCCAGCGCCACGGTGGCCGGCCCGAGCAGGAAATGCACGAACTGCGCGCCGTCGAAATAGGTCTTGTACGGCGTGCCGGTGACGGTCAGCACCGTGACCAGCAGCGCCACCGCGATCATCACCGGGTTGGCCAGCGGCGAGAAACGCGACTTCTCGTAGATGCGGAAGGCGAAGACGTAGGCGAGCAGGGTGGCGGTCAGCCCGACAAGCGGGCTCGCGGCCAGGTAGACCCAGATCTCGTTCAGGCGTGGCGTCATCATGCCTGCTCTCCCTTTGCGTCGGCGCCCGGCGCGTTGGTGCGCTTGCGCATCAGCACGCGCGTGACCACCGCCGTCGTGGCGATGGCGAGCCAGGTGGAAATCACCAGCGCCACCAGGATCGGCATCCATTCGCCTTCGATGCGGTTGGCGTGCACCATGATGCCGACGCCGGCGGGAACGAACAGCAGCGACAGGTGCTTGAGAAGTTCGCTGGTAGTGCCCTGGATGATGGGCAGCAGGCGGTCGTCGAAGACGAGCCAGCCGAACAGCAGGATCATGCCGAGCACGGGGCCGGGCACGGGCAGGTGCAGCGCGTAGCTGATCACCTCGCCGACGGATTGGAAAACCAGCAGGATGGCAAAGGTCTGGAGCATGGGGGCGGTCGCGTCGTAGGTCGCTCTGTTTCTCCCCTCTCCCATGAATGGAAGAGGGGCCGGGGGTGAGGGCCGGCGCGTCTTGATGCGATATCGCCCGACGAACCGCTCACCCTCACCCCCGCCCCTCTCCCGCGAGCGGGAGAGGGGAGACAACCACACGGCCGTGATCCGGCCCCGTGTGCCAGTCAGCCCAGCATGCGGTCGACCAGTTCGACCCAGTGCATCACCGGCGTATCGGTACCGCTCTGCAGGTGCGTGATGCAGCCGATATTGGCTGACACGATGGCTTCGGGCTGCGTGGCCTGCAGTTTGCCGAGCTTGTCGTCGCGCAGGCGGTAGGCCAGTTCCGGCTGCAGCACCGAATACGTGCCCGCCGAGCCGCAGCACAGGTGGCTGTCAGCGCAGAGTTTGACCTCCACGCCGAGGCCGGTCAAGAGCGCCTCCACCTTGCCGCGGATCTGCTGGCCGTGCTGCAGCGTGCAAGGCGGGTGGTAGGCGACGCGCCGGCTGTCGCGCGGTACCGCGCCCGCCAACGCATGCAGGTCGTCGGCAAAGTCCGGCAGGACCTCGGACAGGTCGCGGGTCAATGCGGAAACGCGTCGTGCGCGTTCTGCGTATTTCGGATCGTTGCGCAGCAAATGCCCGTAATCCTTGACCATCGCGCCGCAGCCGGAGGCCGTCATCACGATGGCCTCGGCGCCGGCTTCGATATGCGGCCACCACGCATCGATATTGCGGCGCATATTGTCGAGGCCGCCGTCGTGGTCGCCGGTGTGGAAACGGATTGCCCCGCAGCAGCCCGCCTCGCGCGCCAGCACCAGTTGTACGCCGACACGGTCGAGCACACGCGCCGTCGCGGCATTGATGTTGGGCGACATCGCCGGCTGCACGCAACCGTCCAGCAACAACATCTTGCGTGCGTGGACATTGCGGGGCCAGGCGCCCGGCTCGGCGGCTTGCGACAGCGCCGGCACCTTGCTGCGCAGCGCGTCCGGCAGGATCGGCCGCACCATCTGGCCGAGCCGCAGCGCGGTGCTGAACAGCTTCGGGCGCGTCAGCCCCTCGCGCAGCACCCAGCGCGCGATGCGCTGGCCGGCCGGGCGCTGGATGCCTTCGGCCTCGAGCTTGTCGTCGACGATCTTGCGGCCGATGTCCACCAGGCGCCCGTAGCGCACGCCCGACGGACAGGTCGACTCGCAGTTGCGGCAGGTCAGGCAGCGGTCCAGGTGCAGGCGCGTGCTTTCCGTGATGGCGTTGCCTTCGAACACCTGCTTCATCAGGTAGATGCGCCCGCGTGGTCCGTCCAGTTCATCGCCGAGCAGCTGGTAGGTGGGACAGGTGGCGGTGCAGAAGCCGCAATGCACGCATTTGCCGACGATGGATTGGGCTTCCTCGCCTTCGGGCGTGTTGCGGAGAAAATCGGCCAGGGTCGTTTGCATGGTGTGGGGAGGTCTTTGCCTGGGCGTGGGAACGCTTGGGTGGTCCGGATCAGAGTCCGGGATACATGCGCTGCGGATTGAAGATGCCGGCCGGGTCGAACGTCGCTTTCAGGCGCCGGTGGATTGCGGCCAGCGGCGAGGCCAGCGGCGTGAACACGCCCACCGACTTGTCGCCGTTGCGGAACAGCGTGGCATGGCCGCCGGCGGCCTGGGCCACGGCGCGCACGCTTTCGGCGTCGGTCCTGGTGGCGCCATCGGCAGGCAGCCACCAGCGCTGGCCGCCGCCCCATTCCACCAGTTGCTGGCCCGGCAGGTCCAGCGGCGCGGCGACCGGCGGCACCGCCAGGCGCCACAGTGCGCGGCCCGCGTGCGCCGGCGCGAAGAAAGCGTGGGTCTGCTCGCGCAGCGATTGCCACAGCGCGGCGGCCTTGGCGTCATCGACACGTTCCCCACCCAGCCGTGCGCATGCGGCGCGCACCGCCGCGGTGGCGCCTGCCAGGCGCACGTGCAGCACGCCGTCATGCCAGGCAGACGCGGCCAGCGGCAGCGGCTGGCCGCCCCACTGGTTCAGCTGCCGGATCGCATCGGCCTGCCCCAGCTCGAAACGCAGCGTGGCTTCGTCGAACGGCGCGGGCAGCACCTTGAGCGAGACTTCCAGCACCAGCCCGAGCGTGCCCAGCGACCCCGCCAGCAGCCGCGATACATCGTAGCCGGCCACGTTCTTCATCACCTGCCCGCCGAAGTTCATCACTTCGCCGTTGCCGTCCATCAGTTGTGCGCCCAGCACGAAGTCGCGCAGCGCACCGACCGACTGCCGGCGCGGGCCCGACAAGCCGGCGGCCACCGCGCCGCCCAGCGTGGCCGTGCTGGCCTGGCCGGGCAGCGCGAAGTGCGGCGGCTCGAATGCCAGCACCTGGCGCTTCTCGGCCAGCGCGGCTTCGATCTGCGCCAGCGGCGTGCCGCAGCGCGCGGTGATCACCAGTTCGGCCGGGTCGTAGTCGACGATGCCGGCATAGGCGCGCGTGTCCAGCACCTGGCCTTCAGGTGCCTGGCCGTAGAAGTCCTTGCTGCCGCCACCGCGCAGCCGCAGCGGCGTGCGGGTTTCGGTGGCTTGCCTGACGGCGTCGCGGAAGGCGTCGAGGGTGGCTTGCATATGCGTGGGTGATGAGGAGGATATTGTTTCTGGCGGCTCAGGATCCGGGGCTGCCGTCGCGGCCGCCGGGGACTTCGGGCCTGTCGTTCTGGTAATCCGGCAGCGCGCTGCCGCAGTGCTTGCAATACTTCGCGTCGGGCTCGTGGCCCTCGGTCAGGCAGTGGGTGCAGGTGCGCGTGGTCAGCGGCTTCTTCAGGATGCTCGCGGCCAGCTCGGCGCCGACGATGCCGGTGGGGAAGGCGATGATGCCGTAGCCCAGCAGGATCGTCAGCGAGGTGATGAACTGCCCCAGCGGCGTCTTCGGCACCATGTCGCCGAAGCCGGTGGTGGTCAGCGTCACCACTGCCCAGTACATGCTTACCGGGATGCTGTGGAAACCGTGCTCCGGTCCTTCGACCACATGCATCACCGTGCCGAGGATCACGGTGATGATGAACACCGTGCCCAGGAACACGAAGATCTTGCGCCGGCTGTTGACCAGCGCCCGGTACAGGATCTCGGCTTCCTCGAAGTACACCGTCAGCTTGAGGATCCGGAACACGCGCAGCAGCCGCAGCAGCCGCACGTCGATCAGGAAGTGCAGCTCCGGCACGAAGAACGCCAGCCATGTCGGCATGATCGAGATGAAGTCGATGATGCCGTAGAAGCTGATGACATAGCGCCACGGCCGGCGCACCACCAGGATGCGCATGACGTATTCGGCCGTGAAGAACAGCGTGAAGGTCCACTCCAGCACCGTGAACAGCAGCCCAAGCCGGCTGTGCACCGCGGCCATGCTGTCGAGCATCACCACCATCACGCTGGCGACGATGGCGATCAGCAGCGAGACGTCGAAGAGTCGCCCTTCGCGCGTGTCGGCCTCGAAGATGATGGTGTACCAGCGCTGGCGCCAGCCGGTCTCGGGCTGGCCCAGGCGCTGGCGAGCCACCGCTTCCTGGTGCTGGCGTCGGCGTTCGTTGGCCATGGCGCGGGCTTCAGAAGCGCGGCAGGTCCGGATGCGGCAGCAGTCCCTTCCTGACGTGCATCTTGCCGTATTCCGCGCAGCGCGCCAGCGTGGGAATGGCCTTGTCGGGGTTCAGCAGCCGTGCCGGGTCGAAGGCCGCCTTGACGCCGAAGAACGCCTCGCGCTCGCTGGGCGAAAACTGCACGCACATCGAGTTGAGCTTCTCCACGCCCACGCCGTGCTCGCCGGTGACGGTGCCGCCCAGCTCGACGCACGCTTCCAGGATGTCGGAGCCGAACAGCTCGGCACGGTGCCATTCGTCCTGGTCCGAGCCATCGAACAGGATCAGCGGGTGCATGTTGCCGTCGCCGGCATGGAACACGTTGATGCAGCGCAGGGCGTACTTGCGTTCCATCTCCTCAATGCGCCGCAGCAGCGTGCCGATGTGCTTGCGCGGGATGGTGCCATCCATGCAGTAGTAGTCCGGCGAGATGCGGCCCGCGGCCGGGAAGGCGTTCTTGCGCCCGCTCCAGAAGCGCAGGCGCTCGGCTTCGTTCTGCGAGACCACGATGCGGGTGCAGCCGGACGCCTTCAGCACCGCGCTCATGCGTTCGATCTCTTCCGCGACTTCCTCGGGCGTGCCATCGGATTCACACAGCAGGATGGCGGCGGCATCGAGGTCATAGCCGGCGTGCACGAACTCTTCCACGGCGGCGGTGGCGGGCTTGTCCATCATCTCCAGCCCGGCCGGGATGATGCCGGCGGCGATCACGTCGGCGACCGCATTGCCGCCTTTCTCGACGTCGTCGAAGCACGCCATGATGACTTGCGCCAGCTGCGGCTTGGGGATCAGCCGCACGGTCACCTCGGTGACCACGGCCAGCATGCCTTCGGAGCCGATCAGCACGGCCAGCAGATCCAGGCCGGGCGAGTCGGGCGCATTCGAGCCGAACACGACCACCTCGCCTTCCATCGTCACGGCGCGCACGCGCAGCACGTTGTGCACGGTCAGGCCGTATTTCAGGCAGTGCACGCCACCGGAGTTCTCGCTGACATTGCCGCCGATGGTGCAGGCGATCTGCGACGAGGGATCGGGCGCGTAATAGAGGTCGTGGGGCGCGGCGGCATCGGAGATGGCCAGGTTGCGCACGCCCGGCTGGACCACCGCGGTGCGCGAATACGGGTCGACCGACAGGATGCGCTTGAACTTGGCCAGCGACAGCACCAGGCCCTCGGCAATCGGCATGGCGCCGCCGGACAGGCTGGTGCCGGCGCCGCGCGGCACTACCGGCACGCCCAGCTTGTGGCACAGGCGCAGGATGGCGCAGACCTGTTCCTCGGTGTCGGGCAGCGCCACGGCCATCGGCACCTGGCGGTACGCGGCCAGGCCGTCGCACTCGTAGGGCACGGTGTCCTCTGGCTTGGACAGCAGTGCGGCATCCGGCAGGATCTGCGCCAGGCCGGCGAGCAGCGCGCTGCGGCGGCCTTCGGCGGTGGCCTGCGCGCCTGCGCTGCCTTCGGTGGCGAGGGTGCGGGCTTCGTGCGGGGCATTCATGGCGACTCCTGGACTCTGGTCGGGCCGGGCGGGCGGCCCGCCGTGGGGACGGCTGACGGGACGGCTGACTATAGCGCAGGCCTCTTGCCGCGCGCACCGCCAGGCACGTGAATTCGGCATGGCAAGCCGATCAAAAATGCTCATCATGCCGGGCAGGCACCGGCCCTGGTTTCAGCGTAGCACCGGCCGGAGAGTGCGTGAAAGGTGGCGCCTCCGCCTCAGCGTGCCGAGGCCGGCAGCCGCAGCACCATGTCTAGCTTGTCGTAGAAGTGCGGCGCGACATACAGCGCCTCGGGCTCCAGGCCGAACCGCTCGAAGCCGAGCGACTCGTACAGCCGCACCGCGCCCGCGCTGCCGGCATTGACGCACAGCGTCACCTGGCGCACGCCTTCCATGGCGGCGGCCTGTTGCAGCGCGCGCTCCATCAGCGCGCGCCCGAGCTTGCGGTCGCGCCAGCCCGGGGCCACGTACATGCCGAAGACCGAGGCCTTGTGCCAGTGCTTGCGCCTCGGCTCGCGCATGATGCCCACCACGCCGGCCAGCGCGGTGCCCTCGAAGGCTCCAAACACGGCCTTGTCGGCGCTTGGCGCGAGCCGCTGCGCCACCGCCTCGGGCAGCAGGTCCTGTTCTTCCTCCAGGCTGGCGGCAAAGGCTTCCGGCGCCTCGGCCAGGCCTTGCAGGCGCAGCGCGTGGAAGGCATCCGCATCGGCGGGGGTCAGCAGCCGGATCTCCATATGGGCAGTCTCCTACCAGTCCAGGCTCAGCAGCCAGTCGACGAAATAGCGCGCCTCGGGCTTCAGCGGCGCCTGTTCGCGCTCGACGATGTAATAGCCGTGCGGCGATACCGACTCGATATCGAGCAGCCGCACCATCTGCCCCAGCGACAGCCAGTGCCGCGCCATGCGCTGGCGCACCAGCGCCACGCCCTGGTTGGACGCGATCGCCTCCAGCATCAGGCCGATGTCGTTGAACTGCGGCCCCGTCTGCGGCTCGGGCCAGTCCAGCCCGGCGGTCTCGAACCACGGCTTCCACGGCTCCAGCGGGCTGCGCAGCAGCACCAGGCCGTGCAGGTGCTCGGGCCTGGTGATGGCGCGGCCGTTGACGCGTTCATAGTACTCGCGCCCGCATGCCGGGAACACCGGCTCGACCAGCAGCCTGGTGGTCTTCAGGTCGGGATAGCGGCCGGTGCCGTAGCGGATCTCCACGTCGGTGTCCTCGGCCTTGACGTCGAGGAACGGGATCGCCAGATGCAACTCCAGGTCGATATGCGGGTACAGCGCGCCGAACTCGGGCAGGCGCGGCACCAGGTGCTGGCGCCCGAAGGTCGGCGGGATCGCCACGCGCAGCCGCGTGCGCAGCTTGTTGTACTCGGGCCGCGCCAGCTCGTTCAGCGACTTGAGCGCGTCCTGCACGTTGCGCAGGTAGCGCGTGCCGGCCGCGGTCAGCCGCAGCGCGGCGTTGGCGCGCACGAACAGGTCCTCGCCCCACAGCTCCTCGAGGTTCTTGATGCGGTGCGATACGGCACTGGGCGTGACCGACAACTCCTCGGCCGCGCGCGCGAAGCTGCCCAGGCGCGCGGCGGCCTCGAAGGCGATCAGCAGGTGCAGCGGCGGGACGCGGTTGAACATGGAAGCCATGCCGGGCCGGTTCAGTGCGCGCCGCCGCCGCGGGTGGCACTGAAGATCTTGCCCGGGTTGAGGATATGGTTTGGATCGAGCGCGTCCTTGACCGCGCGCATCAGGTCGAGCGCATCTTCGCCGTGCTCCTTCACCAGGAAGCGCTGCTTGTGCAGCCCCACGCCGTGCTCGCCGGTGCAGGTGCCGCCCATCGCCAGCGCGCGTTCGACGATGCGCTGGTTGATGGCCTCGGCTTCGGCCATTTCCTCGGGCTTGTCGGGATCGACGAGGATCGCCACGTGGAAGTTGCCATCGCCGACGTGGCCGACGATCGGGCAGGGCAGGGCGGAGGCGTTCAGGTCCTTCTCGGTCTCGGTCACGCACTCGGCCAGGCGCGAGATCGGCACGCACACGTCGGTGGTGACCGACTTGCAGCCCGGCTTGAGCTGCAGCATCGCAAAATAGGCGGTATGGCGCGCGTTCCACAGCCGGCTGCGGTCTTCCGGGCGCGTGGCCCACTCGAAGCCCTGGCCGCCGTGCTCGGCGGTGATTTGTTGCACGGTCTCGGCCTGCTCGCGCACGCCGGCCTCGGTGCCGTGGAATTCGAAGAACAGGTGCGGGGTTTCCGGCAGCGCCAGGCTGTCGTGGCGGTTGATGGCGCGGATCGCCAGCGCATCGACGAACTCCACGCGCGCTACCGGCACGCCCAGCTGGATGGTCTGGATCACGGCCTGCACCGCGCTGCCCATGCTGGGGAAGGCGCACACCGCGGCCGAGATCGCCTCCGGCTGCGGGTAGAGCCGCACCGTGACCTCCGTGATGATGCCGAGCGTGCCTTCGCTGCCGATGAAAAGGCGGGTCAGGTCGTAGCCGGCCGACGACTTGCGCGCGTGCGTGCCGGTGCGGATCACGCGCCCGTCGGCGGTCACCACGGTCAGCGCCAGCACGTTCTCGCGCATGGTGCCGTAGCGTACCGCGTTGGTCCCGGACGCGCGCGTCGCGCACATGCCGCCCAGCGACGCGTCCGCGCCAGGATCGATCGGGAAGAACAGGCCGGTGTCCTTGATTTCCTGGTTCAGCTGCTTGCGCGTGACGCCGGGCTGCACGGTCACCGTCAGGTCCTCGGGCTGCACCGCCAGCACGCGGTTCATCTGCGACAGGTCCAGGCTGACGCCGCCGGCCACGGCCAGCAGGTGCCCTTCCAGCGACGAGCCGGCGCCGTAGGGAATCAGCGGCACGGCGTGGTGGTTGCACAGGCGCGCCACCTCGGCGACTTCGTCGGTGCTGTGGGCAAACACGACCGCATCGGGCGCCGCGGGCGGGAACGGCGATTCATCGCGCCCATGGTGCTCGCGCACGCCGGCCGAGGTGGTGAAGCGCTCGCCGAAGCGCGCCGCGAGGGCTTCGCTGAAGGCGGGCGGCAAGGGACGGCGTTCGAGCGCGGCGGGCGGCGTGGGGTGGTTCATGCGGGTCTCCGGCGGGTCGGCGCGGCGGTGTTGCCGGCGGTGGCGTTCCGGTGTAGTCCGGAGGGGCAGGCGGGGCGCGACCCGGTTGTCGAATGGATGAATAACGGCATTCTACGCCGCGCGGCGGCTCATGCACCCTTGGCCGGCGCCGGGCTGGCCGATAGCCGCACAAGCGAGCCGCACATGCGGGACCACGCACCGAAGGAGGGGCTGGCGGACTCTCGCGCGCATGGCGGATCCATGCGCTCAGGCGCGATAATGCGCCATTTCCCCCCAACGCTTACCAGCCAAGAGGAGACCGGCATGGGCAACCGCCTGTCCAAGATTGCCACCCGCACCGGCGACGCCGGCACCACCGGCCTGGGCGACGGCAGCCGCACCGGCAAGGATAGCCTGCGCATCGCCGCCATCGGCGACGTCGACGAACTGAACTGCCACCTCGGCGTGCTGCTGACCGAGACGCTTCCCGACGACGTGCGCGCGGCGCTGCTGCATATCCAGCACGACCTGTTCGACCTGGGCGGCGAGCTTTCCATCCCCGGCTACACCCTGCTCAAGCCCGAGCAGGTGGCGCAGCTCGACACCTGGCTGGCCGACTACAACGCCAACCTTCCGCGGCTGGCCGAGTTCATCCTGCCCGGCGGCAGCCGCGCCGCGGCGCAGGCCCACGTGTGCCGCACCGTGTGCCGGCGCGCCGAGCGCGCGCTGGTGGCGCTGGGCGCGGCCGAGCCGCTGAACGAGGCGCCGCGCCAGTACCTGAACCGGCTTTCGGACCTGATGTTCGTGCTGGCGCGGGTGCTGAACCGGGCCGGCGGCGGCTCCGACGTGCTGTGGCAGCGCGACCGGCAGGGAAGCTGAGCCGCGGAAGTAGATCAGGCGGCATTTTTTTGCCGTCGGCCAGGGCTTTGGCTCAAGCACCGGCCGCAAATGCCGTTGAGGAAACGCAAAATCCGAGAAATTTACTCGGATTTGCCGCTTCTGCCCTTGAAAAGACCCCGGACGGCCACATTTCGGCCTCAGGTTGAATTGCAGCCGCGCGGATGGCGATGGCTCAAGAGGAGAGAATAATGGGTAAGATCATCGGTATCGACCTCGGTACCACCAATAGCTGCGTGTCGATCATGGAGGGCAACACCCCCAAGGTCATCGAAAACTCGGAAGGCGCACGCACCACCCCGTCGATCATCGCCTACATGGAAGACGGCGAAATCCTGGTCGGCGCGCCCGCCAAGCGGCAGGCCGTGACCAACCCGCGTAACACGCTGTACGCGGTCAAGCGCCTGATCGGCCGCAAGTTCGAAGAGAAGGAAGTCCAGAAGGACATCGGCCTGATGCCGTATTCCATCGTCAAGGCCGACAACGGCGACGCATGGGTGTCGGTGCGCGACCAGAAGCTGGCCCCGCCGCAGGTTTCGGCCGAAGTGCTGCGCAAGATGAAAAAGACGGCCGAGGACTACCTCGGCGAGCCGGTGACCGAAGCCGTGATCACCGTGCCGGCGTACTTCAACGACTCGCAGCGCCAGGCGACCAAGGACGCCGGCCGCATCGCCGGCCTGGACGTCAAGCGCATCATCAACGAGCCGACCGCGGCCGCGCTGGCCTTCGGCCTGGACAAGAACGAGAAGGGCGACCGCAAGATCGCCGTGTATGACCTCGGCGGCGGCACCTTTGATATCTCGATCATCGAGATCGCGGACGTTGACGGCGAGAAGCAGTTCGAAGTGCTGTCGACCAACGGCGATACGTTCCTGGGCGGCGAAGACTTCGACCAGCGCATCATCGACTACATCATCGGCGAGTTCAAGAAGGACCAGGGCGTGGACCTGTCCAAGGACGTGCTCGCGCTGCAGCGCCTGAAGGAAGCCGCTGAAAAGGCCAAGATCGAACTGTCGAGCTCGCAGCAGACCGAGATCAACCTGCCGTACATCACGGCCGATGCCTCGGGTCCGAAGCACCTGAACCTGAAGATCACCCGCGCCAAGCTGGAATCGCTGGTCGAAGAGCTGATCACCCGCACCATCGAGCCGTGCCGCACCGCGATCAAGGACGCCGGCGTCAAGGTCAGCGACATCGACGACGTGATCCTGGTCGGCGGCATGACCCGCATGCCCAAGGTGCAGGAACAGGTCAAGGAGTTCTTCGGCAAGGAAGCGCGCAAGGACGTGAACCCGGATGAAGCCGTGGCCGTCGGTGCCGCGATCCAGGGTTCGGTGCTGTCGGGCGACCGCAAGGACGTGCTGCTGCTGGACGTGACGCCGCTGTCGCTGGGCATCGAGACCCTGGGCGGCGTGATGACCAAGATGATCACCAAGAACACCACCATCCCGACCAAGCATGCGCAGGTGTTCTCGACCGCCGACGACAACCAGCCGGCCGTGACCATCAAGGTGTTCCAGGGCGAGCGTGAAATGGCCTCGGGCAACAAGCTGCTGGGCGAGTTCAACCTGGAAGGCATTCCGCCCGCAGCGCGCGGCACGCCGCAGATCGAAGTCTCGTTCGACATCGACGCCAACGGCATCCTGCACGTGGGCGCCAAGGACAAGGCGACCGGCAAGGAAAACCGGATCACCATCAAGGCGAACTCGGGCCTGTCGGAAGACGAGATCCAGCGCATGGTCAAGGACGCCGAGGCCAACGCCGAGGAAGACAAGAAGGCCCGCGAGCTGGCTGATGCCCGCAACCAGGCCGACGCGCTGATCCACTCGACCAAGAAGGCAGTCACCGAATACGGCGACAAGCTGGAAGCCGGCGAGAAGGAAAAGATCGAAGCCGCGATCAAGGAACTGGAAGACGCCGCCCGCGGCGGCGACAAGGCCGAGATCGATGCCAAGGTCAACGCCCTGTCGGAGGCCAGCCAGAAGCTGGGCGAGAAGGTCTACGCCGACATGCAGGCCAAGGCCGGCGAGCAGGGCGCAGCGGGTGCCGCGGGTGCCGGCGCGCAGCAGCAAGCCCAGCCGCAGGACGACAACGTTGTGGACGCCGAATTCAAGGAAGTCAACGACAAGAAGTAATCGGGACACGCGGGCGGCGGTGCAGGCACTGGCCGGCACCGCTCCCGCCCCCGACGCCGGGCGCGGCCATCGGACCCAGCGGGAAACCGCCGTCGGATGCCTCGCTCGGCTTTTTTGCTATTCGCCGGTACGGTGCCGCATGCGCCTGCCGGCCAAAGGGTAATGAGCCACCATGGCAAAACGTGACTACTACGAAGTGCTCGGGGTAGGCAAGAACGCGAGCGACGACGAAATCAAGAAGGCTTATCGCAAGCTCGCGATGAAGTACCACCCGGACCGCAATCCGGAAGGCAAGGAAGCCAAGGAAGCCGAGGAAAAGTTCAAGGAGGTCAAAGAGGCCTACGAGATGCTTTCCGACCCCGAGAAGAAAGCGGCCTATGACCAGTACGGCCACGCCGGCGTCGATCCCAACATGGCTGGCGGCTTCGGCGGCGCGCAGGGCTACGGCGGTTTCGCCGAGGCCTTCGGCGACATCTTCGGCGATATCTTCGGCCAGCAGGGCGGCGGTCGCCGCGGCGCTGGCGGCCCGCAGGCCTATCGCGGCGCCGACCTGCGCTACAGCATGGAAATCTCGCTGGAGCAGGCCGCGCACGGCCACGAGGCGCAGATCCGCGTGCCGCACTGGGACGACTGCGACCACTGCCACGGCAAGGGCGCGGAGCCGGGCTCCAGCGTCGAGACCTGCCCGACCTGCCATGGCGCCGGCCAGGTGCGCGTGTCGCAGGGCTTCTTCACCATGCAGCAGACCTGCCCGAAGTGCCACGGCAGCGGCAAGTTCATCCCCAAGCCGTGCACCAAGTGCCACGGCCAGGGCAAGCTGAAGTCGCAAAAGACGCTGGAAGTGAAGATTCCGGCGGGCATCGACGAAGGCATGCGCATCCGCTCGTCGGGTAACGGCGAGCCGGGCATCAACGGCGGGCCGCCGGGCGACCTGTACGTGGAAGTCCACATCAAGCAGCACACCGTGTTCGAGCGCGATGGCGATGACCTGCACTGCCAGATGCCGATCTCCTTCGCCACCGCGGCGCTGGGCGGCGACCTGGAAGTGCCGACGCTGAACGGCAAGGCCACCTTCCCGGTGCCCGAGGCGACGCAATCGGGCAAGACCTTCCGCCTGCGCGGCAAGGGCATCAAGGGCGTGCGTTCGGGGTATCCGGGGGATCTCTACGTGCACGTGAACGTGGAGACGCCGGTCAAGCTGACCGAGGCGCAGAGGGAACTGCTGCGCCAGTTCGACCGCTCGGTGCACGAGGGCGGTTCGCGGCATAGCCCGCAGGAGCAATCCTGGCTGGACAAGGTGAAGAGTTTCTTCAGCTGATCCGGCTTGGGCGGTATGAGACCGGCCACGTGTGAGCGTGGCCGGTTTTGTTTTTGTGCGACGATCGCGACGCACGCTCCCTCTCTTTCTCCCCTCTCCCGCGCGCGGGAGAGGGGCCGGGGGTGAGGGCCGACGCTGGCAGTACCGATGCCCTATCGGTTGCTCTCCCCCAGGCTCATTGCCGCGCGATAATGCATGGCTGTTCCGCTGAATCTCAGAGTTTCGCCCCCGTGGTAGCAAGCATCCAGCCCCCGCCCTCACCCCCGACCCCTCTCCCGCGCGCGGGAGAGGGGAGCACGCCCTCAGCGCAAGGAGAGGTGTTCGTCCTTCTCGATGACGCCACCGCCCCCGCGTCGCAAGCCGCAGCGCGCCTCTACACCGGCTTCCTCGGCGAAGACGTGCTGCCCGCCGGCAGCGATATCGTCCGGCTCGACGCGATGCTTGCCGAAGGCTGGCGCCAGGGCTGGCACGCCACGCTGTTTGCCCCTTATGAGTTCGGCGGCGCGCTGGTCGATGCCCCGGTCCACACCGGCGCGACGATGCCATGCCACGACGGCGCGCTGCGCCTGCTCTGGTTCCGCGACCTGCGCCGCCTCGACAGCGCGGCCGTGGCCGACTGGCTCCAGGCCAACGCCGCGCCGGCGCCAGCCGGATTGATGGATGTCGCTTCCGACACCCCGCGCGAGGCCTTCGATGACGCCATCGCCCGCATCCACCAGTGGATCGAGGCCGGCGACACCTACCAGGTCAACTACACCCAGCGCCTGCGCTTCAATGCCTTCGGCGATCCGGTAGCGCTGTACGCCGCGCTGCGCGCCGCGCAACCGGTGCCCTACGGCACGCTGGCACGGTTGCCGGGCGATGCCTGGGTGCTGTCGCTGTCGCCGGAGCTGTTCGTGCGCCACGACGGCGGCGGCCACCTGCTGACGCGCCCGATGAAAGGCACGGCGCCGCGTTCGGGCGATGCGCAGCGCGATGCGCGGGCCGCGGCCGCGCTGGCCGCCGATGCCAAGAACCGCGCCGAAAACGTGATGATCGTCGACCTGCTGCGCAACGACCTGGGCCGCATCGCCCAGCCGGGCAGCGTGGCGGTTCCCGAGCGTTTTGCCGTGCAGCCGTTCGGCGCGGTGCTGCAGATGACCTCGACGGTCACCGCCACGGCGCGTCCCGGCACCGGCTTCGGCGCGCTGATGGCGGCTTTGTTCCCGTGCGGCTCGATCACCGGCGCGCCCAAGCGGCGCACCATGGAGATCATCGCCGAACTGGAAGGCACGCCGCGCGGCCTGTACACCGGCGCGATCGGCTGGCTCGATGCCCCGCAAGCCGGCGCCGCCATGGGCCCGTTTGCGCTGTCCGTGGCGATCCGCACCCTGGTGCTCGCGCCGCAATCGGCCAGCGGACTGCGTCGCGGCGAAATGGGCGTCGGCGGCGGCATCGTCCACGACAGCGTGGCCGCCGGGGAATTCGCGGAATGCGGCTGGAAGGCGCGCTTCCTGACGCGGCTCGATCCCGGCTTCACGCTGTTCGAGACCATGCGCGTGCAGGACGGCGAATGCCTGCAGGCGGACCGACACCTGGCGCGCCTTGGAGCCTCGGCGCGCGCGCTCGGGTTTGCCTTCGATGCCGACGCTGCACGGGCGGCGATGGCTACGCAGGCCGGGCAGCTTGAGGCCGGTACCTGGCGCTTGCGTCTGGCGCTGGACAAGGCGGGCACGCTGTCCTTCTCCAGCGGCGCAGTGGTGCCATTGCAGGGGCCGGTCGCGGTCGACCTGGCGCCCGAACCGTTGCCCGACGCCGATCCGCTGCGCCGCCACAAGACCAGCGCCCGCGCGGTCTACGACGCCGGCTGGCAGGCCGCCGAGCGCGCCGGCGGCTTCGACCGCCTGTTCTTCAATACCCGCGACGAGCTGCTGGAAGGCGGGCGCAGCTCGGTCTTCGTCCGCATCGATGGCCGCTGGCTGACGCCGCCGCTGTCGGCCGACATCCTGCCCGGGGTGATGCGCGCGGTCGTGCTGGAGCAAGGCGGCGCGGCACTCGGCGCGCCCGGCGAAGCAGTGGAGGAGGGCGTCATCACGCGCGCCATGCTGGCGCGTGCCGACGCCGTCGTGGTAGTCAATGCACTGCGCGGCGCGCTGCCGGCAACTCTCACCTGAGCGCTATGGGTGATGTGTGTCCAGCACGCCGTCGCCCAGCTTCCAGCGCACCACGCCCGGCAGGTTGATCAGCTCGCGGTCGTGGCACACCATGATGACGGTGCGGCCTTCGGTGGCCAGGTCCCGGACCAGCGCGATCACCTGTTCGCGCGCATGTCCGTCGAGACTGGAGGTGGGCTCGTCCAACAGCAGCAGTTCGGGCTCCAGCACCTTGGCGCGCGCCAGCGCCACGCGCTGGATCTCGCCGCCCGACAGGTGCGCTGGGTCGGTGTCCTGCAGGTGTGACACGCCGGCCCAGCCCAGCGCCTCGCCCACGCGCCGCGCGATCTCGTCGTGCGGCATGCGGCGCGCATGCAGGCCGTAGGCGATGTTCGCGCGCACCGAGGTGCGGAACAGGTAGGGGTGCTGGTGCAGATAGGCAATGCGCTGGCGCACCGCTGCCGGCAGCGGATCGAGCGGCGCGCTGTGGGGCTGGCCGTTGGCATCGGTCCATTGGACGGTGGCGCCGGGCGCGCGCTCCAACCCGGCCAGCATGCGCAGCATCGTGGTCTTGCCGGCGCCATTCATGCCGGTCAGCACGATCGCGGTGGCGCGCGGGACCACAAGTTCGTCGATGGCAAACAGGCGGCGCAGGCCGATGGTGCGGGCCAGCCCACGCACGGTCAGCAATGGGGATGCCGGTGGCTGGGGTGCGGCTGTCATCGCCGGAACCCTCCCGCGCCCTGCAGCCACGCCATGCCGATATTGACCAGCAGCGCCAGCGCCACCAGCACGATGCCCAGCGCAATGCCCTGCGCGAATTCGCCCTTGCTGGTTTCCAGCGCGATCGCGGTGGTGATGGTGCGGGTGGAGCCTTCGATATTGCCGCCGATCATCAGCGCCGAGCCGACCTCGGCGATCACGCGTCCGAAGCCCGCCACCACCGCCGCCATCAGCCCGAAGCGCAGCTCGCGCAGTACCGTGAAGAAGGTGCGCCAGCGCCCGGCGCCCAGCACCCATGCGGTTTCGCGCAGGCGCACATCGGCACCCTGCAGTGTCGACAACGCAAACGCCAGCACCACCGGGAAGCCGATCACCGCCTGCCCAAGCACCATGCCCGAGGGCGTGAACAGCAGGTGCAGGCTGCCCAGCGGCCCCTGGCGCGTCAGCAAGAGATAAAGGATCAGCCCGACCAGCACGGTCGGGAAGGAGAGAAAAGCCTGCGCCACCACCACCACCACTCGCCGGCCGGGGAACTGCCGCGTGGCGATGAGCCAGGCCGCGGCGATGGCGGGCACGGTGGCTATCGCCAGCCCCAGCACCGCAATGGCCAGCGAGGTCCAGACGATGAACCACAGCCCCGGGTCGCCGCTGCCGAGCAGTCGGAATGCGGCGACGGTGGCGGCAGCGATCTCCACCGGGTCAGGCGGAGAAGGTGTGCTCGGGAGCGGGGAAGCTGCCGTCCTTGACCGCGGCCACGTAGGCGCGCACGGCGCCTTCGATCGAGGCCTGGCCTTCCATGAAGTTGCGCACGAACTTGGCCTTGCGCCCCGGGTAGACGTTGATCATGTCCTGCAGCACCAGCACCTGGCCGGTGCAGTCGGCGCCGGCGCCGATGCCGATGGTCGGCACCTTCAGCAGCTGCGTGATCTCGCCGGCGAGCTTGGCCGGCACCGCTTCCATCAGCACCACCTGCGCGCCTGCTTCCTGCAGCGCCAGCGCATCGCGCTTGAGCTGCGCGGCGCCCGTGTCGGTCTTGCCCTGCACCTTGAAGCCGCCCAGCGCATGCACCGACTGCGGCGTCAGGCCGATATGCGCGCACACCGGGATGCTGCGCTCGACCAGGAACCTGACGATGGGCGCGAGCCAGTCGCCACCTTCGAGCTTGACCATCTGCGCGCCGGCTTTCATCAGCGTGACGGCGCTGGCAAACGCGGCTTCCGGCGTCGGGTAGGTGCCGAACGGCAGGTCGGTCACCAGCATGGCGGTCTGGTTGCCACGGGCCACGCATTCGGTGTGGTAGGCCATCTGTTCCAGCGTCACCGGCAGCGTGGTCTGCTGGCCCTGGATCACGTTACCCAGCGAATCGCCAACCAGGATCATCTCGACGCCGCAGTAATCGAGCAGCGCCGCGAAGCTGGAGTCGTAGGCGGTCAGCATGGCGATTTTCTCGCCGGCGTCGCGCATCGCCTGCAGTTTGGGGATCGTGATGGTCTTGCGGGAGGGATCGAGGAGGTAACTCATGGCAGTGCCCGAATGTGACGGCGGGTTGTGCCGCTAAACTACCCGCGATACCACGCAGGGCAACGGCTGCCGTCGTTATTGTGTTGTGGCTGGCAGGCGGGGCCTGTCAGGGCGCAGCGAGATTGAGAAAGGCCTTGCGGCCGCGCATGTTTTCAATGCGCGACAGTAGTGTACGGAAATCGTCATCGTTGTCCACCGGATTGAAGTGGGCGGTATCGACGACCAGCACGGGAGCCTCGTCGTAGCGGTGGAACAGTTCGCCGTAGGCGTCGGCCAGCCGCTGCAGGTAGTGTTCGTCGATGCCGGCCTCGCCCGGCTCGCCGCGGCGCACGATGCGCTCGCGCAGCAGCGACGGCGTGGCCTGCAGCACGATGACCAGGTCGACCCGCTGCGGCGGCAGGCTGAAGCGCGCGGCAATGGCGTCGTACAGCGCCAGTTCGTCAGGCGCCAGCGTCAGCGCCGCGTGCAGGCGATCCTTCGCCATCAGGAAATTGGTCACCATGCGCTGGCCGGCCAGCAGCGCGGCCTGCCATTGCTGCAGCTGCACGGCGCGCTGGGTCAGGCACCACAGCTGCAGCGCCAGCGCGTGGCGCGCGGGATCGCGATAGAACGGTTCCAGGAAGGGACTGCGGCGCGCGCAGTCAGGCAGCTCGTGCGCCTGCAGCGTACGCGCCAGGCGCTGGGCCAGCGAGGTCTTGCCCGATCCGACGGGGCCCTCGACGACGATGCGGCGCAGGTGATCGAGCATGGCGCTTCGCGCGGATGGCCTGGCTGGCCTCAGCCGGTAGGGCCGGCCCCGCCCTCGGCCTGCAGGCGCAGGCACTTGCAGGTGGAGACTTTCTCTATGCGCTGGGACGCCACGCCGGCCAGGAAGTCGGCGGCGCGGCCGCGCCCGGGGATCGACAGCTCGGCGTCAAGCTCCACCAGCGGCACCAGCGTGAAGGCGCGCTCGGTCACGCGCGGATGTGGCACGGTCAGGTGCTCGTCGTCGCATTGTTCGTTGCCGAACACAAGGAGGTCCAGGTCGAGTGTGCGCGGTGCGTTGCGGAACGGGCGCTCGCGGCCGAACTGGTCCTCGATGTGGTGGCAGATGCGCAAGAGCTGCGCCGCGGTGAATGAAGTCTGCACCTTGACCACCGCGTTGTAGTAGTCGTCGCCGCCTGCATCGACCGGCGCGGTGCGATAGAGCGAGGAACGGGCCAGCACCGTGATGCCGACCTGCTGGGCCAGGCACACGATGGCGTCCTTGATGGCCTGGCGCGCATCGCCGAGATTGGCGCCGATGCCGATGAAGGCGAGAGTCATTTACGTTTCCTCCGGCTGGCCGGGGCCGGCATGTGCTGCCTGGCCCGCGTCCGAGTCGCTCCGGGAAGAAACTTTATCCGATTTCCGCGGACTGCGCCGGCGGCGCTTCTTGCGCGCCGGGCCTTCGCCTTCCGCACCCTGGGCTCCTCCTTGGCCGCCACCCTGGCCCCGCGCGCTGCGCACGGCGTCGATCAGGTTCTCACGCTCATGCGGCTCGGCGTTCTGGAAGTCGTGCCACCAGGCGGCCAGCTCTTCCGGCAACTCGCCGGACTGGCAGCGCAGCTGCAGGAAGTCGTAGCCGGCGCGGAAGCGCGGCGACTCCAGCAGGCGGAACGGCATGCGGCCCACGCGCTTCTCGAAGCGCGGCTGCATGCCCCAGATATCGCGCATGTCGGTGACGAAGCGGCGCTGGATCGCGAGCTGGCCGGTCTGCTTTTCCAGCACCGAGTCCATGGCGCTGTTGAGTGCGGCAATGGCATGTTCGCCTTCCTCGCGCAGCTGGTTCCAGCGCTGCAGCACGTGGTGCCACAGCAGCGCCGCGAACAGGAAGCCCGGCGAAACCGGCTTGCCGGCCTGCACGCGGCGGTCGGTGTTGTCCAGTGCCAGCTGCACGAAACGCTGGCCCATGGGCTGCTCCAGCGCCACGTCCAGCAGCGGCAGCAGGCCCTTGTGCAGGCCCGCCTTGCGCAGCTCCTGCAGCGAGGCCCAGGCGTGGCCGGACATCAGCAGCTTGAGCATCTCGTCGAACAGGCGCGCGCTCGGCACGTTGTGGATCAGCTCGGCCAGGCCGGCGACCGGGTGGCGCGTGGCCTCGTCGATATCGAAGCCGGTCTTGGCGGCGAAGCGCACCACGCGCAGCATCCGCACCGGGTCTTCGCGGTAGCGCGTGGCCGGGTCGCCGATCATGCGCAGCAGGCGCGCGCGGATGTCTTCCATGCCGTGATGGTAGTCATGCACGGTCTGCGCGGCCGGGTCGTAGTACATCGCGTTGATGGTGAAGTCGCGGCGTTCCGCGTCCTCGGCCTGCGAGCCCCACACGTTGTCCCTCAGCACGCGGCCGGAGGCGTCGATCGCATGGGTCTTGCTGTCGAGCTCGGCGCGCTTCAGGCGTCGGCCTTCGGGCAGGGTCTCGCTGGCGATGGCATCGACCAGCGCGCGGAAGGTGGAGACTTCGATGATCTCCTGCTCGCGCCCGCCGTAGAAGGTGACGTGCACGATCTGGAAGCGGCGGCCGATGATGCGCGAGCGGCGGAACAGCGACTGCACCTGCTCGGGCGTGGCATTGGTCGCGACGTCGAAATCCTTGGGCTTGATGCCGAGCAGCAGGTCGCGCACGGCGCCGCCGACGACATAGGCCTGGTAGCCGGCCTGCTGCAGCGTGGAAGTGACCTTGACGGCATTGCGAGACAGCAGCGTGGGATCGATCTGGTGTTCGTCCACGTTGACGATGCGCGGCGTATGGGCGCGGCCGGTGCGGCGCTGCTTGGGGCCGGGTTTGCCCAGCAGCCGGGTAATGAGCTTCTTGATCACGTCAGAACAGATCCATGATGCGCCAGCCGGCTGCGGCGGCGTGGTGGCGCAGGCGATCGTCCGGGTTGGTGGCGATCGGTTCGGAGACCTTTTCCAGCAGGGGCAGGTCGTTGGCCGAGTCGCTGTAGAAGGTGGTGGTCTCGAAGTTGTCCCAGCCCGCGCCCTGGGCCTTCAGCCAGGCCTCGACGCGGGTGATCTTGCCTTCGCGGAAGCTGGGCACGCCGAAGACCTCGCCGGTGAACTGGCTTTCCGGCTTGCCGTCGATGGTGGCGGGCTCGGTCGCGATCAGGTGCTTGATGCCGAAGGCGGCGGCGATCGGCGCCGTGACGAAGCTGTTGGTGGCGGTCACCACCGCGCACAGGTCACCGGCCTCGATGTGCTTGTAGACCAGTGCGCGCGCCTGCGGCGTGATCACCGGGTCGATCACCTCGTGCATGAACTGCATGCGCATGGCGTCGAGCTTGTCGCGCGGGTTGGCCGCCAGCGGCCCCAGCGCGAAGCGCAGGAACGCCTGGATGTCCAGCGTGCCAGCCTTGTAGTGGTTGTAGAACTCGTCGTTCTTCTGCCGGTAAATTTCCTCGTCGACAATGCCCAGGCGGACCAGGAAGCGGCCCCATTCATGGTCGCTGTCGGTCGGGATCAGGGTGTGGTCGAGGTCAAAGAGTGCCAGATTCATGGGGCGCGATTTTACCTTAAGGCAGGATGGGGCAATGGAGCGGGCGGGGCCGGGGCCGTCGCCTAGTCCCGGAATTCAGCGAACATCTCGCGCAGCAGCGGCAGCGTGACCGGCCGCTTGCGTTCCAGCGAGTACGTATCAAGCGCGTCGAGCAGCGCCATCAGGCTGGGCATGTCGCGATAATGGCGCGTCACCAGCCAGTGCGTGATCTCGGGCGACAGCTGCAGGCCGCGTTCGCGTGCCGCTTGCAGCACTGCAGCCTTCTTGTCGTCGTCGGACAGCGGCGCGACCTGGTACACCAGGCCCCAGCCCAGCCGGGTGCGCAGGTCTTCCCGCACCGGCATGGCGCGCGGGGCCAGGCCGCCGGCGACCACCAGCGCGGTGCGCACGTGGGCGCGCACCTCGTTATACAGCGAGAACACCGCGATCTGGCGCGCTTCGTCCAGCAGTTCGACATCGTCGACGGTATAGAGCTGGCACCACGGGTCGAACAGGAAGTCCGACAACGGGTGGTGCGGGCTCAGGTAGCGCGAACGGATGCCATGTTGCGGCGCGGCCTCGCAGACCGCGTGCAGCAGGTGGGTGCGGCCGCAGCCGACCTCGCCCCACAGGTAGACCAGCCGGTCGGTGGCGCGCTCCTGCGCGACCGCGGCGGGTAGTTCCTGCAGGCGCTGCACCGGCTCGCGGTTGGACGCCACCACGAAATTCTCGAAGGTCGAAGGCGGCGGACTGCCCAGCTCGAGCGACAGTTGCTTGTTGGGACGCGGGGACATGACGTATGGCTAACTTCCGGGGTGGGCGTCGGGGGCGATGTTGCGGTCGGTGGTGCGGTCAGTATTGCGGCAATCGGCAGAGACTATTTTCGGTACAGGTCGCTGGCGACGTAAACGCGGCGTAGCTGGCGCGCGCCGACCAGCAGCACGGCGCATGTCGGCAGCGCCAGCAGCACGCCGAAAAAGCCGAACAGCTGGCCGAAGGCGAGCAGCGCGAAGATCACTACCAGCGGGTGCAGCCCGATGCGCTCGCCCACCAGCCGAGGCGTCAGGTAGAAGCTCTCGATGAACTGGCCGAAACCGTACACCACCGCCACCGCGCCCAGGCCATACCAGTTGCCGAACTGCAGCATCGCCGCCAGGATCGCCATGACCAGCCCGACGCCGAAGCCGATGTACGGGATAAAGACCGCCAGCCCGGTGAACACCCCGACCGGCACGCCGATATCGAAGCCGGCAATGGTCAGCCCGATCGAATAGATCGCCGCCAGGATCACCATCACCAGGATCTGGCCGCGCAGGTATTGCGACAGCAGGGCATCCGTCTCGTTGGTCAGCTCGCGCACCTTGGGCACCCAGCGGCGCGGCACCACGCCCTCGATACGGCGCATCACCATGTGCCAATCCATCATCAGGTAGAACATGACAATAGGCACGATGAAGATGATGCCGGCCACCTCGAGCAGCGCCGAACCCGACATCTTGACGTAGTTCAGCAACACCACCAGCAGGTCTTCCGGGCTGGCCGCGAAGCGGTCCGACATCATGTTGCGCAGCCCCGGGAAGTCAAAGCGGATACGCACGCCGAACTCCGCCAGGCGCGGCGCCACCACGGCATTGAGCTTCTTGAGCAGGATCGGCAACTGCTCGCGCACCTGCGGGATCTCGCGCTGGAGCACCGCGATCAGCAGCAGCACCAGCATCACGCAGATCACCGTCAGCAGCAGGATCATCAGCGTCACGCCGATCGCGCGCGGCACCCGGCGCCGTTGCAGCCAGTCCACGCCGGGGTTCAGGATATAGGCGAAGATGAACGCGAACAGGAACGGCGTCAGCACCGGCGCCAGCGCGATGATCGCGGCGAACAGGGCGGCGGCCACTGCGATCCAGAGCAGGATGCGTTTGGTCTCGTGGTTCAGCAGCGGGGCGTTCATCAATAAGGAGGGCGACGAGGCACTTGGGGCCGGTTTGCGGCCCAAGTGTGCCGGAAACTGGAAGCCGGGGGCCTCTATCCGTTAAAATTGCGATTCTACTGGACTCGCGCCCGCCTTCCGATGCCAAGCGACGGAAGCTGCGACGGAAAGCCCGACTGCGCGAGCGCCGGATTTGTCACTTTAGTTCCTCCCTTTATTCCTCCAGGACAAGCAGGTTCCCATGAGCGCATCCCCGACCGACGGCCAGGCCGGCCTTTCCTACCGCGACGCCGGTGTTGACATCGATGCCGGCGACGCGCTGGTCGACCGCATCAAGCCGTTTGCCAAGCGCACCATGCGCGAAGGCGTGATGGCCGGCATCGGCGGGTTCGGTGCGCTGTTCGAGCTGTCGAAGAAATTCCAGGAGCCGGTGCTGGTGTCGGGCACCGACGGCGTGGGCACCAAGCTCAAGCTGGCGTTCCAGCTGAACCGCCACGACACCGTCGGCCAGGACCTGGTCGCGATGAGCGTCAACGACATCCTGGTGCAGGGCGCCGAGCCGCTGTTCTTCCTGGACTACTTCGCCTGCGGCAAGCTGGACGTCGACACCGCCGCCACCGTGATCCAGGGCATCGCCCGCGGCTGCGAACTGGCCGGCTGCGCGCTGATTGGCGGCGAGACCGCCGAAATGCCGAGCATGTATCCGGACGGCGAATATGACCTGGCCGGCTTTGCCGTCGGCGCGGTCGAAAAGAAGAAGATCATCGACGGCAGCACCATCACCCCGGGCGACGTGGTGCTGGGCCTGGCGTCGTCGGGCGCGCATTCCAACGGCTATTCGCTGGTGCGCAAGATCATCGAGGTGGCCAGGCCTGACCTGAATGCCGACTTCCACGGCCAGCGCCTGCAGGATGCCATCATGGCGCCGACGCGCATCTACGTGAAGCCGCTGCTGTCGCTGATCGAAACCCTGCAGGTCAAGGGCATGGCCCACATCACCGGCGGCGGCCTGACCGAGAACGTGCCGCGCGTGTTGGCGCAGAACGTGACGGCCGTGCTGCATCGTGATGCCTGGACCCTGCCGCCGCTGTTCCAGTGGCTGCAGGCGCAAGGCCGCGTGGCCGACGACGAAATGCACCGCGTTTTCAACTGCGGCATTGGCATGGTCGTGATCGTGGCCAAGGAAGACGCCGAACGCGCCATCCGCCACCTGCAGGCCGCCGGCGAAGCCGTGTGGC
Source organism: Cupriavidus phytohabitans (assembly GCF_017815025.1). Taxonomy (NCBI): domain Bacteria; kingdom Pseudomonadati; phylum Pseudomonadota; class Betaproteobacteria; order Burkholderiales; family Burkholderiaceae; genus Cupriavidus; species Cupriavidus phytohabitans. The sequence continues at coordinate 53,826 of NZ_JAGIQB010000001.1, forward strand.
AGATCGGTGAGATCCGCGAACGTGCCGAGGGCGAGGCCCAGACCATCGTGATCTGACGCGACCTCAGCCTTTTAGATAGAAGACGGCGCATGCCCTTGGGCATGCGCCGTTTTTTTCGTCAGTGCCATGACTGCTAGGTGTTTACCCCGAGTCTGCCGCCAGCGTCCCAGCCATTTTGCGGCCGATGCCGCTTTAGTGCATTGCACCAAGATCCAGCATGCATATGCACCATATCTGACAAACAATATTTTGCTTGATTGTATGGCGGTTTATGGCCTAATGTACTGAGCAAAGGCGAGGCACATGCATGCCCCGTCCGGAGACGACCCAACGCGCAGCCAGAGACCAGTGCGCAGCGGGCAGGCCAGGGACCATTGGAGGACCACCATGCAAGCAGTCAGCATCGACGCCGCGGGAAAAGGCGCGTCGGCACAGAAACAGTCAGTCGCGCGCGTCGCCGGGGCCAGCCTGGCCGGCACCACGCTGGAGTTCTACGACCACTTCATCTACGGATCAGCCGCCGCGCTGGTCTTTCCCAAGCTGTTCTTCCCGCAGAGCGACCCGCTGACCGCGACGCTGCTGTCGTTCGCCAGCTACGGTGTGGCGTTCGTGGCGCGGCCGCTGGGCGCGGCGATCTTCGGCCACTTTGGCGACAAGATGGGCCGCAAGTCGATCCTGATCATCACGCTGCTGATGATGGGCCTGGCCACCTTCGGCATCGGCCTGCTGCCGACCTATGCCGCGGCTGGCGCGCTGGCGCCGCTGCTGCTGGTGCTGCTGCGCGTGGTGCAGGGCCTGGCGCTGGGCGGCGAGTGGGGCGGGGCCGCGATCATGGTCAACGAGCTCGATCCCGAAGGTAAGCGGCGCGGCATGCTCGGCAGCCTGGTCCAGCTGGCGGCGCCGATCGGCCTGCTGCTGGCCAACGGCGTGTTCGCGCTGGTGACATGGCAGGTATCGGAAGAGGCGTTCCTGAGCTGGGGCTGGCGCGTGCCGTTCCTGCTGTCGGCGCTGCTGGTCGGCGTCGGGCTCTATATCCGCTCCAACGTGCGCGAATCCGGCATGTTCGAGAAGCTGGAGGAATCGCATGCCGAAGCGCGCGCGCCCATCATGGAAGTGCTGCGCAACTACAAGAAGCAGCTGCTGATCGCCTTCGGCGCGCGGCTGGGCGGCGACATCGCCTTCTACGTGTTCACGCTGTTCCTGCTGTACTTCGTGCCGACCAAGCTGGGCCTGCCCAAGAGCATCGCGCTCAATGCGGTGCTGCTGGGCGCGGTGGCGCAGATCCTGTTCATCCCGATCGCCGGCCTGCTGGCGGATCGCATCGGGCGCCGCCCGGTGCTGATGATCGGCGGCATCGGCGGCGCGGTGTGGGCCTTTGTCTTCTTCGCCATGGTCAAGACCGGCAGCCCGGCGCTGATCATGCTGGCCTCGTTCGTCGGCATGGTGCTGGTGTCGTTCATGTTCTCGCCGCTGGCTTCGTTCCTGCCCGAGCTGTTTGCCACCCGGGTGCGTGTCACCGGTGCCTCGCTCGGCTTCCAGTTCGCCGGCGTGTTCGGCGGCGCACTGGCCCCGCTGATCGCGGTGGGCCTGCTCGACCGCTTCGGCAGCACCGCGCCGGTGGCGATCTACCTGGCGGTGGTGTGCGCGCTGATCGCTGTTGCGGCGGCAGCCGCTCGTGAAACCGCGCGTATGCACCTGTCCGACGCAGACCGCTGAAGACCTCCTCGGGCGCGCCCGGCGCGCCCTTCATTTCCTTTCGTGACGAACATCGTGAAACAGTTTGACCTGATCATCCGCAACGGCACCGTGGTGACCGCCAGCGACACCGTGCAATGCGACATCGCCGTCAAGGACGGCCGCATCGTGCAGCTCGGCCTTGACCTGGGCGATGCCGCGCAGGTCATCGATGCCAGCGGCAAGCTGGTGCTGCCGGGCGGCGTCGATGCGCATTGCCACCTGGACCAGCCCATGCCGGACGGCCTGAGGATGGCCGACGACTTCCGCACCGGCTCGGTCTCGGCCGCGTGCGGCGGCACCACCACCGTGATCCCGTTTGCCGCGCAGGAGAAGGGCCATTCGCTGCGTGCGGCGGTGGACGACTACCATCGACGCGCCGGCGGCAAGTCGGTGGTCGACTACGCCTTCCACCTGATCGTTGCCGACCCGACCCATGCCGTGCTGCAGGACGAGCTGCCGGGGCTGATCCGCGAGGGCTATTCGTCGTTCAAGATCTACATGACCTACGACGACCTCAAGCTCGACGACCGCGAGATCCTCGAGGTGCTGTCGGTGGCGCGCCAGGAAGGCGCGCTGGTGATGGTGCATGCCGAGAATTCCGACTGCATCGCGTGGCTGACCGACAAGCTCGAGGCTGCCGGCAACACCGCGCCGCGCTTCCATGCGCTGGCCCGGCCGATGGCTATCGAGCGCGAGGCCACGCACCGCGCCATCACTTTCTCCGAGCTGGTCGACGTGCCGATCCTGATCGTGCACGTCTCCGGCAAGGAAGCGGTGGAGCAGATCCGCTGGGCACGCAACCGCGGCATGAAGATCTTTGCCGAGACCTGCCCGCAATACCTGTTCCTGACCGCTGAAGACCTGGACCAGCCTGGCTACCACGGCGCCAAGTGCGTCTGCAGCCCGCCGCCGCGCGACCGCAGCAACCAGGAGGTGATCTGGGACGGGCTGGCCGACGGCCTGTTCACGATCTTCTCGTCCGACCACGCGCCGTTCCGCTACGACGATCCCGAGGGCAAGAAGCCCGGTGGCAAGGAAGTGCCGTTCCAGTACATCCCCAACGGCATCCCGGGCCTGGAGACGCGCCTGCCGCTGCTGTTCTCGGCCGGCGTCAACGGCGGGCGCATCTCGGTGAACCAGTTCGTGGCGCTGACCTCGACCAACCCAGCCAAGCTGTACGGCCTGCACCCGCGCAAGGGCACCATTGCCATCGGCGCCGACGCCGACCTGGTGCTGTGGGATCCGAAGCGCGAAGTGCAGATCCGCAATACCGACCTGCACCATGCGGTCGACTACACGCCGTATGAAGGACAGCGCGTGACCGGCTGGCCGGTGACTACGCTGGTGCGCGGCAAGGTCGTCGCGCATGAGGGCGAAGTGCGCGCCGAGGCAGGCCATGGCGAGTTCCTGCCGTGCGCGCTGCCGGAGATGGCGCGGCCGCGCTACCGCACCTCGGGTGGCAGCCTGTGAGGGCGCAGGTTTTTTCGATGAATTGACCGACACTGCCGATATGGAACTGACGGAACTGACCAAGAGCCTGGACGCCGCCACCATCGCCGGCCGCGTGGCCGCCGGCCGCCTCGATCCCGCCGAGGTGGTGGCCGCGTTCCAGGCCCGCATCGCGGCGCGCAACGACCAGCTCAACGCCGTCTTCGAACAACGCCAGGAGCTGGTCGACGCCGACCTGGCGCAGCTGCGCGCACGGCTGGCGCAGGGCGAGCGCCCGCTGCTGGCGGGCGTGCCGGTGATCGTCAAGGACGTGATCTGGAGCCAGGGCCGCCGCGTCACGCAGGGCTCGCAGCTGTACCGCGACTTCATCGCCCCGGCCGATGCAATTGCCGTCGAGCGCCTGCGCCGCGCCGGCGCGATCGTCCTCGGCATGGGCAATACCTCGGAGTTCGCCTGCAAGGGCCTGACCACCAACAAGGTCTACGGCCTGACGCGCCATCCGCTCGACGCCACGCTGACCGCCGGCGGGTCGTCCGGTGGCTGCGCAGTGGCGGTGGCTGCTGGCATGGCGCCGCTGGCGCTGGGCACCGACGGCGGCGGCTCCAGCCGGCGCCCGCCTGCGCATGCCGGCGTGGTCGGCTTCAAGCCGTCGTACGGCGCGATTCCCGATTCGATCGGCTTTGCCCATGCCTTCAACGGCATCCAGGTGATCGCGCCGATCACGCGCACCGTGAGCGATGCGGCGCTGATGTTCGAGGCGCTGGCTGGCGCCGATGCGCGCGATCCCGATACGCTGGGCTTCAGCCTGGCGGCCGAGCGCCCGCTGCATACGCTCAGGATTGCGCTGAGCCCGCGGCTGGGACTCGACACGCCGGTCGACGACGACGTCGCCGAAGCCTGCGCGCAGGCCGTGGCGCGGCTGCAGGCTGCAGGCCTGAGCATCGAGCTGGCCGACCCGGCCTGGCCTCGGGGCGCCGACGAGGCAGCGCTGATGCCGCTGCAGCATGTGGGGCTGGCCAATCTCTACGGCGAAGCGTGGCGCCGCGACCCCGACGTATTCGATCCGGATATCGCGCGCCAGATCGAGCGCGGGCTGGCGTGGACCGGCGCCGACGTGGCGCGCGCGCGCGAAGCCAGCCACCAGATCGCGCTGGCCATGGCGGAGTTCTTCACCCGCTACGACTTGCTGCTGTGCCCGACCACGCCATGCGTGGCGTGGCGCAATGACCGGCTCGGGCCCGAACGGATCGGCGGCGTTGCCGTCGAGCCGCGCGCCCATGCGGTCTTCACCCCTTTCTTCAACCATGCGCTGGCACCGGCGATCTCGGTGCCCTGCGGCAGCGGCCGCGACGGCCTGCCGGTGGGCCTGCAGATTGCCGGCCCGCGCGGCGCCGACCGCACCGTGCTGGCCGCGGCCCGGCTCGCCGAACGCGTGCTCGCGGCCCGCCACCGCCAACGGCTGACTACGGCCAACTACGGATAACAACGATATGCGAATCCTTGTCCTCAATCCCAATACCAGCGAAGGCATCACCGCGCGGCTGATGGCCGCGGCCACGCCGGTGGCATCGCCCGGCACCGAGCTGGTGCCGCTGACCGCCAGCCGTGGCGTGCCCTATATCGCCACGCGCGCCGAGGCGCAGATCGGCGGCGCCATTGCGCTGGAGATGCTGGCGGAACGCCACACGGAATTCGATGCCGCGATCATCGCCGCCTTTGGCGATCCGGGCCTGATGGGCGCGCGCGAGCTGTTCGACCTGCCGGTGGTGGGCATGGCCGAGGCGGCCATGCTGTCGGCCTGCATGCTGGGCCGGCGCTTCTCGATCGTTACCTTCGCGCGCGCGCTCGGGCCGTGGTACGAGGAATGCGTGGACATGCATGGCCTGCGCGGCCGGCTGGCCGGCATCCGCATGCTCGACGGCAGCTTTGCCTCGGTCTCGGACGTGCAGGAAGAAAAGGAAGCGGTGCTGGTGGAGCTGGCCAACCGTGCCGTGGTGGAAGACGAGGCCGACGTGGTGATCCTGGCCGGCGCGCCGCTGGCAGGCCTTGCCGCGCGCGTGCGCGACCGCATCCCGGTGCCGGTGGTCGACCAGATGGCCGCCGCGGTCAAGCAGGCCGAGGCGCTGGTCGCGCTGCAGCCGCGCAAGGCCACCGCGGGCACGTTCCGGCGTCCGGATGCCAAGCCGACCATCGGCCTGGCGCAGGCGCTGGCGGCACGCATCGAGCACCGCTGAGCACTAGCACCACCTCATTACCACCGCGTCATTCCCGCGCCTGCGGGAATGACCGCCGGCCTTACACCGCGGCGAACACCGCTTCCAGGTCCACTTTCTCTTCAGCCGGCAATTCCAGCCGCAGCGTGCTCTCGACATGCTCGAGGTGCTCGTCCATCAGCCGCGCCACGCGCTCGCCATCGCCGGCTTCCAGCGCGTCGACGATATCGTCATGCTCGTGATGCGGGCACGATGGCACGCCCGGCGCGTCATACAGCGCGATGATCAGGCAGGTCAGCGAGCACAGCTCGCGCATGTACTTGCCCAGGTACTGGTTGCCGGTCAGCTCGGCCAGCCTGCAGTGGAATTCGCCTGACAGCCGGATGATGGCGCGCCGGTCGTTGCTGTCGCGCGCTTGGGCTTCCTCGCGCGTGGTCGCTCGCAGCGCCTCCAGCCCGGCCGGGCCGATCGCGCCGGCAAGGTCGCGCACCAGCGCCGGTTCGAGCAGGCGGCGCGAATGCAATACCTGCCGCGCTTCGGCCACGCTCGGGCTCGACACGAAGGTGCCGCGGTTCGGGTGCACCGTCAGCACGCCTTCGTGGGCCAGCTTGCCGAAGGCGAGCCGCACCTTGGTGCGGCTGACGCCGAACACGCCGCCCAGTTTTTCCTCGACCAGCTTGGTGCCGGGTGGCAGCCGGTGTTCCCAGATCGCGGTCAGGATGCGGTCGGCGATTTCCTCCACCGACGCACCGCGTGCGCTGTCCGCATCATATTCGTTGGCATTGCCCGGGGCGGGCGCGGCAGGCTGGTCGGCTTTGGTTCGTGGCATGGCGGGTCGGCGCGGATGGGCCAAAAAAAGACATTCGGCACCACCATTGTATGGCGGTTTGCTCTTAAGTGTATAACACCGGCAGTGGGCCGGTTGCCGCACCGCAGATTGACTTCGATTGGCCCAGCCTGGCCAGCGCGTCGCCGGTAACGCGGCAAATGCGCCAGTCGGGCAGCACATCGGCGCCCATGGCCTTGTAGAAATCGATCGACGGCTGGTTCCAGTCCAGCACCGACCACTCGAAACGGCCGCAACCGCGCGCGACCGCCAGCGCGGCCAGGTGCTGCAGCAAGGCCTTGCCCAGGCCATGGCCACGCCAGGCCGGGTCGACGTAAAGGTCTTCCAGGTACAGGCCGGGTTTGGCGAGGAAGGTGGAAAAGTTGTGGAAGAACAGCGCGAAGCCGACCGCCTTGGGCGCGCCGTTGGGTTCGACTTCAGGTTCGACTTCAACCAGCACCGCTTCGGCGTGCGGCTTGGCGCCGAACAGGGCTTCCTGGATCTTTTGCGGCGTGGCTTCGACGATATGCGTCAGCTTCTCGTACTCGGCCAGCGCCAGGATCAGGTTGAACAGGGTTTCGCTGTCGGCAGCGGTGGCGGGGCGCAGGGTGAACGCGGGTTTGGACATGTCCGTCGATAGCAAAGAACAGGATCCCGCGATTATCGCCCGTGCATCACATTGCCGTCAGCGGCCGAAGTCCGCCAGCCTGCGTACCTCGTCGACATAGCCAGGCGCCAGGCAGTCCACCACCAGCCGCTCCGGCGTGCTGCGCAGCCAGGTCAGCTGGCGCTTGCACAGCTGGCGCGTGGCGGCGATGCCGCGCTCGCGCATGGTGTCGAAATCGCACTCGCCGTCGAGGTATTCCCACACCTGCCGGTAGCCGACGCAGCGGATCGACGGCAGCCCAGGATGCAGGTCCTCGCGCGTGCGCAGGCGGCGGACTTCGTCGATAAAGCCGTTGGCCAGCATGGCGTCGTAGCGCTGCGCGATGCGCGCATGCAGTGCCAGCCGGTCCGAAGGCTCGAGCGCGATCACGCGGTAGCGCTGGTCGGCGGCGCCGGCAAAGGTGCGGCCCTCGGCCTGGCGGGCCAGCAGTGCTGACATCGGCTGGCCCGAAAGCCGGTGGATCTCGAGCGCGCGCTGGATGCGCTGGGCATCGTTGGCGGCCAGGCGCGCCGCGGTGACGGGGTCGACTTGCGCCAGCATCGCATGCAGCGCCGGCCAGCCGCGCTCGGCGGCAAGCTGGTCCAGCTCGGCACGCACGGCGGGGTTGGCCTGTGGCAGGTCGTTCAGCCCCTGCGTCAGCGCCTTGTAGTAAAGCATGGTGCCGCCCACGATCAGCGGCACGTTGCCGCGCGCGCGGATCTCGCCGATCAGCCGCTCGGCATCGGTGACGAACTGCGCGGCGGAATAGCTCTCGACCGGGTCGATGATGTCGATCAGGTGGTGCGGGGCCGCGGCCAGTTCTTCGGGCGTGGGTTTGGCCGTACCGATGTCCATCTCGCGGTACACCAGCGCGGAGTCCAGGCTGATGATCTCCACCGGCGCATCGGCCGCCAGCGCCAGCGCTGCGGCGGTCTTGCCCGAGGCGGTGGGCCCGAGCAGGCAGACCACGGGCGGGTGCACGGCGGAATCGTCAGGTACGTCGGACATCGTCAGCAAAGGCGTGAAGGGGCGGGGGTGCTTACTGGCCGCGTAGGAACAGCCGGTCCAGCTCGGTCACGGTCAGTTGCACCCAGGTCGGGCGGCCGTGGTTGCACTGGTCGGCGCGCTCGGTCTGTTCCATCTGGCGCAGCAGTGCGTTCATTTCCTCGACGGTGAGCTTGCGGTTGGCGCGCACCGCGCTGTGGCAGGCCAGCGTGGCCAGCAGTTCGTTGCGGCGCTCGGCCAGCACGCGCGAGCCGCCGTAGGCGTGCAGGTCGCGCAGCACGTCGCGCGCCAGCGCTTCGGCGTCGGCCTGCTGCAGCAGCACTGGCACCGCGCGCACTGCCAGCGTGGTCGGCGATACCGGCGTGATGTCGAAGCCGAGCAGCGTCAGCGTTTCCTGGTGCTCCTCTGCCGCGCCGATCTCCACCGGGCTGGCTGGCAGCGTGACCGGGATCAGCAGCGGCTGCACGGCCAGGTCCCGCGCATCCAGGCCGGCCTTGATCTGTTCGTAGAGGATGCGCTCGTGGGCGGCGTGCATGTCCACCAGCACCAGTCCGCGCGCATTCTGCGCCAGCACATAGATGCCGTGCAGCTGGGCGATGGCGTAGCCGAGCGGATGGTCGTCGGTGGCGTCTGCCGCGTCGGCGGAGGCCGGCGGCAGGCGATCGAGCAGGCCTGGCGGCTCGTCGGCGCGCGCCGCTTGAGCGTCGGAAAGCCAGGCGGGCGGCTGCGCCGAAGTGCCCGGAAAAGCGCCGTACGGACGCGGCGTCGGCGCGGTCGCGTCGCGCACCATGCCGAGGTAGGCCTGGCGCGGCTGTGCTATCCCGAGCTCGGTCTGCCGCGCCGCGGAGTAGTTGACCCACTGGCTGCCACCACCACCGCTGCCGCCGCCGAACGACGGGCGTGCGCCCGAGGGCGCCGCGGGCGGCAGCCGGATCTCGCCGTCGTCATTGGTATGCAGGCTGTCGCCGTTCTCGCCGGCCTGGCGTGCCAGGCTGCGCTGCACGGCGTGATAGATGAACTGGTGCACCGCGCGCGATTCGCGGAAGCGCACCTCAATCTTGGACGGATGCACGTTGACGTCGACCATTTCCGGCGGCAGGTCCAGGCACAGCACGTACGACGGGAAACGGTCGCCGTGCAGCACGTCCTGGTAGGCGCTGCGCACCGCGTGGTTGAGCAGCTTGTCGCGCACGAAGCGGCCGTTGACGAAGAAGTACTGCTGGTCGGGCCGCCCGCGCGACGCGGTGGGCAGGCCGGCAAAACCGTACACGTGCAGCGTGTCGGCCTGTTCGTCCAGCGGCAGCCGCGCCCGCGCGAAGTCCGCGCCCAGCACCTGCGCGGTGCGGCTGGCGACGTCGCCGGCGTTCCAGTGTTCCAGCGGCTTGCCGTTGTGGTGGACCGAGATGGCCACGTCGGGCCGTGCCAGTGCCGCCCGGCGCACCATCTCCAGGCAATGCCCGAGCTCGGTTTGCTCCGATTTCAGGAACTTTCGGCGCGCCGGCGTGTTGAAGTAGAGATGCTGCACGTCGACCGTGGTGCCGACCCCGCCAGACGCCGGCTGCACGGTGCCGGTATCGGCACTGACCTGCGTGGCATGGGCATCGGCCGCGGTGCGGCTGGTCAGCGCAAGCTGGGAAACCGAAGCGATCGAGGCCAGCGCCTCGCCGCGGAAGCCCAGCGTCAGTACCGATTCCAGTTCGTCGAGCGACGCAATCTTGCTGGTGGCGTTGCGCATCAGCGCCACCGGCAGCTCGGCGGCGGGGATGCCGCAGCCGTTGTCCGTGATGACGATGCGCCGCACGCCGCCTTCTTCCAGCCGGATGCCCAGCTGCGTGGCCCCGGCGTCCAGCGCGTTTTCCAGCAGCTCCTTGACCACCGAGGCCGGGCGCTCCACCACTTCGCCGGCGGCGATCTGGCTGATGAGCTGGTCGGGCAGCGGACGGATCGGACGCGGCAGCTGGGTGGTGCGAAGGGGGCTTTGGCTGGCGGAATCGGGCATCCGGCGATTATACGTGGCCGTCCACGCAGAGTCGGCGCCACCGGCCCGCGACAAGTGGCGGAAGAGCGCGCCGGCTCTTGTATGATTCAGGCCAAGGCGGCATGCGCCGCGTGGAACTCTGTACAGTCAACCAAACCATATCGGGGAACGACTTGGAATTCGCTTTGCAGCTCATCGACATGCTGGTTCATGTCGACAAATACCTCGGCACCGTCATCGACCAGTATGGCCACTGGGTCTATGCCATCCTGTTCCTGATCGTGTTCGCCGAAACCGGGCTGGTGGTCCTGCCGTTCCTGCCGGGCGACTCGCTGCTGTTTATCGCCGGCGCCTTCTGCGCCACCGGTGCCATGAACGAATGGGCGCTGGTGGGTCTGCTGCTGGTGGCGGCCATCACCGGCAATACCGTCAACTACTGGGTGGGCAGCTGGATCGGGCCCAAGGTATTCGACCACAAGTGGCGCTTCCTGGATCAGGATGCGCTGCGCCGCACCCATGATTTCTATGAGCGGCACGGCGGCAAGACCCTGGTGATGGCGCGTTTCGTGCCGATCGTGCGCACCTTCGCGCCGTTCGTTGCCGGCGTGTCGCAGATGACCTTCGCGCGCTTCCAGATGTTCAATGTGTTTGGCGCGCTGGCCTGGGTGGTCGGACTGGTCTTTGCCGGCTACTTCTTCGGCAACCTGCCGTTCATCAAGCAGTACCTGAACCTGATCGTGCTGGCGGGGATCGGCGCGGCGGTGGTGCCGCTGGTGCTCGGCGGGCTGTGGAAGCTGGTGCGCGGCAATCGCCGCCGGCCCTCGCGCGTGGAGCGCTGAAGCGCCTGCCTGACCTGACGCAGCCTCGTCAGTTGAGGCTGCGGCTCATCATGCGCAGTGCCGGCATGCGCTCGCGGATCTGGCCGATATCGGCGGCATCGGGGCGTGCCTGCACATAGGCTTCCAGGTCGGCCAGCGCCGGCCGGAAGCACTCCAGGTTGGCATACGCCAGCCCGCGGTCACGCACTTCCTCGATCGAACCCGGCAGCAGGATCACCAGCCGGTTCTGCACCGCCAGCAGCCGCTGCCAGCGTGACTCCTGCAGGTAGATCGCCTTCAGGTTGCGCAGCATGCGCGCGATGATCTCGCGATGGCTGGCCGCGCGCAGGAACAGGCCCAGCGGCACCTGGCCGGAGTCGGTAATGCCTTCGCGCTCCAGGTACGGGTCCAGCATTTCCTGCAGCTGCTCCTTCGACAGGGTTTCGCCCGTCAGCGGGTCCAGGATCACCTCGCCCGCCGGGATGGTCATGCGCAGCAGGAAATGATTGGGAAACGACACCCCCTTGAGGGGCAGGCCGATCTGCTGGCCCAGCTCCATGAACAGCACCGCCAGCGAGATCGGTATGCCGCGCCGCTGCCGTACCACCACGTTCAGGTACGAATTGTCCGGATCGTAGTAGTCGTTGGCGTTCGGGCCAAAGCCCAGGTCGCGGTAGAAGAAATGATTCAGCAGTCGCAGTCGCTGGATTGCCGGCGTGCCTTCGGCGATCCGCCGCTTCAGGCGCAGCGCCAGCACGTCGAGTGAGGCCAGCTCGGCCTGCAGGTCCAGGTCCGGATAGGCATCCTGCGCGATGGACAGTGCGGTCTCGGTCAGCGGGATGCCGTTTTCGTCGGCCACGAGGCTGGCGAAGTAATCCAGGACTTTGGTGGATGTCATATCGGATTCCCGGTGCGGCCAGGGGCGCCGCGCGCAGCGTGGGTCACCACGCTTAGGCGGCGCGCCGCTTGAAGGCGGAATAGCGCAGTCCCATGAGCCACAGTGTACCGAAGTAGACCACCGCTGCAAGTACCAGGCACGACGCGAGCAGCGCGATGCGCAGCAGCGGCGTGGCTCCCAGGCCGATCCAGTCGAAATTGCGCGCGAACCAGAGCAGCATGCCCGACAACAGCAACACCGCGGTGCCCAGCTGCGCCAGGAACAGCCACCAGCCCGGCGCCGGCTTGTACAGGCCGCGCCGGCGCAGGCCGAAGCACAGCAGCAGCGCATTGATGGTGGCGCCGGCACTGATCGACAGCGCCAGGCCCGCATGGCCGAGCCAGGGCACGAACACGACGTTGCATGCCTGCGTGATCACCAGCACCAGCAGCGCGATCTTGACCGGGGTGCGGATGTCCTGGCGCGCATAGAAACCCGGCGCCAGGATCTTGATGGCGATCAGCCCCAGCAGGCCGGTGCCGTACGACACCAGCGCCTGGCGCGTCATCTCGACGGCGTGGGCGTCGAACTTGCCATAGTGGAACAGCACCGCGGTCAGCGGCGCGCCGAACACGAACAGCCCCACCGCGCAGGGTACCGCCAGCAGGAAGGTCAGTCGGAGGCCCCAGTCGAGCAGGCCGGAATACTCGGCATGGTCTTCCTTGGCGCTCGCTTTCGACAGGCTCGGCAGCAGGATCGTGCCGAGCGCCACGCCCAGCAGCGCGGTCGGGAATTCCATCAGCCGGTCGGCATAAGTCAGGTACGAGACGCTGCCCGCGGCAAGATGCGAGGCGATGTTCGTATTGATGATCAGGCTGATTTGCGCGACCGACACCGCCAGCAGCGCCGGCCCCATCTGGCGCAGGATGCGGCGCACGCCGGGATCGGACCAGGCGGCGCGCACATTGAAGCCAAGGCGCGGCATCACGCCCAGGCGGCGCAGCGCCGGCACCTGGATCGCCAGCTGCAGCACGCCGCCGACCAGCACGCCCCACGCCTGCGCGTAGATCGGCTGGTCCATGTGCGGGCCGACGAACAGGGCGGCCACGATCAGGCACAGATTCAGCAGCACCGGCGTGAACGCCGGCACGGCAAACTTGCGCCAGGTGTTCAGGATGCCCGAGGCCAGCGCCACCAGGGAGATCAGTCCGATGTACGGGAACATCACCCGCGTCATGAAGACCGCGGCGGTATAAGTCTCGCTCTGCCCGCGGAAGCCGGTCGCCACCGCCGTCATCACCAGCGGCGCGCCGATCACGCCCAGCAGCGACACGCCCATCAGCACCCAGGTCATCACCGTGGCGACGGCGTCGATCAGCGCCTTGGTCTGCTCCTCGCCACGCTTGCTGTGGTATTCGCCGAGGATCGGCACGAACGCCTGCGAGAACGCGCCCTCGCCGAAGATGCGGCGCAGCAGGTTGGGGATGCGGAAGGCGACGTTGAACGCATCGGTCATCTCCGACGCGCCGAAGGCGCGGGCGATCAGGATCTCGCGCACGAGTCCGGTGATGCGCGACAGCATCGTCAGGCTGCTGATGGTGGCGAGCGCTTTGAGCAGGTTCAAGGTGTGGATCGGCGGGACGGTGGATTGGTGCGGATGCGTGCACGCCGGGCGGCGTGCACCGGGCGTGGCGCCCGGAACGCCTTTCAGGCGCGGGCAACGCGGTAAAGTTGCCGGCTCGCCACGCGTACCGGCGCGATGTGGCGCATATTATACGGATCGCCCGCCGCAAGCCCTTCCACGCGCCGGCAAAGTCCCAGCAGCCTTGCGCCGCGGGTCGGCATCTGTGTATAATCATCGATTCACAAGGACAGTTGCGTTCCGGATTCGTGTGTCAGTGCATCCCGGGTCGCTCGATATGACTTAATTGTTGTGTCCCCCGCGGCACGCATCTGAATTCAGGATATTTTCGAAATGGCAAATTCCGCACAAGCTCGCAAGCGCGCCCGCCAGGCCGTTGCCCAGAACGCCCACAACTCCAGCCTGCGCTCGCGTCTGCGCACCGCCGTCAAGGCCGTCCGCAAGGCCATCGACGCCGGCGACAAGGCTGCCGCCGCTGAAGTGTTCAAGAACTCGCAAGCTGTGATCGACAGCATCGCCGACAAGAAGATCGTGCACAAGAACAAGGCTGCACGTCACAAGTCGCGCCTGTCGGCAGCTATCAAGGCCATGGCTGCCTGATAGTTGCCAGGCCGCTGCGGCGGCCCTGCAGCGGCGGAGCTTCGGTTCCGCCAAACAAAAAAGCTCGTCATCCGACGAGCTTTTTGCTTTTCCGGCGCCGCACTTTTGGTGCCTTATCGCGATGTCATTCGAGCGAGCAGGCCTCGACCAGCTGCAGGTTGTTGTCGCGCGCGAAATTCAGCACGAAATCCAGCGCCTTGGGTTCGATGTCGCGCAGCCGCGCATCCACCACCACGCATTTGACGTTGCCGGCGAAGATGGGGCGCACGTAGGGGGAATAGGTCAGGCGGGGATCGCCGGTGTCGCCTTCGGGGCGGAACTGCGCCATTACGCCGCACAGTCGTTCGGCCCAGTCGCTCGGTCGGAAGGTCTTGCCTTCCTTGGTAATGCCTTGGATAAAGTATTCGCGAACGTTGGGGTTCATGAGGCTGGACACTGCGGGTGAGGCGACGACTCGACGGTTAAACCCGCGGAAACGGGCGCCCGTTTGACGCGGCTGGTGCGCGTTTGGTTCGCGCTTTTTCCGGCCGGGAAGGCGGGGCGTCGGTGTCTGCGGGGGCACTTTTGATGCCGGCGGCGCGCAGCGGCAAGGTATGCCGGGGCCCCGCGTGAATCAGCGAGTATTATATCTTATATAAGACTTGCGCATAAGGGCGGAATCCTGTCAGGAACCTGTCAACGCGGGTTGCGCGGCGCCTGTCACGGGTTGTCCCGGGCTGGGCAAAGCAGAAATAATCCCTTATGATTCCTGCAGTTAAATTGCGTATGCGACGCGAAAGGCGGCTCCGCGGCGCGCTCAGGTCATGAGCACCTCATGACGGCGCGTCCCCACCGAGCCGCCTTCTTTGTTTTATGAGCCCAACCCCGATCAAGCATTACCTCCAGTTCAGCGACTTCACTCCCGACGAGTACGAGTACCTGCTGGACCGCGCGCGGATCCTGAAGGCCAAGTTCAAGAACTACGAGACCTGGCACCCGCTGCATGACCGCACGCTGGCCATGATCTTCGAGAAGAATTCCACGCGTACGCGCCTGTCGTTCGAAGCTGGCATCCACCAGCTCGGCGGCCATGCCGTGTTCCTGAATACGCGCGACTCGCAGCTGGGCCGCGGCGAGCCGATCGAGGATGCGGCGCAGGTGATCTCGCGCATGGTCGACATCATCATGATCCGAACCTTCGGCCAGGACATCCTCGACCGCTTCGCCGCGCACTCGCGCGTGCCGGTGATCAACGGGCTGACCAACGAATACCACCCGTGCCAGGTGCTGGCCGACATCTTCACCTACATCGAGCAGCGCGGCAGCATCCGCGGCAAGACCGTGGCGTGGATCGGCGATGCCAACAACATGGCCTATACCTGGATCCAGGCGGCCGAACGGCTGGGCTTCACCTTCCATTTCTCGGCGCCGCCGGGATACCAGCTCGATCCGGCCATGGTGCCGCCGTCCGCCGCCAGCCTGGTCAAGGTTTTCGAAGATCCCCTCGCAGCCTGCCTGGGCGCGAGCCTGGTTACCACCGACGTCTGGACCAGCATGGGTTTCGAGGCCGAGAACGAAGCCCGCAAGCGCGCCTTCAAGGACTGGATGGTCACCACCGCGATGATGGATCGCGCCGAGCCCGACGCGCTGTTCATGCACTGCCTGCCGGCGCACCGCGGCGAGGAAGTCGAGGCCGCCGTGATCGACGGCCCCAAGAGCGTGGTCTGGGACGAGGCGGAAAACCGCCTGCACGTGCAGAAGGCGCTGATGGAATACCTGCTCTGCGGCCGCTACTGAGCGCGCGCGGAGTGAACAAGGGAGGGGCCGCGATGGCCCCTCTTTTTACGTCTGATTCAAGACAGTGAAGGAGATGGAAGTGAGCCAGTTCGACAACGTATCGGTCGTCAAGAAAGCCAACCTGTATTTCGACGGCAAGTGCGTGAGCCATACCGTGCTGTTCCCGGATGGCACCCGCAAGACGCTGGGCGTGATTTTCCCGGCTTCGCTGACGTTCAACACCGGCGCGCCGGAAATCATGGAAATCAACGGCGGCAGCTGCCGCGTGCGCCTGGCTGGCGCGGAAGACTGGCAGACCTACGGCGCTGGCCAGCAGTTCAGCGTGCCGGGCAACAGCAGCTTCGACATCGAGGTGCTGGAGACGCTGGACTACGTCTGCCACTTCGGCTGATCGGCGGGCCAGCAGGCGCTACCCGCGCTACAGCACCACCGGCTCGGGCTCGATCCGCACGCCGAAGCGGGCTTCGACGGAATCCGCGATGCGGTTGGCCAGCGCCAGCAGCATCGCCCCGGTGCCGCCGCCATGGTGCACCAGCACCAGCGCCTGCTTGCCATAGACACCCACCGGGCCGTCGTTGACGCCCTTGAAGCCGCAGCGGTCGATCAGCCAGCCCGCGGCCAGCTTGTAGCTGCCATCCGGCTGGGGATAGCTGACCAGGTCGGAATTGGCTTGCAGCAGCGTATCGCGTTGCGCGGCGCTGACCAGCGGGTTCTTGAAGAAGCTGCCGGCGTTACCGATCTGCGCGGGATCGGGCAGCTTGCGCGTGCGGATCGCCACCACCGCGTCGCGGACCGTGGCGGCATCCAGGGCAAATTTGCCGGTCAGCTCGCGCGCCAGTTCGCCGTAGGACAGTACCGGCTGCCATGCCTTGGGCAAGCGCAGCGTCACCGCGGTAATGATGTAGCGGCCGGCGCCGGCCTGCTTGAACAGGCTGTCACGGTAGCCGAAGCCGCATGCGCGCTGGTCCAGCCAGACGAACACGCCGGCATGGCGGTCATAGGCGCGCACGCCTTCGAAGCGGTCGCGCAGTTCAACTCCGTAGGCGCCGATATTCTGGATCGGCGCGGCGCCCGCGGTGCCGGGGATCAGCGCCAGGTTCTCCAGCCCAGGCATGCTGTCGGCGATGGTGCGGTTGACCAGCGCATTCCAGTTCTCGCCGGCGCCGGCAGTGACCAGCCAGGCGTCATCGGCATCCTCGACCTGGTAGCCCTGGATCTCCATCAGCAGCACCAGCGCATCGAGGTCGCGCGTCAGCACCACGTTGCTGCCGCCGCCCAGCACCACCAGCGGCAGTCCATTGGCGCGCGGGTCCGCGAGGGCCTCGACGAGGTCGGCTTCGCTGCGCACATGCACGGCGAAGCGTGCGCGCGCATCGAATCCGAATGTATTGTGGCGGCGCAGGGGATAAAATTCGTGGAAATCTGCCATGCAAGGGGATAGGTGACGCGGCCGCCGCTGGTGGTGAGCGTTGCGGCCCCTGGCTGCGAGGTAGGCTTGAATTATACGGAAGGCGATGCCGATGGCCGCCTTCCGGGCATATGGATCACAAGGAGAATGCAATGCCGTCGTTTGACGTAGTGTGCGAAGCGAACATGGTCGAGGTGAAGAACGCCGTCGAGCAATCCAACAAGGAAATCTCGACCCGCTTCGATTTCAAGGGCTCGGACGCCCGGGTCGAGCAGAAGGAAAACGAACTGACCGCCTTTGCCGACGACGATTTCAAGCTGGACCAGGTGAAGGATGTGCTGATCAACAAGATGGCCAAGCGCAATGTCGATGTGCGCTTCCTGGACTACGGCAAGACCGAAAAGATCAGCGGCGACAAGGTCAAGCAGGTCATCACCATCAAGAAGGGCGTGACCGGCGACCTGGCCAAGAAGATCGTGCGCATGATCAAGGACAGCAAGATCAAGGTGCAGGCCAGCATCCAGGGCGACGCGGTGCGCGTCTCGGGTACCAAGCGCGACGACCTGCAGAACGTGATCGCCATGCTGCGCAAGGACGTCTCGGAAGCGCCGCTGGACTTCAACAACTTCCGCGACTGAGCGGAATCCACCCCGGGCCGGCGCCCATGCCGGCCCCGCCTGCCGCCGCGGCGCTCAGCGCGCCTGCGGCAGCCCGCTGATCTTCGCGCCGGCGCGGATGCCCTTCTGCGCGAACCAGCCCTGGTTCATTTCCAGCGCATAGCGGATCGCCGTCTTCGGGCAGTGATTGTTCTCGGTGCGCGGCGCCATGTCCTCGATATTGACGATGGTTCCGTCGTCGGCCAGGAAAGCGATCGAAAGCGGCAGCTCGGTATTGCGCATCCAGAAGCAGTGCCCGGCCTTCTGCTCGAACACGAACAGCATGCCGCCGTTGGCCGGCATGCTCTTGCGGTACATCAGCCCCTGTTCGCGCGCCGCCGGCGTGGCGGCGACCTCGGCCCGGATCGCGTACATGCCTGCGGTCAGAGGCACCACCGGCAGCGCGGCTTGCGCCTGGGCCTGGCCGGCAACCAGCATGGCCAGCACAGTGGCGGTACGGATGCGGCGTGTCAACGGCGTCTTGGACAGGAGGGACATGGTGTTCGGTCTGGAAGGGCGCGGACGGCAGCCGCAAGCATAGCGCACGCGCCGCGCCGATGGATTGGCGACGGCCAAAACAACAAAGGCAGGCGCCTGGCGGCTGCCTGCCTATTTTCCGCCGGCGCATGGCCGGCAGCGAGCGCCGGCGGCTTACTGCGCGGCCGGGGCCGAAGCCGTGGCGGCCTTCTTGTGGGTGGTCTTCTTGTGGGTGGTCTTCTTCTTTGCGGCCTTCGGGGCTTCCTTGGTGGCCGCGGGCGCTGCGGCGTCGGCAGGTGCCGAAGCCTGGGCGAAGGCGCCGGTGGCGAACAGGCCGACAACCAGAGCAGCGATCAGTTTTTTCATGGCGATTACCTCGAAGGATAAGAACAGTCGGAAGTCGTGACGCGTGATTGGACGTGTCACCGACAAGAACGAGGCGTCTGGATGGCGCGTTGACGCGCCATTTGTTAGCTTTTGTAACGAGAACGCCGCTTGGCGTCGTTCGCCTGTCTGGGCTTTGAGACATGGGTGGCCGGCGCACGTGCCGCCGGCAAGCCCAGTGCACCGGGCTCGACCTCGCGGGATTCGCCAGGTGCGAGACCGAGCGCGCGCAGGTCGAGCGGCCCAATGCCCACGCGGACCAGCCGCAGCGTGGGGAAGCCGACGGCCGCGGTCATGCGCCGCACCTGCCGGTTCTTGCCCTCGCGAATCTTCAGCTCGAGCCACGAGGTCGGGATCGCGGCTCGATAACGCACCGGCGGATCGCGAGCCCAGAGCCACTCGGGCTCACCGATCGCGCGCGCCCGCGCCGGCTGCGTGACGAAGTCGCCAAGGTCGACACCGGCGCGCAGCCGCGCCAGCGCGGCCGCATCGGGAATGCCTTCGACCTGGGCGAGGTAAGTCTTTTCCAGCTTGTGGCGCGGATCGGCAATGCGCGCCTGCAGCGCGCCGTCATCTGTCAGCAGCAGCAGGCCTTCGCTGTCCGCATCAAGCCGGCCGGCGGGGTATACGCCCGGCATGTCCACGTACGCGGCGAGAGTGGGCCGCGTTGGGTGTTCCGAGAACTGGCTCATGGTGCCGAACGGCTTGTTCAGGGCAATCAGGGTCATGGGGCGCAAGTATGCCGCAGCCGCGCACCGTGGTTGGCGGATGATGAAAAATTACTGCATAATACGAAATCAGTCTTGTGTCTTATATAAGACCAAGACTTGCTTGAATGTAGGCTTGGGTGGTGCAATGCAGTACGGGGCGGGCGGCGATGCCCGCTACAATGCCAGCGCCATCTCCCGACTCTCGCCGTCGGCCAAGCACCGGCGGCCGTCTAAACCGTTTCGTACTGGAGACGTCATGTATCAACACATCAAGGTTCCGGCCGGCGAAAAGATCACGGTCAACCAGGATTTTTCGCTGAATGTCCCGGACAACCCCATCATTCCCTATATCGAAGGCGACGGTACGGGCGTCGATATCACGCCGGTGATGATCAAGGTGGTTGATGCGGCCGTGGCCAAGGCCTACGGCGGCAAGCGCAAGATCGCCTGGATGGAGATCTACGCCGGCGAGAAGTCGACCAAGGTCTACGGCCCGGACGTGTGGCTGCCGGACGAAACCCTGGATGTGCTCAAGGAATACGTGGTCTCGATCAAGGGCCCGCTGACCACGCCGGTGGGCGGCGGCATCCGCTCGCTCAACGTGGCGCTGCGCCAGCAGCTGGACCTGTACGTCTGCCTGCGCCCGGTGCGTTACTTCAAGGGCGTGCCTTCGCCGGTGCGCGAGCCGGAAAAGACCGACATGGTGATCTTCCGCGAGAACTCGGAAGACATCTATGCCGGCATTGAATGGGCGGCGGAAAGCGAACAGGCGAAGAAACTCATCAAGTTCCTGCAGGACGAGATGGGCGTGAAGAAGATCCGCTTCCCGGCCACCTCGGGCATCGGCATCAAGCCGGTTTCGCGCGAGGGCACCGAGCGCCTGGTGCGCAAGGCGATCCAGTACGCCATTGACAACGACAAGCCGTCGGTGACGCTGGTGCACAAGGGCAACATCATGAAGTTCACCGAGGGTGGCTTCCGTGACTGGGGCTACGAGCTGGCGCAAAAGGAATTCGGCGCCGAGCTGGTCGACGGTGGCCCGTGGTGCAAGTTCAAGAACCCGAAGACCGGCAAGGACATCGTCATCAAGGACGCCATTGCCGACGCCTTCCTGCAGCAGATCCTGCTGCGTCCGGCCGAATACTCGGTGATCGCCACGCTGAACCTGAACGGAGACTACGTTTCGGACGCCCTGGCCGCGCAGGTCGGCGGCATCGGCATTGCCCCGGGCGCCAACATGTCGGACTCGGTCGCCATGTTCGAAGCCACCCACGGCACCGCGCCCAAGTACGCCGGCAAGGACTACGTCAACCCGGGCTCGGAAATCCTGTCGGCGGAAATGATGCTGCGCCACATGGGCTGGACCGAGGCCGCGGACCTGATCATCGCGTCGATGGAAAAGTCGATCCTGTCCAAAAAGGTCACGTACGATTTCGCCCGCCTGCTCGAAGGCGCGACCCAGGTCTCGTGCTCGGGGTTCGGCCAGGTGATGATCGAAAATATGTAAGCAAGGACTCCCGCTGCGGCGGGCACCCTGCCTTGGAAAAACCCCGCAGCCGTGCCCCGGCCGCGGGGTTTTTTCCTTGCGCCGGCCAGCACCGTTGCCTAGAACGTCAGGGATTGCAATGGACGGGCCGGTGGCCCGGGGAGACTGCCATGGACGATCCCTTCCGCCGCACCGCCTTCGGCGCGGCCATCTTCTACAAGGACCCGCTGGCCGCGCTGGACTGGCTGGAACGCGCTTTCGGCTTCCAGCGGGTCATGGTGATACGAGACCAGCAGGACCAGCTGGTGCACTCGGAAATGCGCTTCGGCGACAGCTACCTGATGGTCGGCAGCGAGTGGGCGGACTTTACCGCCAGCCCGGCGTCGATCGGCGGCAAGAATACGCAGACGGTGCATGTGCACCTGCGGGACGGGCTTGACCAGCACTGCGAGCGGGCCCGCGCCGCCGGGGCCGTGATCTTGCGCGAGCCGCAGGACGAGTTCTATGGCGACCGCTCCTACACGGCCCGGGACCCGGAAGGCCATGTCTGGACCTTCGGGCAGACTGTGCGGCAGGTCACAAAGGAAGAGGCCGAGCAAGCCAGCGGGTTGAAGATCGACGGCTGGGCCTGAGCTGACCAGCCCCACGGCGGCCTGAGAAAGCAGAAAGCCCGGCACGAGGCCGGGCTTTCCGTCGGATGCGGTGCGTGCAGCTGATATGCGCCAGCGCCTTCCCGGCCGCCTGAGGCAGCCTGGCAGGCACCGGCGCCGATCCCGTCCCGGGGGAGCTCCCCCCGCACCCTCCAGACCGCTCCACGGCTCTGTCGGCCGGGATACGGTCGCGGCGCAGCTTAGCTGGCGTCCTGGATATTGGTGGCCTGCTTGCCCTTGGGGCCCTGGACCACCTCGAACGAGACGCGCTGGCCTTCCTTCAGCGTCTTGAAGCCCGACATCTGGATAGCCGAAAAGTGCGCAAACAGTTCTTCTTCGCCCTCGTCCGGCTTGATAAAACCGAAACCCTTGGCGTCATTGAACCATTTGACGATACCGCTTGCCATATACTCCCCCAACGAAATAGCAGATTTCAAAGCGGGGAAGCCGGTACCAGCCGGATGATACGGACCGCGGTGCACGCACTGCGACGCCATGACCGGCCGCGTCCTGAGGTGCGGCCGGCGATGACGCGCGGCGAGGTGCAATCGCGTGGCGGCCAGTCTCGATGCTGACTCGCCGCCGCCCGGCCGTGGGCCTCCCTGCTCACGGATCACCCGCTCATTGGCCTTTTGCTTTGGCTCGCTGGCTTCAGGCGGGTGTGCGACCGATTTTTCTGTCAAACAAACATACTGTCAAGCTGGCGGAATCCCCACTGCGGGCAGGGTGTGGTGGGAAACGGACGGCGCGGGATGGTACCTTGGCGGCAAGCATCGGGTATTGTCCGGATCAGTCCCGGCGGTTTCCGTCACGTGCATTGCAATGCCTCTGGCGCGCGGTTCCGCGCTTTTCCATAACCGGAAACAGGTAGCCCGGCCCTTGAATCCGGCGCCTTTTCCCCAAATTGCAGAGTTGCGAGTAAGGGTTAGAATAAAGCCATGGCTACACGGCTTGCGAATGTCCCACAACGCGAAGCGGGCACCATCCTGGAGCGGAAAGAGCAGGCGCTTAAACCGCCTGCCATGTTCAAGGTGGTGCTGCTTAACGACGACTACACTCCGATGGAGTTTGTCGTGATGATCCTGCAGCAGTATTTCAGCAGGGACCGGGAAACGGCGACGCAGATCATGCTGACCGTGCACCGGGAAGGAAAGGGCGTCTGCGGTATCTACACCAGAGATATCGCGGCGACAAAAGTCGAGCTGGTGTCAACGCACGCGCGGCAGGCGGGGCACCCCTTGCAGTGCGTGATGGAGGAAGCATGATTGCGCAAGAATTGGAAGTGAGCCTGCACATGGCTTTCGTCGAAGCCCGGCAGGCACGCCACGAGTTCATTACCGTGGAGCATCTGCTGCTGGCATTGCTCGACAATCCCACGGCAGCTGAAGTCTTGCGCGCCTGCGCGGCCAATATCGAGGACCTGCGCACCAGCCTTAAGAACTTCATTGCGGATAACACGCCGGTGGTGCCGGGGACCGACGAAGTCGATACCCAGCCCACGCTCGGCTTCCAGCGCGTGATCCAGCGCGCGATCATGCACGTCCAGTCCACTTCCAACGGCAAGAAGGAAGTGACCGGTGCCAACGTGCTGGTCGCCATCTTCGGCGAGAAGGATTCGCACGCGGTCTACTACCTGCAGCAGCAGGGCGTGACGCGTCTGGACGTGGTCAATTTCATCAGCCACGGCATCCGCAAGGACCAGTCCGAGCCCGCCAAGCACGGCGACAATGCCGGCGAAGGCGAAGGCGGCGACGGCAAGGAAAGCCCGCTCGAGCAGTACACCCAGAATCTGAACGCGCTGGCCAAGGCCGGCAAGATCGATCCATTGATCGGCCGCGAAAGCGAAGTCGAGCGCGTGGTGCAGGTGCTGTGCCGCCGGCGCAAGAACAACCCGCTGCTGGTGGGCGAGGCCGGCGTCGGCAAGACCGCCATTGCGGAGGGCCTGGCCTGGCGCATTACCAAGAACGAAGTGCCGGACATCCTGGAAAAGGCCACCGTCTACTCGCTCGACATGGGCGCGCTGCTGGCCGGCACCAAGTACCGCGGTGACTTCGAGCAGCGCCTGAAGGGCGTGCTCAAGTCGCTCAAGGACAATCCCAACGCGATCCTGTTCATCGACGAAATCCACACGCTGATCGGCGCGGGCGCCGCGTCGGGCGGGACGCTGGACGCCAGCAACCTGCTCAAGCCGGCGCTGTCGTCGGGCCAGCTCAAGTGCATCGGCGCGACCACCTTCACCGAGTACCGCGGTATCTTCGAGAAGGACGCGGCACTGTCGCGGCGCTTCCAGAAGATCGATGTGGTCGAGCCCTCGGTCGACCAGACCGTGCAGATCCTGCGCGGCCTGAAGTCGCGCTTCGAGGAGCACCATGGCGTCAAGTACGCGGCTTCGGCGCTGACCGCCGCGGCCGAGCTGTCGGCCCGCTTCATCACCGACCGCCACCTGCCGGACAAGGCGATCGACGTGATCGACGAGGCCGGCGCGGCGCAGCGCATCCTGCCGAAGTCCAAGCAGAAGAAGACCATCGGCAAGGGCGAGATCGAGGACATCGTCTCGCGCATCGCGCGCATCCCGCCGCAGAGCGTGAACCAGGACGACCGCAGCAAGCTGCAGACGCTGGAACGCGACCTGAAGTCGGTGGTGTTCGGCCAGGATCCGGCGATCGAGGCGCTGGCCTCTGCGATCAAGATGTCGCGCGCCGGCCTGGGCAAGACCGACAAGCCAATCGGCTCGTTCCTGTTCTCGGGTCCCACCGGCGTGGGCAAGACCGAGGTCGCCAAGCAGCTGGCCTTCATCATGGGCATCGAGCTGCTGCGCTTCGACATGTCCGAATATATGGAACGCCATGCGGTCAGCCGCCTGATCGGCGCGCCGCCGGGATACGTCGGCTTCGACCAGGGCGGCCTGCTGACCGAGGCCGTCACCAAGAAGCCGCACTGCGTGCTGCTGCTGGATGAAATCGAGAAAGCGCATCCGGATATCTTCAATATCCTGCTGCAGGTGATGGATCATGGATCGCTGACCGACAACAACGGCCGGCGCGCCGACTTCCGCAACGTGATCATCATCATGACCACCAATGCGGGGGCGGAAACCATGAACCGCGCCACCATCGGCTTCACCAGCTCACGCGAGCAGGGCGACGAGATGGCCGACATCAAGCGCATGTTCACGCCGGAGTTCCGCAACCGGCTGGATGCCACCATCAGCTTCCGCTCGCTGGATGAGGAAATCATCCTGCGCGTGGTCGACAAGTTCCTGATGCAGCTGGAAGAGCAGCTGCACGAGAAGAAGGTGGAAGCCAGCTTCAGCGAGAAGCTGCGCAAGTTCCTGGCGCACAAGGGCTTCGACCCGCTGATGGGCGCGCGTCCGATGCAACGCCTGATCCAGGACATGATCCGCAAGGCGCTGGCTGACGAGTTGCTGTTTGGCAGGCTGGTGTCCGGCGGCAAGGTGGTGGTCGACCTGGACGAGCAGGACCAGATCAAGCTCGATTTCTCCGAGATCGAGCCGGAACCGCCAGAGGCGCCGGAAGAGCAGCGCGCCGAGGCCTGAGCGGCAACCGATCCGGCCGAAAATCGCACCGGATCGTGGCGATCCGGGCGCGGCTTGGCCGGGGTTGCCTGCAACGTGGCCGATCATCGGGCAAAATACAGGGGGCGGCAGTGATGCCGCCCCCTCTTTTTTGTCCCGGCCGCCAACGCCCGAATACCCGATGTCCTCTGCCGAACGCACGCGGCGCCGCCGCCTGCTGCTCAAGATCCTGCCGCTGGGCGCCATGCCCGTCCCGATGATGCATGCCGCTGCAGCCGACGCGCCGGCAGGCAACCGTCCACTGGCGCTGGTGCTGCCGTTCCCGCCGGGCGGCAGTGTCGATATCGTCGCGCGGCAGCTGCAGCCGGGGCTGAAGGCGGCACTGGGGCAGACCGTGGTGGTCGACAACAAGCCGGGTGCCGGAGGCCTGATCGCGTCCAGCGCCGTGGCGCGCGCCAAGCCGGACGGCAGCACGCTGCTGATGGCCTTCGATACGCACGCCATCAACCCGTTCGCCTACAAGCAGCTGCCCTACGACACCTTCCAAGATTTCACGCCGATCTCGCAGCTGGTGCGCTTTCCGCTGGTGATCGCGGCCAATCCCTCGTTGCCGGCGGCCAACGTGCGCGAGCTGGTGGCGCTGGCCAAGGCTAGGCCCGATAGCGTGCGTTATGCCTCGTCCGGCATCGGCAGCCTGAACCAGCTTGCAGCCGAGGCGCTGGCGACCGAAGCCGGCATGCACATGCTCCACGTGCCCTACAAGGGGGGTGGCCCGGCCGTGCAGGCGGTGCTGGCCAACGAGGTCGATCTGTTCTTCAGCAGCTATGCCGCGGTACAGGCGCATGTGGCCGCCCGGACCATCAAGGTGCTGGGCGTGACCGGTACCAGCCGCCTGCGTCAGTTGCCGCAGGTGCTGACCGTGGCCGAGCAGGGGCTCAAGGGCTTTGAAGCCTATTCCTGGATCGGCGTGTTCGGGCCCGCCGGCCTGCCCGCGGCAACGATCACGCGGATCCACCAGGCGCTGGTCGAATCGCTGCGCCAGCCGCGCGTGGTCGATGCGCTGGCAGCCCAGGGCTTCGAGGTCGTCGGCGGTAGCCCGGCCGACCTCGGCAAGCTGGTGCGCCAGGAGCACGACAAGTGGCAGGCCGTGGCGCGCAAAGCCAATATCCAGTTCGAATGACGGCGGCCGGCGCAGGCGCGCCCGCCGCACAGACTGAGGTGATGTCGATGGCAAGCCAAGCGGAAATGTTCGACCACGCGGTGGTGGTGTGTCCCGACCTCGATGCGGGGGCGCAGGCCTGGCAACGGCTCGGCTTTACGCTGACGCCGCGCGGCTATCACACGCTGGGTTCACAGAACCATTGCATCATGCTGCGGCACGACTACGTCGAGCTGCTGCACGTCACCGCGCCCACGCCAAGCCGCCAGTACTACTGGGACGCGCAGGCGCGCGGCGGCGGCTGCGCGGCGATGTCATGCAAGAGCGACGACGCATTCGGCACGGCCGCGCGGCTGCGTGCGTCGGGTTGGTACACCTCGGATCCGATCGAGTTCTCGCGCCCGGTACGGCTTGACGACGGCAGCGAACATCCCGCCACGTTCCGCGTGACCGCGCTCGATGATGCGCCGGGTGCACGCTATTTCTTCTGCGAGCATCGCACGCCCGAGCTGCTGTGGCGACCGGAATGGATGTCGCACGCCAACGGCGCCGACAGCATCGCGACCATGTTCCTGGTGGTGGCGCCCGCGCTGGTCGATGCCGCCGCGCGGGCCTACGCGGAACTGACCGGCGGTGAGCTGACGCAGCTGAGCGAGCATGTCAGCAGCCTGGCGCTGGATGACGCCACGCTGGTGGTCAGCACGCCGCAGGCGCTGGCCTCGGCGACCGGGACCGCGCATGTGCGCAGGGATGTGCCGGGCTACGCCGCGATGCGCCTGCGCACCGGCGACCTCGCCGCGGCGCGCACGCTCTGGCGCAACGCCGGCGTGCCGGTCCAGGACCTGGGCCTGCGCGAGACACTGGTGCCGGCCGAAGCGGCCGGCGGCGTGGCGTTGCTGTTCGAGCAGCGCGGCTGAAATGCAAACTGGCGCCGCAGGGGGCGCCAGTCTTGCTTTGACAGCGTGCCTGGGCCTCAGGCGCTGGCCTTGGCGTGATGCACGCCGGTCGAGCCGAAGCCACCGGCGCCGCGCTCGCTGTCTTCGCTGAACTCGTCTACCGTCGTGAACACCGGCCGCAGCACCGGCACGAACATCATCTGCGCGATGCGCTCGCCCGGCTGGATCACGATCGGCTCGGTGCCCGGCGCGTTGCGGTTCCACACGCTGACCATGATCTGGCCCTGATAGTCGGCATCGATCACGCCGATCGAGTTGCCCAGCACCAGGCCCTTCTTGTGGCCCAGGCCCGAGCGCGGCACGATGGTCGCGGCCATGTAGGGGTTGCCCATGTGAACGGCGATGCCGGCCGGGACCAATTGCGCGGGCGTGCCCGGGGCGATCGACACCGGCGTGTCGACGCAGGCATGCAGGTCGATGGCGGCGGCCATTTCGCTTTGATAGGCAGGCAGGCCCCACTCGTTCAGGCGGGCATCGAGCACCTTGATTTCGACGGCGGGGTTCAGAGGCTGGGTCATAAACAATCTCGGGGAAATTCGTTTCAACAATCAGGGACGTGCCCGCCCGGGCAGGCGCTGGCCGATGGCGGCAACGAGCTGGCGCGCCAGCGACAGCTTGTCGGCGCGCGGCAGCCGCGTCATGCCGGCGGCATCGAACAGCACGATCTCGTTGTCGTCCAGGCCAAAGGTATGGTGGCCGATATTGCCGACCAGCAGCGGCACGCCCTTGCGCTGGCGCTTCTGTTCGCCGTACTGCTCCAGGTTCTCGCTCTCCGCGGCGAAGCCGACGCAGTAGGGCGCATCCGCGCGCGCCGCCACGGTGGCGAGGATGTCAGGGTTCTGCACGAACTGCAGCGTGGGCGTGTCGGTGTCGTTGGCCTTCTTCAGCTTCTGCTGGGCCACCTCGGCGGGGCGCCAGTCGGCCACCGCGGCCACCGCGACGAACACATCGGCGCCGGGCAACTGCGCCAGCACTGCGTCATGCATCTGCTGCGCACTGCGCACGTCGGTGCGCATCACGCCGCGCGGCGTCGGCAGGCTGGTTGGCCCCGCCACCAGCAGGACTTCGGCGCCGGCCTCGCGCGCCGCACGCGCGATCGAGAAGCCCATCTTGCCGGACGACAGGTTGGTGATGCCGCGCACGGGATCGATTGCCTCGAAGGTCGGCCCGGCGGTGATCAGCACGCGCTTGCCTTGCAGCGGCTTGGGCTGGAAGAAGGCGATGATGTCGTCGAGCAGTTCTTCCGGTTCGAGCATGCGGCCGTCGCCGACCTCGCCGCAGGCCTGGTCGCCGCTGCCGGGCCCAAGGATCGTTACGCCGTCGGCGCGCAGCTGCGCGGCGTTGCGCTGCGTTGCCGGCGCGGCCCACATCTGGCGGTTCATCGCCGGCGCCACCAGCAGCGGGCAGTCGCGCGCGATGCACAGCGTGCTAAGCAGGTCGTCGCACAGGCCGTTGGCCAGGCGCGCCATGAAATCGGTGGAAGCCGGGGCGATGACGATGGCGTCGGCCTCGCGCGAGAGGTCGATATGCGCCATGTTGTTGTCGATGCGGGCGTCCCACTGCGACAGGAACACCGGGCGGCCGGACAGCGCCTGCATCGTCACCGGGGTAATGAAGTGGGTCGCCGCCTCGGTCATGGCCACCTGCACGGTGGCGCCGGCCTTGGTCAGCAGGCGAACCAGCTCGGCCGACTTGTAGCAGGCGATGCCGCCGGTGAGGCCGAGAACGATGTGCTTGCCGCGCAAATCCATGGTGGGGAATCTGGCTGGGGAGAAAGGGAAATGATACCGGGGATGCCGGCTGGGGGTTTGCTCCCCTGAGGGTTGCTCCCTCTCCCGCTCGCGGGAGAGGGGAACACCATCGGTTTGCTTAGCCTAGTCGCTATGCTCAGTGCTTCCGTACCCGCCGCAACTCATCCACGATCAGCAGCACCGCGCCGACCGTGATCGCGCAGTCCGCGACATTGAAAGCCGGCCAGTGATACCGGCCCACGTAGAAATCCAGGAAGTCGACCACGTGCCCGTAGACCACGCGGTCGATCACGTTGCCGACCGCGCCTCCCAGGATCAGCGACACCGCAAAGCAGAACAGCCGCTGCCCGGTATGGCGATACAGCAGCCACACGATGAACGCCCCGACCACTATGCCCAGTCCGGTGAAGAACCAGCGCTGCCAGCCGCCGGCGTCGGCCAGGAAGCTGAACGCCGCGCCCTTGTTGTAGACCAGCACCAGGTTGAAGAAGCCCGTGACCGGGCGCGATTCACCGTAGGTGAAGCTGCGTACGATGACGATCTTGAAGAACTGGTCAAGCAGCACCACCAGCAGCGCGAACGCCAGCCACAACAGCGGCGTGGTGTTGCCGGCGGCCTTGCTGCCGCGGCGCGCCGGCCGCGCGGACCGGGACGTGGACGATGCCATCAGGCGTGGCTCCTGTGTTCACCGGCGCCGAACAGGTTGCTGTCGCAGCGGCCGCAGAGGGTGGGATGGTCCGGGTTGTGGCCGACATCGGCGCGGTAGTGCCAGCAGCGCTCGCACTTGGCATGCGCCGACGGCGTTACCGTTACCAGCAGGTCGCCGGCTTCGGGCGCGGCGGCGACCTTGGCCGACGAAGTCAGCAGCACAAAGCGCAGGTCGTCGCCCAGGCTCTGCAGTGCCTGCAGTACCGGTCCGCCGGCCTGGATGGTCAGCTCTGCCTGCAGCGACGAGCCGATCTCGCCTTCCACGCGCACGGCTTCCAGCTGCTTGGTGACTTCGGCGCGCACTTCGCGCAGCGTATGCCATTTCTGCAGCAGGTCGTCGGCGTCGTCCACCTCCGGCACCGCGTAGTAGGTGCTGGTGAAGATGGTGTCGGCATGTTCGGTGCCGTGGGCGAAGATCTGCCACGCTTCCTCGGCGGTGAACGACAGGAACGGCGCCATCCAGTGCAGCATCGCCTGGGTGATGTGGTACAGCGCGTTCTGCGCCCCGCGTCGAGCCTTGGAGTCCGCCGCCGTGGTGTAGAGGCGGTCCTTCAGCACGTCCAGGTAGAAGCCGCCCAGGTCTTCCGAGCAGAAGGTCTGCAGCTTGGCCACCACCGGGTGGAATTCGTAGGCTTCGTAGTGCGACAGCACTTCCTTCTGCAGCCGGTCGGTCAGCGCCACGGCGTAGCGGTCGATCTCCAGCCATTCCGATGCCGGCAGCGCGTGCTTGCCATGGTCGTAGTCGGACAGGTTCGACAGCAGGAAGCGCAGCGTGTTGCGGATGCGGCGGTAGCTTTCCACCACGCGCTTGAGGATCTCGTCCGAGATCGACAGCTCGCCCGAGTAGTCGGTCGAGGCCACCCACAGGCGGATGATCTCGGCGCCCATCTTGTTGGAGATGTCCTGCGGCGACACGGTGTTGCCGACCGACTTTGACATCTTGCGGCCCTCGCCGTCGACGGTGAAGCCGTGCGTCAGCAGCGCCTTGTAGGGCGGCTTGCCATACAGCATCGACGCGGTCAGCAGCGACGAGTGGAACCAGCCGCGGTGCTGGTCGGAGCCTTCCAGGTACAGGTCGGCCAGGCGGCCCTCGGTCTCATCGGCGGCGTGGTCGTACAGGTCGTCGCGGTGCGAGCCGCGGATCACGGTCCAGTGCGTGGTGCCGGAGTCGAACCACACATCGAGCGTGTCGCGGTTCTTCTCGTACTGGCTGGCTTCGTCGCCCAGCAGTTCGGCCGGGTCCAGCGTCTGCCACGCCTCGATGCCTTGCTGCTCGACGCGCCTGGCGATCTCCTCCAGCAGTTCGGGCGTGCGCGGATGCAGCGCGCCGGTTTCCTTGTGCACGAAGAACGCCATCGGCACGCCCCACTGGCGCTGGCGCGACAGCGTCCAGTCCGGCCGGTGGGCGATCATGTTGTGCAGCCGCTGCTTGCCCCACGAGGGGTAGAACTCGGTCGCCTCGATACCGGCAAGCGCGGTCTCGCGCAACGTCGGCACAGGCTTGCCGTTCTCCTCGGCCGGATCCACGTCCATGCCCGCGAACCACTGCGAGGTAGCGCGGTAGA
The DNA here is from genome assembly GCF_017815025.1 of Cupriavidus phytohabitans. Classification (NCBI taxonomy): domain Bacteria; kingdom Pseudomonadati; phylum Pseudomonadota; class Betaproteobacteria; order Burkholderiales; family Burkholderiaceae; genus Cupriavidus; species Cupriavidus phytohabitans. The sequence goes on from NZ_JAGIQB010000001.1 coordinate 84,838, forward strand.
TGATCGGCGTCTTGTGACGCCAGCAGTGCATGTAGCTGTGGGTGTACTTGTGCGAATTGAACAGGTTGCCCGATTCCTGCAGCGCGTCGACGATCTTGGGGTTGGCATCCCAGATCGACAGCCCGCCGAACAGCGGCAGCGTGCCGGCATAGACGCCGTTGCCCATCACCGGGCTGATGATGTCGCTGTCGGGCATGCCGTGCGCCTTGCACGACTGGAAGTCTTCCACGCCGTACGCCGGCGCGGAGTGCACGATGCCTGAGCCGGTGTCGGTGGTGACGTAGTCGCCCAGATAGACCGGCGACAGGCGGTCATAGCCGGCATCCATCTTGGCCAGGGGGTGGTGGAAGCGGACTTCCGACAGCGCGGCACCGGTGGCAGTGGCGACCACCTTGCCTTCCAGGGCGTAGACCTTCAGCTGCTCCTCGACGCGCTCGGTGGCCAGGATCAGGTAGCCGCGCGGCGTGTCGACCAGCGCGTATTCCACCTCGGGGTGGACGTTCAGCGCCTGGTTGCTCGGGATGGTCCACGGCGTGGTGGTCCAGATCACGATCCAGCCCGGCTTCGCGCTGATCTGCTCGAACGGCACCTTGAAGGCGTGCGCCAGCTTGTCGGTCTCGGCGAACGGGAAGCCGACGTCGATCGACAGGTCAACCTTGTCCTTGTACTCGACTTCCGCCTCGGCCAGCGCCGAGCCGCAGTCGAAGCACCAGTTCACCGGCTTCAGGCCGCGGAACACATAGCCCTTTTCCATGATCTTGCCGAGCGCGCGCAGTTCGTCCGCCTCGTTGCTGTAGTTCATGGTCAGATAGGGATGGTCCCAGTCGCCCAGCACGCCGAGGCGCTCGAAGTCCACCATCTGGCGCTTGATCTGCTCGGTGGCGTACGCGCGCGCCTTGGCCTGGACTTCCTGCACCGGCAGGCCCTTGCCGAACTTCTTCTCGATCTGGATCTCGATCGGCATGCCGTGGCAGTCCCAGCCCGGCACGTAGACGGCGTCGAGCCCGCTCAGGCCACGCGCCTTGATGATCATGTCCTTGAGCACCTTGTTGACGGCGTGGCCGATGTGGATGTCGCCGTTGGCATACGGCGGGCCGTCATGCAGCACGAACTTCTTCGCGCCCTTGCGCGCCGCGCGGATCTTCTTGTAGAGCTGCTTCTCCTGCCACTGCTTGACCCACTGCGGCTCGCGCTTGGGCAGGTCGCCACGCATCGGGAAGGGCGTGTCGAGCAGGTTGACGGGATACTTGTTTTTCTCGGGCTTGGCGCGTTTGTCGTCGGACATTTCGATTCTCGGAGCAATTCGTTTGGCGCGCGGCCGGCAGCAGGCCGGGGCGCGCGCGGGAAGACTGGGCGGGGCATGCGAACCGGGCCCGCGCACGCTGGCGGGCACCGGCCGCTAGCTAATTCGGTCGGTGGCGGAGGTGGCGAAGTCGCGGCCACCGGTGCCCTCGGCAGCGCCAGGCGCGGTCAGGCCGAAGAACCCGCGCGCGTCGGCGCTGTCCTTGGCGATCGCGGCGGTCAGGTCTTCCAGGTTGTCGAAGCGCGCCTCGTCGCGCAGCTTCTTCATGAACTCAACCCGTATCAGCTTGCCGTACAGGTTTTCGTTGAAGTCAAAGAGGTGGACTTCCAGCAGCACGCGGCCCGCGTCCTCGATGGTCGGGCGCACGCCGATGCTGGCCACGCCGGGCAGCGGGTGGTCGGCAATGCCGTGCACCTGCACGACAAAGATGCCGTTGACCGCCGGGCGCTTGTGCGAGATGCGCAGGTTCAGCGTCGGGAAGCCCAGATCGCGGCCCAGCTTGCGGCCGTGGATCACGTGGCCGCTGATGGCATAGCCGTGGCCCAGCAGGCGCCGCGCGTGCTCGAGGTCGCCATCAGCCAGGGCCTGGCGCACCGCCGAGCTGGAGATGCGGATGCCGCCTTCGGAGACCGAGCCCATCTGCTCGACGTCGAAGCCATAGCGGTGCCCGGCATCCTGCAGGTAGGCAAAGTCGCCCGCGCGCCTGGCGCCGAAACGGAAGTCGTCGCCGACCAGCAGCCAGCGCGTGTGCAGGCCGTGCCACAGCACGTTCTCAACGAATTCCTGCGGAGACTGGCCGGCAAAGTGGGCGTTGAAGTGCTCGACCACGACGCGGTCCACGCCGTTGCGGCGCAGGCTTTCCAGCTTGTCTCGCAGCAGCGCGATGCGGGTGGGCGCCTTGTCCGGGGTGAAGAACTCGCGCGGGTGCGGCTCGAAGGTCATCACGCACAGCGGCAGGCCGCGCGCGTCGGCCGCCGCACGCGCACGCGCGAGCAGCGACTGGTGGCCGCGATGCACACCGTCGAAATTGCCGATGGTGAGCGCGCAGGGCGCCCGGCTCTCGGCGTTGGGCAGGCCGCGGAAGACTTTCACGGGGACGGCGGGAAATGTTTCGGGTAAAGCGAGCATTATAAGGCGAATGGGTCGGCTTGCCGCTGCTGGCGCCGCCATGTGCCTTAAGCTGCTGTTTTTGTGCCGCAACGGGCCAGCCCGGCATGGCGCGTTGCGGTAAAAGGCGGCATGATATGCACCACTTCGCTGTCACGTCGGCGTCACATGAAGCTGAAACGCCCGGGATGCGACATTTCTTGCCGCTTTTTGTCTCCGCCATCTCAAGCCAGCCACATTTGAACGCGCTGCCCAACCGGTTCCTGTCCCGGCTTCTGCCCCGCTTCCTGCCGCAATCCAGCGGTGAGCTTGACGTCGAGACCCGCGCCAAGCTGATGGCCATCGTGCACAAGAATGCGCCGACCGCCATCGTCGCCTCCGTGCTGCTGCCGGCACTGACCGCGCTGGGATTCCGGGACGATGTCAGCCACGCAGCGCTGCTGGGCTGGTGCGCGATCATGCTGCTGCTGACCATGGGCGGGCTGTGGTTCCATGTCGGCTACCAGCGCGACGGCGCCTCGATGAGCCGTTCCGCGCATACGCGCAAATGGTGGAACAACATGCGCGTGCTGGCGCTGCTGACCGGGGTGACCTGGGGCAGTTCGGCGCTGCTGCATTTGTATACGGATTCGGTGGTCTTCTCCAGCGTGCTGTACCTGCTGACGCTGGGCGTGCTGGCAGGGGAGGCGGTCTCGCAGGCGCCGGTGCCGTCCAACCTGGTGTACGCGGGCGTGCCGATCCTGGTGCCCAGCATCCTGATGGCGGAGTTCGCCTTCCCCGGCCATGGCGCTTATGTACAGGGCCTGCTGGTGATCTATGCGCTGATGCTGTCGCGCCATGCCTTCAACCTGCAGGTCACGCTGGTGCGCGCGATCCAGCTCGAGGGTGACAGCCGCCGCCTGGCCAAGCAGTTCCAGGAAGAAAAGGAGCGCGCGCTGCATGCCAGCGAAGAGAAATCGCGTTTTCTGGCCGCCGCCAGCCATGACCTACGCCAGCCGGTGCATGCGCTGGTGATGCTGGTGGAGGCACTGCGCGCGCGCAACCAGTCGTCGTCGCTGCATCCGCTGGTAGAGCAGGTGGCGGCCGGCACGCAGACCATCGACCTGCTGTTCCGCTCTCTGCTGGACCTGTCCAAGCTGGAAGGCCGCAAGGTCCTGCCGACGCTGGAGCCGTGCGAACTGGGCGCGCTGATCCGCGACGTGATGAGCCAGTTCGCCGCCGACGCACGCGAAAGCGGCCTGATGCTGACGCCGCGCGTGCCCGACGAGCTGTATGCGATGGCCGAACCGGTGCTGCTGCGCCGCGCGCTGTTCAACCTGGTGCAGAACGCGCTGCGCTATACCCAGCGCGGCGGCGTGCTGGTGACCGCGCGCCAGCGCCGCAAGCACGTGCGGCTGGAGGTGTGGGACACCGGCGCCGGTGTCACGCCCGAGCACTTGCCCGAAATCTTCTCGCCGTACTACCAGGTCAACAACCCGCAGCGCGACCCGTCTCAGGGCCTCGGCCTTGGCCTGGCGATCTTCAAGGAATGCGTGCGGCTGATGCGCGGCACCTATGGCGTGCGCTCGGTGCCGGGCAAGGGTTCGGTGTTCTGGTTTGCCCTGGCTCCGGTGCCGGCCGAGACGGTCGCCAGCGTGCGTGAGATGCGCGCCATGGCGCAGGCCCAGGAAGCCAAGCCCGACCGGCTGCAGGGCACGGTGCTGGTGGTCGACGATGACAGCCAGATCCGCAAGGCATGGATCGCGCTGATGGAAGCGTGGGGCATCCACGTGGCCTGCGCCGCGCACGGCGCCGAGGCCGACAAGCTGTTTGCCAAGGGCCTGCGCCCGGACATCATCTTCTGCGACCTGCGGCTGCCGGGCAGCGAGAACGGGCTGGACCTGCTGGAGCGCTGGCAGAACACGCAGCCGCAGGCGCGCAGCGCGCTGCTGACCGGCGACCTGAAATCGGCCGCGCTGGCGGCGGCGGAAGAGGCGGGGTATTTCGTGTTGCCCAAGCCGGTCGACCCGGCGTCGCTGCGGATGCTGCTGCGGCGCTGGCTGCGTCCGGCTTAGGCCCGGCTCAGGCCTGGAGTCGCGCGGCGCGCCTTACTGGCGCAGCCGGAACCGTTCCATCCGCGACATCACCTGCATGCGGGTTCGCACGCCCAGGCGTTGCAGGATCGCCGAGACATGCTCCTTGACCGTGTTCTCGGTCAGCCCCAACCGGCGCGCGATCACCTTGTTCGGCAGGCCTTCGAGCACCAGGGCCAGCACGGACCCCTGGCGCGGCGTCAGGCCCAGCTCGGCCGGCGTGACCGGTATGCCGTGCGCGGGGCCGAACGACTGGGCCCGCCCGTTCAGGGCCTCATCGGTAGGGAACGCGGTATCGCCCGCCAACACCTTGCGCACCGCGGCGGTGAAGGCATTGGCATCGAGATGCTTGCCGACGAAGCCGCATGCCGACAGCGCGCGGGCGCGGCCCACGATTTCGGGCGTGGCTTCCGCCGACATGAAGATAAAGCGTGCCCCCGGAATGACGGTCTTGAACGACTGCATGGCATCGAAGCCGGTGCCGTCGTTCAGCCAGATATCGAGCAGCACGATATCCGGGCGCAGCCCCTGCTGCAGGCTTGTCAGCGCTTCGCGGGCACTGCCGGCGGCGTGTACCGCGACATCCGGCATGACTTCAGCAAGGAAAGCCGTAGTGCCTGACAAGGCCATAGGATGATCATCGACCACCAACAACGTCGGTGCAGCGTTCGACATGCGAATTCCCGTCTAATTTCCCGTTTCGTCCTTGTTGTCACCCCGCTCGTTCAGAGCACTGTGTCGTTAAAACATGCACAGGATTGGCGCGTGGACGTAGCGCCCACTCTAGCAGAGGGGGCGAAGCGTCACAATCCATCAATCGGGGGTATCCGACCCCACCGTCACATGTTAGAGACCTTGCGGCCTGTCCGGATCTGGTGAATTAAGCACCTAATGAGTTCGCTTTACCTGAGTTTAGCGCCTCGGCTTGGTAGAATTGCGCGATGAAAAAAATTGTCATCTTGATTTCCGGGCGAGGCTCGAACATGGAAGCCATTGTCCGGGCCTGCGCGGGCGACGGCTGGCCGGCCCGCGTGGCAGCAGTACTGTCGAACCGGCCCGATGCCGCCGGGCTGCAGTTCGCGCAGCAGCAAGGCATTGCCACCGGTGTGGTCGACCATCGCCAGTTCCCGGATCGCGCCTCGTTTGACGCCGCGATGGCCGAGGCCATCGATGCCCACGCCCCCGACCTGGTGGTGCTGGCCGGCTTCATGCGCATCCTGACGCCGGCTTTTGTCGACCGCTATGCGGGCCGGCTGCTGAATATCCACCCGTCGCTGCTGCCGTGCTTTCCCGGGCTGAATACCCACAAGCAGGCGCTGGACGCCGGCGTCAAGCTGCACGGCGCCACCGTGCACTTTGTTACCCCCGAACTCGACCATGGTCCGATCGTGATCCAGGCGGCCCTAGACGTGCTGTCGACCGACACGCCCGAAAGCCTGGCCGAGCGCCTGCTCGGGTGCGAGCACCAGATCTATTCCCGCGCCGTTCGCTGGTTCGTCGAAGACCGCCTGCAACTGCAGGACGGCGTGGTCAACGTTATCAACCCGGCCGAGCCGCAATTGCTGATGGCCATCTCCGCCCATACCCCGGCGGCAGGAGTCAAGGCATGAGCCGCAACCAGGCAGGAACCCGTCCCAACCGCAGTGAGGGCCATGCGCCGCCGCGCGGCAAGAGCAAGGGAAAGGGCAGCCCCATCCGCAAGCCCGCCAATGGCAATGCCGGCCGCGAAGGCGCGCCGCGCGTGCACGGTGGGCTGCATGCCTCGCATATCCAGCATATCGACCGCCTGCTCGGCAAGGTCATGCTGTTTGCGCGCCCGGCCGACGCCGTGGTGAGCTATTACTTCCGCGAGAACAGCAAGCTGGGCCATCGCGAGCGCGGCATCATTGCCGAGGCCATCTACGCGGTGCTGCGCCGGCGCGTGGAGTTCGCGCAGTTTGCCGAAAGCGGCACCGGCGCCAGCTCGCGCCGCCTGGCGCTGCTGGGCCTGGCGGCCACGCTGGGACGCGACGTGCTGACGCCGTTCCTGCACCCCGAAGAGGCCGAATGGCTCGACCGCCTGACCACGATCGAACGTTCCAGCCTGGCCCCGCGGGTACGCACCAATCTGCCCGAATGGCTGTACGACGAACTGGTGCGTCGCCATGGCGAAGCATTTACCGCGGCGCTGGGCGATGCCTGGCTGCGCCCGGCGCCGCTTGACCTGCGCGTCAATCTGGGCAAGACCAGCCGCGATGCGGCGCTGGCCGAGCTGCAGACCGCAGGCCTGGGCGCCGAGCCGACGCCGATGGCGCCCGCCGGCATCCGCATGGCCGGCAAGCCCGCACTGAACCAGCTGCCGATCTTCGTCAACGGACTGGTCGAGGTGCAGGATGAAGGCAGTCAGCTGCTGTGTAACCTGGTTGCACCGAAGCGTGGCGAGATGGTGGTCGACTTTTGTGCCGGCGCGGGCGGCAAGACGCTGGCGCTGGGTGCCGCAATGCGTTCCACCGGCCGGTTGTACGCCTTCGACGTGTCGGAAAAGCGCCTGGCCAACCTGAAGCCTCGCCTGGCGCGCAGCGGCCTGTCCAACGTCCATCCGGTCCTGATCGACTCCGAGCGCGACGCCAAGATCAAGCGCCTGGCCGGCAAGGTCGACCGGGTGCTGGTGGATGCGCCGTGCAGCGGGCTGGGAACGCTGCGGCGCAATCCCGACCTGAAGTGGCGCCAGACGCCAGAAGCTGTGCTCGAGCTGACCGCCAAGCAGAGCGCGATCCTTGAATCGGCGGCGCGCCTGGTCAAGGGCGGCGGCCGCGTAGTCTACGCCACCTGTTCCGTGCTCGAGGCCGAGAACGAAGCTATCGTGCGCGATTTCCTCGCCGCGCATCCCAACTTCCGCCTGGTCCCGGCCAGCGAGGTGCTGGCAGACCAGAAGATCGAAGTGCCCGCGCTGCCGGCGGATAGCGGCATGTTCGCGCTGTATCCGCATCTGCACCAGACCGACGGCTTCTTCGCCGCGGTGCTGGAACGCACCAGCTGACGCCTGTGGCCGCCGCCCCTTTGCAGCGGGCGGCGGCCCTCAACCTGAGTCTCCCCGATGAACGGTGAAACCCTGTCCGGCCTCGGCGGCGAGCTGAAGGCCTCCCATTCGATGTTCGGCAGGATGCTGGGCGACCTGATCCGCGATGCCGGTGGCCCGGGATTTTTCTGGCAGCTGCTGGTGCTCGCCGGCTGCCTCGCGGTGGCGTGGCCGCTGGGGCGCTACGTTGTGCGCCGGCTCGAGGCGCGCTATTCCAGTTCCAGCTTCTCGCTGCGCTTTGCCGCGGCCAGCCTGGAGCGGGCCATGTTCCCGCTGGCAGGGTGGGTGCTGGTGATGATCGCGCGCTTCGCGCTGGAGCCGCTGATCCCGATCAGCGTGCTGCGGCTGGCGCTGGTGCCGCTGTTCGGCATCACCGCGCTGAACGTCGTCTTCTATATCCTGCGGCGGGTGATGTCAGGCAGCGGACAACTGCACGGCATGCTGCTGCTGGTGGAGAAAGTGCTGACCACACTGGTGTGGGTCGGCATGGCCCTCTATGTACTGGGGGTGCTGTCGGACGTGGTCGGGTGGATGCAGGACATGCGCTTCTCGATCGGCGGCAAGCAGCAGATCAGTCTCGCCGACACGCTGTTGGCAGTGGTCTGGATCCTGCTGACGGTGCTGGTGGCGTTGTGGTTCGGGTCCTGGCTGGAGGAGCGGCTGATGCGCTCGGCCAACCTCGACGTCAGCCTCAAGGTGGTTCTGACCCGCATCTCCAAGGCCGTGCTGCTGCTGGTGTCGCTGCTGCTGAGCCTGTCGCTGGTCGGCATCGACCTGACCGTGCTGTCGGTGTTCGGCGGTGCGCTGGGTGTGGGCCTGGGCCTGGGTTTGCAGAAGATCGCCAGCAACTACATCTCGGGCTTCATCATCCTGCTGGACCGCTCGGTCAAGCTGGGCGACCAGATCACGGTGGACAAGTACACCGGCATCGTGTCGCAGATCCGCACCCGCTACACGGTGGTGCGCAACGGCGACGGCGAGACGCTGGTGCCGAACGAGCAGCTGGTGGCGCAGTCGGTGCAGAACCATTCGTTCTCGAATACAAATGTGCGCGTGGCGACGCGCGTGCAGGCCGACTACAGCGCCGATCCCGAGACCGTGATCGCACTGCTGACAGAATGCGTGCGCGAACTGCCGCGCGTGCTGAAGGACCCGGAGCCGGCTGCCTTCCTGGCGCTGTTCGCCGACAGCGGCATCGAGTATGAAGTCGCGGTCTACATCGCCGATCCGCAAAACGGCAAGCTTGGGGTGCAATCCGCGATGAACCGCGCCATCTGGCGCGCGCTGCGCGAGCATGGCATTTCGATCCCGTACCCGCAGCGCGAGCTTCGTGTGATGCACGAGACGCCCATGCCGGGGCCTGGCGCGCCCAAGCCGAACACCTTGCCCGAGGCTGCCAACGCCACCTGACGGCCTCACGGAAGGGCGGCGGCTGCGCCGGGCGGCGAATTCGGCACCCATGGAACGAAAACCGTTGCTCGCCGTCGAAATCCGGGAAATAGCGTATGCCGGCGCCCTCGGCAATCCGGTAGAATGCCGGGTTGTCACGGGGTGAGACATCCCGCTCCCACATCAGACAGCCGCCAGATTGCAGCGGCTCGTACCTTGTCCCGCCAGCCCGAGGCCGGCGCCAGACTAGCGTTCCAGGGAGCCCGGAGCGACTTCGGGTTCCATGGCGAGCGCCAGACAGCTATCGCAATCAATGGATTCGCAGCTATTTTTTCTGCGCGTTGTGTGTACCGGCCCAGCCGGCTTGCACGGGAAAGTCCCTGTTTAACCGACGGAGAACAGTTTGTTCGACACTATTCTTGACTGGGCCGCGAACGGCCTTGCCAATTGGGCCTGGTGGGAGATCGTCATCTACACCCTGGTGATGACGCACATCACCATCGCAGGCGTCACCATCTTCCTGCACCGCTGCATGGCGCACCGGTCGCTGGACCTGCACCCGATCGCCCAGCATTTCTTCCGCTTCTGGCTGTGGCTGACCACCGGCATGGTCACGCGCGAGTGGACTGCCATCCACCGCAAGCACCACGCCAAGTGCGAGACGGAAGACGATCCGCACAGCCCGCAGACCCGCGGCATCCGCAAGGTGCTGCTGGAAGGCGCCGAGCTGTACCGTGCCGAGGCCAAGAACAAGGAAACCATTGCCAAGTTCAGCCATGGCTGCCCGAATGACTGGATCGAGCGCAATCTCTACTCGCGCTTCACCTGGCAGGGCGTCGGCCTGATGCTGATCATCGACCTGGCGCTGTTCGGCGTGATCGGCATGTCGGTGTGGGCTGTGCAAATGCTGTGGATTCCGATCCATGCCGCCGGCATCATCAATGGCCTGGGCCACTGGTGGGGCTATCGCAACTACGATTGCGAAGACGCGTCGACCAACGTATCGCCGTGGGGCCTGATCATCGGCGGCGAAGAGCTGCACAACAACCACCACACCTACCCGACCTCGGCCAAGTTCTCGATCAAGTGGTATGAGTTCGACGTGGGCTGGGGCTATATCCGCGCGATGCAGGCGGTCGGCCTGGCCAAGGTCAAGAAGACCCCGCCCAAGGCGCGCCTGGTGGAAGCCCGCCCGGTCGACCACAATACGCTGGAAGCCATCATCGCCAACCGCTATGACGTGATGGCGCGCTACGCCAAGGCCGTCAAGGGTGCGTTCCGCCAGGAACTGGAAAAGCTCAAGGAAGGCCGTGTTGCCGAGTACCGCAGCTTCAAGCCCGCCAGCAAGTGGTTCCACCGCGAGGAGACCAAGCTGGCCGCGCAGCAGCGCGAACAACTGGCGAGCATCGTCGAGCAGAACAAGGCGCTGCAGACCTTCGTCGAAATGCGACGTGAACTGGCCGCCATCTGGGGCCGTTCCAACCTGACGCGCGAGCAGCTGCTGCAGCAGCTGCAGGCCTGGTGCCACCGTGCCGAGGCCAGCGGTATCCAGGCGCTGCATGATTTCTCGCTGCGCCTGCGCCGCTACGCCTGATACAATTCGGCCGCGCCGTATGGTTTGACAAAGCCCCGCCCATGGCGGGGCTTTTGTTTTAGATAAACTCCCCCATGTTCTGGCCGGCCGCACCCTGTTGGCGGAGGTCTAGAGGAGTACCCGGAGATGACCCCACAATCGATCAAGACCGTCGAGTTCGAGAAGCCGAACCTCGCGGATGCCGAAAACGCCACTGGCGGCAGCTGCGTGGCCCATGCCTGGGCCAAGGTGCCGCCGGTGCTGTCGCCCGACGAGCGGCAGTCGCTGAAGGCGCGTATCCGCCGCTTGCTGAAGGAACGCAACGCGGTGCTGGTGGCGCACTATTACGTCGACGCCGACCTGCAGGACCTTGCCGAAGAAACCGGGGGCTGCGTCTCCGACTCCCTCGAAATGGCCCGCTTCGGCCGCGACCACGAGGCCAAGACCCTCGTGGTGGCGGGTGTGCGCTTCATGGGCGAGACCGCCAAGATCCTCAGCCCCGAGAAGACCGTGCTGATGCCGGACCTGGATGCGACCTGTTCGCTCGACCTGGGCTGCCCGGCCGACGAATTCGCCGCCTTCTGCGACGCGCATCCGGATCGCACCGTGGTGGTCTACGCCAACACCAGTGCCGCCGTGAAGGCGCGCGCGGACTGGATGGTGACCTCGAGCATCGGGCTGAAGATCGTCGAGCACCTGCACGCGCAGGGCAAGAAGATCCTGTGGGCACCCGACAAGCACCTGGGCAGCTATATCCAGAAGCAGACCGGCGCCGACATGCTGCTGTGGCAGGGCTCGTGCCTGGTGCACGATGAGTTCAAGGGCATCGAGCTGGACCTGCTGCGCCGTGAATTCCCCAACGCCAAGATCCTGGTGCACCCGGAATCGCCTGAGAATGTGGTAGCGCAGGCCGATGTGGTCGGCTCCACCTCGCAGCTGATCGAGGCGGCGCAGAAGCTGGACGCGACCGAGTTTATTGTCGCCACCGACAACGGCATCCTGCACAAGATGCGCATGGCCGCGCCCGGCAAGCATTTCATCGAAGCGCCGACTGCCGGCAACAGCGCGACCTGCAAGAGTTGCGCGCACTGCCCGTGGATGGCGATGAATGCGCTGACTAACCTGGCCGACGTGCTGGAGACCGGGCGCAATGAGATCCATGTCGACCCGGCCATCGGCGTCAAGGCGGTGACCTGCATCAACCGCATGCTCGATTTTGCCGCGGCGCAGAAGCGCAATGTGCGTCCGTCGTCCGACCTGGCGCAGGAACAGGCGCTGTTCCAGGGGATCGGTCCGGCATGAGCGTGAATCCGATTTTCGACAGCTACGGCGCAGCGCTGCAGGCGGCGCTGCAAGCCAATGTACAGGCCGCCATCGCCGAGGATGTCGGCAGCGGAGACCTGACCGGCCTGCTGGTGCCGGCAGGCAAGCCCGCGCATGCGCGCGTGATCGTGCGCGAAGCGGCGGTGCTGTGCGGACGGCCGTGGTTCGACGCCTGCATGCGCGCGGTCGATCCGGCGCTGGAAGTGCGCTGGCTGCAGGAAGAGGGCGCCCGCATGGCGCCGGATTCCGTGGTGTGCGAGATCACCGGCCCGGCGCGCTCGCTGCTGACCGCGGAACGTCCGTCGCTGAACTTCCTGCAACTGCTGTCCGGCGTGGCCACGGTGACGCGCCGCTATGCCGACCTGATCGCCGGCACCCGCGCGCGCGTGCTGGATACGCGCAAGACGCTGCCAGGCTTGCGCCTGGCGCAGAAGTACGCGGTGCGCGTCGGTGGCGGCGAGAACCAGCGGCTGGCGCTGTACGATGGCATCCTGATCAAGGAAAACCATATCGCCGCGGCCGGCAGCATCACCGCCGCGATGCAGGCGGCGCAGGCGCTCGATACCGATGCGCCGGTGCAGGTCGAAGTGGAGTCGCTGGCGGAACTGGAAGAGGCGCTGGCCGCGGGCGCGAAGTCGGTGCTGATCGACAACTTCACCGTGCCGATGATGCAGGACGCGGTGAAGATCAACCAGGGCAGGGCGCTGCTGGAAGTGTCGGGCGGCGTCAATGCCGAGACCATCCGCACGTTTGCCGAGACCGGCGTGGACCGCATCTCGGTGGGCGCATTGACCAAGGACGTGCGCGCGACGGATTACTCGCTGCGTATCATCCGCTGACGCATCGCCAGCGCGAAGTCAAAAAAAACGGGGTGGAGCCCTCTGGCTCGCACCCCGTTTTTTTATTGCTGGACGGCGCTCAGCGCTTGCGGCCGGCCGAGGGCTGCATCACCGTAGGCAGTGCCTTCGGCAGCGAGTCCGGATAGTCGCGGCTGAAATGCAGCCCGCGGCTTTCATGCCGCGAGTACGCGCTGTCCACGATCAGCGAGGCCACCTCCACCAGGTTGCGCAGTTCCAGCAGGTCGCGCGTGACCCGGAAGTTGGCGTAGTACTCGGCGATTTCCTCGCGCAGCAGGCCGATGCGGTGCTGCGCGCGTTCCAGCCGCTTGCTGGTGCGCACGATGCCGACGTAGTTCCACATCATGCGGCGCAGTTCATCCCAGTTGTGGGACACCACGACTTCCTCGTCGGCATCGGACACGCGGCTCTCGTCCCACGCCGGCAGCGTGATGTTGGGCGCGCCGGCCTTGTCCTTCGAGGCGATGTCTTCCGCCGCGGCGCGGCCGATCACCATGCATTCGAGCAGCGAATTGGAGGCCAGCCGGTTGGCGCCATGCAGGCCGGTGCAGGCAGACTCGCCCACTGCGTACAGGTTGCCGATATCGGTGCGGCCCGCGGTATCGGTGACCACGCCGCCGCAGGTGTAGTGCGCAGCCGGGACGACCGGGATCGGCTCGCGCGTGATGTCGATGCCCAGTTCCAGGCAGCGCGCGTAGATCGTCGGGAAGTGTTCTTTCAGGAAGGCTTCGGGCTGGTGGCTGATGTCCAGGTAGACGCAGTCCAGGCCGCGCTTCTTCATCTCGAAGTCGATCGCGCGCGCGACCACGTCGCGCGGTGCCAGTTCGGCGCGCTCATCGTGTTCGGGCATGAAGCGGGTGCCGTCGGGCAGCTTGAGCAGCCCGCCTTCGCCGCGCACCGCCTCGGAAATCAGGAACGATTTGGCATAGGGGTGGTACAGGCAGGTGGGGTGGAACTGGATGAACTCCATGTTCGACACCCGGCAGCCCGCGCGCCACGCCATCGCGATGCCGTCGCCGGTGGCGGTGTCAGGGTTGGTGGTGTACAGGTAGACCTTGCCAGCGCCGCCCGCGGCCAGCACCGTGTGCGTGGCGGTGAGGGTGTGCACCGCGCCGGTGCTGTCGTCGAGAACGTAAAGGCCATAGCACCGGTTGCCAGGCAGTCCCATCTTGCGCGAGGTGATCAGGTCGATCGCGAAATGGTCTTCCAGGATGGTGATGTTCGGATGCTGCGTGGCCTGCTGCAGCAGCGTGCTGACCACCGCGTGTCCGGTGGCATCGGCCGCGTGGATGATGCGCCGGCGGCTGTGGCCGCCTTCGCGGGTCAGGTGGAAGCCCAGTTCGGCCTGCTCGTCGCGCGTGAACGGCACGCCGCGGTCGATCAGCCACTGGATCGCTTCGCGCCCGTGCTCCACGATAAAGCGGGTTGCCTCTTCGTCGCAGAGTCCTGCGCCGGCAACGAGCGTGTCCTGCGTGTGCTCGTCATGGCTGTCGCCGGAATCAAGCACGGCGGCGATGCCGCCCTGCGCCCAGTCGCTGGCGCCCTGCGTCATGGCGCGCTTGCTGAGGATGACAACCCGGTGGGTGTCGGCCAGTTGCAGCGCGACCGTAAGGCCGGCCAGCCCGCTGCCGACGATGGCGACGTCGAAATTCATGGTGCGGAGAGAGCGCCGGAAGGCGCCGGGCGGATGGGGGAAACGGGAAAGTCTACACCGTGCGCGGCATGCCGTGCAGCGGTGAACCGGCCCGACTGGGCGGTGATCGCGCCGGAAAGTTGCCGTGTGCTTGCTGGTGTGCCGAACGGCGCGCTTCTTGCGGCCTGCGGGGACCAACGTCGCGCCTGCGCCGTCGCGCGGGAAACGAGCGGGCAACAAAAAGCCCCGCAACATGGCGGGGCTTTCTGGCGGGATACCGGATCAATTACTTGATCTTGGTTTCCTTGTAAGCGACGTGCTTGCGAGCGACGGGATCGAACTTCATGATCTCCATCTTTTCCGGCATCGTGCGCTTGTTCTTGGTGGTGGTGTAGAAGTGACCGGTACCTGCGGTCGATTCCAGCTTGATCTTGTCGCGGCCGCCCTTGCTTGCCATGATGTGCTCCTAATTAGACTTCGCCACGTGCGCGCAGATCGGCGAGCACGGAGTCGATGCCTTTCTTGTCGATCAGGCGCAGGCCGGCGTTCGAGACGCGCAGGCTCACCCAGCGGTTTTCGGATTCAACGAAGAAACGACGATTCTGCAGGTTGGGCAGAAAACGGCGCTTGGTCTTGTTGTTTGCGTGGGAAACGTTGTTGCCGACCATCGGCGCTTTCCCGGTCACTTGACAGACGCGTGCCATGAAGCACTCCTAAATCTTATTCGTGGACAATGTTCGCAACAGATCAACAAAAGGCGCGCGGGCCCGGACTGCAGCGGATGGGACTTCAATGAAACGTAAATTATAGACCGGAA
Source organism: Cupriavidus phytohabitans (assembly GCF_017815025.1). Taxonomy (NCBI): domain Bacteria; kingdom Pseudomonadati; phylum Pseudomonadota; class Betaproteobacteria; order Burkholderiales; family Burkholderiaceae; genus Cupriavidus; species Cupriavidus phytohabitans. The sequence continues at coordinate 99,970 of NZ_JAGIQB010000001.1, forward strand.
TCCGCCGGTGAATCAATGCCTTCCCTGCGTTGACGGAATCGGGTGTTGTGTCTCGTCCGGCACTGTGCTGCAGACGTCACAGCCCAGGCAGGCATTCGCAACCGTCGGCCAGCGAACGGATTTCCTGGCCCGCCACGATGAAATGGTCGAGCAGATGCACGTCGATGAGTTCGAGCGTTCGTGCCAGCTCGCGGGTCAGGTGGACGTCGCTTTGGCTCGGCGCGGTCGTGCCGGAGGGATGGTTGTGCGCCACGATCACGCCGGCCGCATTATGCACCAGTGCCTGGCGCGCGACCTCGCGCGGATAGACGGCAGTGCGCGTCAGGGTGCCCCGGAACAGTTCCTCGCTGGCAATCATGCGGTTGCGCGGATCGAGGAACAGGCACAGGAATACTTCATGCGGCAGCGATGCCAGCGTCAGGCGCAGGTAGCTGTGCACCGCCGCGCGCGAGTCGAAACCGGTCGGCAGCCGCAGCGATTCAGCCAGCGCGCGCCGCGCCAGTTCGGGAATCGCCTGCAATTGTGCGTACTTGGCCGCGCCCATGCCCTTGATGCCCGTCAGCGCACCGGGTTCGGACGCGAACAAGGCGGTCAGCGAGCCAAAGCGGTGCATCAGCTCGCGGGCGAGGTCGACGGCACTTTTGCCGGCCGCGCCGACGCGCAGGAAGACAGCCAGCAGTTCGGCGTCGGACAGGGCGGCGGCGCCGCATTCCAGCAGTTTCTCGCGCGGCCGCTCGCAGGCGGGCCAGTTGGCAATGGTCATGGGCGGTCGGGGTTGGACCGCCGCCCCGAGAGCTAGAAGGGGTATACGGCTCCGGCGCGGCGGGCGATGGGCCAGTCGAATACAATACGGGTTGTTCCTCGGTTGATCACCCATGAATTTGCAAACTTTCGCGTCGGAAGCCGACGGCGGCACGGCTGGCCGCAAGACTGTCCTGGCCGACTCTTTCCTGACCCTGCACTACAGCATCTCGCTGGAGAATGGCACCGAGGTCGTCAGCACCTTCGACGACAAGCCCGCCACGCTGCTGCTCGGCCAGGGCCAGCTCGCGCCCACGCTGGAGCAGGCGCTGCTGGGCATGCCGGAAGGCGAGCGCATGACTTACCGGCTCGCGCCGGAGCACGCGTTCGGGCCACGCAATCCCGAATTACTGCAATGGGTGTCGCTGGCAACGCTGCGTGAGAACAGCTCGTTCGAGGAAGACTACAACCCGGGCGACCTGGTCGAGTTCAACGCCCCCGGCGGCGGCAAGTACGCGGGCGTGCTGAAGGAAATCGGCGAGACCGCGGCGCTGTTCGACTTCAATCATCCGCTGGCCGGACAGACCATCCTGTTCGACGTGCAGCTGATCGGCATCCTCTGATTACGCCAACGTGCCGACTCCTGTCCAGATACGCAGCATGCCTGACCTGACCACCGCACCCGACGCCGAAATCCTGATGGCCCAGCCGCGCGGCTTCTGCGCCGGCGTGGATCGCGCCATCGAGATCGTCGAGCGCGCGCTCGCGCGCTTCGGCGCGCCGATCTACGTGCGCCATGAAATCGTACACAACGCCTACGTGGTGGCCGACCTGCGCAGCAAGGGCGCGGTGTTCGTGCGTGAGCTGGACGAGGTGCCTGCCGGCGCCACCGTCATCTTCAGCGCGCATGGCGTGTCGCGCGAAGTGCGCGAGGACGCCGCCGCGCGCGGCCTGCACGTGTTCGACGCAACCTGCCCGCTGGTGACCAAGGTGCATGTCGAAGTCGGCAAGATGCGCGCGGAGGGTTGCGAGATCGTGATGATCGGCCATCGCGGCCACCCCGAGGTCGAAGGCACCATGGGCCAGGCCAACAGCGGCATGGTGCTGGTCGAGACGGTCGACGACGTCGCCACCCTGCAGATCGCGGACCCCGAGCGGCTTGCCTACGTGACCCAGACCACGCTGTCGGTGGATGAAACCCGCGAAATCGTTGCCGCGCTGAAGGCGCGCTATCCGCAGATCCGCGAACCGAAGAAGCAGGATATCTGCTATGCCACGCAGAACCGCCAGGACGCTGTCAAGTTCATGGCGCCGCAGGTCGAGGTGGTGATCGTGGTCGGCAGCCCCAACAGTTCCAATTCCAACCGCCTGCGCGAACTGGCGCAGCGCCTGGGCGTGCCGGCCTACATGGTCGATGCGCCGGAGCAGGTGCGCCCGGAATGGATCGCCGGCAAGCGCCGTATCGGGCTGACCGCCGGGGCCTCGGCGCCCGAGGCGCTGGCGCAGTCGATCGTAGACCGCCTGCGCGCGCTCGGTGCACGCCAGGTGCGGGGGCTGGAGGGCATCGAGGAAAACATGGCGTTTCCCCTGCCGCGGGGGTTGATGCCAACCAGCGTCGCCGCCTGAGCGACCGCGGGCCGGGCCCGCACCGCACTGGTTCATGACAAGAGCGCCGCGCAATGCGGCGCTTTTTTTTCGCGCATGCCCGCGCGGTGACGATTTGCCGGCTTATGACGCGCAATGCACATTATCAGTGCAATGCCAGGATGCATGAATGACTGCGTGCCTGGTGAATCCGACAAAATAGGGGTAATCCCCGTAACTGGGGTTTTCCCTATTATGGTGCGGCGCTACATTCTGCACATTAGAGATCGGTGCCTCGCATTTGAAATGAAATGCCTAATTAATTAAGACCTATTATAGGTGGCGCACCGCGCGCCTGGTCCTGCCGCCGGGGCGGCGCAGGCACGATTCTTGTAAGTATGTGCCGCAGTCCCGCCATGTGAGCGGGAATTGCCCCAATCTGTGCATTGGGGAAATTCCCTAGCTCATTTGAAGGGTAAATCGGTCGAGTTGTTGCGTCGCGTATTGCATCTGCAAAGAAAGGGGATACAATGCGCGCGTTTCAAATTGAAACTAAACAAAGGCGGTCCAGGGAAACGTCCGGGAGGCGTTGCAAATCCCTGTTTTTGTGAATCCTAGGAGATCACTCATGCAAATCACGTTTGCCAAGATTCTGCCGATCGCGGCCGCAGTGGCGCTGGTAGCAGCTTGCGGCAAGAAGGAAGAGAAGCCGGCGGATGCGGCCTCTTCGGCGCCGGCCGCAGCAGCCCCTGCAGCGGGCGGTGGCGAGACCGTCGTCAAGATCGGCCACGCGGCCCCGCTGACCGGCGGTATCGCGCACCTTGGCAAGGACAACGAAAACGGCGCCCGCCTGGCCGTGGAAGAAGTCAACAAGGCCGGCCTTGAAGTCGGTGGCAAGAAGATCAAGCTGGAACTGGTCGGCGAAGACGATGCCGCCGATCCGAAGACCGGCACCTCCGTGGCACAGAAGCTGGTCGACGCCAAGGTCGTCGCCGTGGTCGGCCACCTGAACTCGGGCACGTCGATCCCGGCCTCGAAGATCTACAGCGATGCCGGCATCGTCCAGATCTCGCCCTCGTCCACCAACCCGGACTACACCAAGCAAGGCTTCAAGACCACCTACCGCGTGGTGGCCACCGACGCCCAGCAGGGCCCGGCACTGGCCAATTACGCCGCCAAGACCCTGCACGCCAAGAGCGTGGCGATCGTCGACGACGCCACCGCCTATGGCAAGGGCCTGGCCGACGAGTTCGAGAAGACCGCCAAGGCGGCTGGCGTGAACGTGGTGGCGCGCGAAGCCACCAACGACAAGGCCACCGACTTCAAGGCCATTCTGACCAAGATCAAGGGCAAGAAGCCGGACGTGATCATGTACGGCGGCATGGATGCCACCGGCGGCCCGTTCGCCAAGCAGGCCAAGGAGCTGGGCATCGGCGCCAAGATCGTTGGCGGCGACGGTGTCTGTACCGACAAGGTGGCCGAGCTGGCCGGCGATGCCGTGACCAACATCATCTGCTCCGAGGCCGGCCTGGCCCTGTCGAAGATGGAGCAGGGCGCGGACTTCTCCAAGCGCTACCAGGCACGCTTCAACGCGCCGGTGCAGATCTACGCGCCGTTCACCTATGACGCGGTGATGGTCATCGTCGACGCCATGAAGCGCGCCAACTCGACCGAACCGGCTGCCATCCTGGCCGAAATGCCCAAGACCAACTACAAGGGCGTGATCGGCAACATCGCCTTCGACGAGAAGGGCGACATGAAGGAAGGCACCATCACGCTGTACGAGTACAAGGACAAGAAGAAGTCCGTTCTCGACGTCGTGAAGATGTAATCTGGGCTTACCGGCCCATCCGAACGGCACCGTGAGTATTTTGCGGTGCCGTTCTTTTTAGCCTCGCCTAATGTAGAAGCATCCTTACCCTGGATGGAGCATGGCGGGCGGCTTACCAGCAATCAAACTGCAGCAACGTTACCCATCACCACATCATCGTCCCCCCCCGGCATCCACACCATGCCGTCAGGTAAGGGACTGAAGCAGGAGTTTTCATGGATATCTTTATCCAGCAGATCGTGAACGGTCTGGTGCTCGGCAGCATCTATGCGCTGATCGCACTCGGCTACACCATGGTCTACGGCATTCTGGGGATCATCAACTTCGCCCACGGCGATGTCCTGATGATCGGCGCGCTGACCGCCCTGTCAGCGATTCTTGGTCTGCAGAAGTTTGCCCCCGGCTTGCCCGAATGGCTGACGCTGGTGATCGCGACGCTGATTGCGATGCCGGTCTGCGCAGTGCTGTCTTACTCGATCGAGCGTATCGCTTACCGGCCCTTGCGCAATGCGCCACGGCTGGCCCCGCTGATTACCGCGATCGGCGTGTCCATCATCCTGCAGACGATGGGCATGCTGATCTGGTCGCGCAACCCGCTGACCTTCCCGCAACTGCTGCCGTCGGAACCGATCGACATCGGCACGACCGGCGCTACCATCACCGGCAAGGAAATGGTCATCATCGGCCTGGCCGTGATGGTCATGTCGGGCCTGCTCGCGCTGGTCAACCGCACCAAGCTCGGCCGCGCCATGCGCGCCACCGCCGAGAACCAGAAGGTGGCCGGCCTGATGGGCGTGAACCCCAACTTCGTCATCTCCGCCACCTTCATGATCGGCGCCACGCTGGCGGCGCTGGCCGGCGTGATGATGGCCACCAACTACGGCAACGCCCACTTCTACATGGGCTTTATCCCGGGCCTGAAGGCATTCACCGCCGCGGTGCTGGGTGGCATCGGCAACCTTGCCGGCGCGATGGTCGGCGGCATGCTGCTGGGCCTGATCGAGGCGCTGGGTGCCGGCTATATCGGTGACCTGACCAATGGCGTGTTCGGCTCGAACTACCAGGACGTCTTCGCCTTTATCGTACTGATCACTGTGCTCGTCTTCCGTCCGTCCGGCATCATGGGCGAACGCGTGGCGGACCGCGCCTGAGGAGAGCGAATCCATGAATACCCCGATTCCATCCACGGCCGCCGTCGCGGCGCCGACCAAGGTGCCGACCAAGACCCTGGCCGCACTCATTGGCTTTTTGGTGGTCGCGCTGTGCGCGCCGTTTATCGTCCAGACCCTGGGCGGCAACTACTGGGTCCGCGTGCTGGACTTTGCGCTGCTGTACATCATGCTGGCGCTGGGCCTGAACATCGTGGTGGGCTTTGCCGGCCTGCTTGACCTGGGCTATATCGCGTTCTACGCAGTAGGCGCCTACCTGATGGCGCTGCTCGGCTCGCCGCACCTGGCGAACCAGTTCGAGTGGATCCAGCAACTGTTCCCCACCGGCGTCCACCTGTCGATGTGGTTCGTGCTGCCGCTCGCGATCCTGGTGGCCGCGACCTTTGGCGTGCTGCTGGGAGCGCCAACGCTCAAGCTGCGCGGCGACTACCTTGCCATCGTGACGCTGGGCTTCGGCGAGATCATCCGCATCTTCATGAACAACCTGGACCGTCCGGTCAACATCACCAATGGCCCCAAGGGCATCACGGCGGTGGATCCGGTCCATATCTTCGGCTTCGACTTCTCGAAATCGCACGAGATTTTCGGGATGAAGTTCACGCCGGTGTTCATGTACTACTACCTGCTGGTGTTCCTGGTCATCGTGATCGTGTTCGTGTGCCTGCGGCTGCAGACTTCGCGTATCGGCCGGGCCTTCGTGGCCATCCGTGAGGACGAGATCGCCGCCAAGGCCATGGGCATCAACACCCGCAACATCAAGCTGCTGGCATTTGCCATGGGCGCATCGTTCGGCGGCGCCTCGGGCGCGGTGTTCGGCGCATTCCAGGGCTTCGTGTCGCCGGAATCGTTCACGCTGTGGGAATCGATCTACGTGCTGGCCATCGTGGTGCTCGGCGGCATGGGCCATATCCCGGGCGTGATCCTGGGCGGCATCCTGCTGGTGGGCTTCCAGGAACTGCTGCGCGTGGTGGCCGAGCCGATGCAGACCGGTTTGTTCGGCCATGTGATCGTTGATGCCGAAGTGCTGCGCCAGCTGTTGTTCGGCCTGGCCCTGGTTGGCGTCATGCTGTACCGCCCGGCGGGCATCTGGCCGTCGCCACGCAAGGAAGACCGCCCGGTGGTGCGCCGTGCGGGCAGTGTGGGCCGTTTCTGACCAGGAGGACAACATGAGCAACAACGATTTCCTCCTGTCGGTACAGGGGGTCAACAAGCGTTTCGGCGGCCTGCAGGCGCTGTCGGATGTGGGCCTGCAGATCAAGCCGGGCGAGATCTATGGCCTGATCGGCCCCAACGGCGCCGGCAAGACCACGTTCTTCAATGTGATCACCGGGCTGTACACGCCGGATGCGGGCGAGTTCATGCTGGGCGGCAAGCCCTACCAGCCGACCGCCGTGCATGAAGTGGCCAAGGCCGGCATCGCGCGCACGTTCCAGAACATCCGCCTGTTCGGCGAGATGACCGCGCTCGAGAACGTGATGGTCGGGCGCCATGTGCGCTCCAAGGCCGGCCTGTTCGGCGCGATCTTCCGGCCGCCTGCGGTGCGCCGCGAAGAAGAGGGCATCGAGGACATGGCGCATGACCTGCTCGACTACGTCGGCATCGGCAAGTACGCCAACTTCACCGCGCGTAACCTGTCGTACGGCCACCAGCGCCGGCTGGAAATCGCCCGCGCGCTGGCGACCGAGCCCAAGTTGCTGGCGCTGGACGAGCCGGCTGCGGGCATGAACGCGACCGAGAAGGTCGAGCTGCGTGGCCTGCTCGACAAGATCAAGAACGACGGCAAGACCATCCTGCTGATCGAGCACGACGTAAAGCTGGTGATGGGGCTGTGTAACCGCCTGACCGTGCTGGACTACGGCAAGGTGATTGCCCAGGGCCTGCCGCACGAGGTGCAGAACAACCCCGCGGTGATCGAGGCCTACCTCGGCACCTCGGCGCACTGATGGCGGGAGGAAAGCAATGAAACAGCCAGCAATGAAACAGACAGTACTGAAGATCTCCGGCCTGAAGGTCGCGTACGGCGGCATCCAGGCCGTCAAGGGCATCGACCTGGAAATCGAGGACGGTGAACTGGTCACGCTGATCGGCGCCAACGGCGCCGGCAAGACCACGACCATGAAGGCCATCACCGGCCTGCAGGGTTGGGCCGGCGGCGACGTGGAGTACATGGGCAAGTCGATCAAGGGCGTGCCCAGCTACGCGCTGCTCAAGCAAGGGCTGGCGATGGTGCCGGAAGGCCGCGGCGTGTTCGCGCGCATGACCATCACCGAGAACCTGCAGATGGGCGCCTACACGCGCAGCGACGAGGCCGGCATCAAGGCTGACGTCGACCGCATGTTCGGCATCTTCCCGCGCCTGAAGGAACGCGCCAACCAGCTGGCGGGCACCATGTCCGGCGGCGAGCAGCAGATGCTGGCGATGGCGCGCGCGCTGATGAGCCAGCCCAAGGTGCTGCTGCTGGACGAGCCGTCGATGGGCCTGTCGCCAATCATGGTCGACAAGATCTTCGAGGTCGTGCGCGACATCTCGGCGCAGGGCGTGACCGTGCTGCTGGTCGAGCAGAACGCGCGCCTGGCGTTGCAGGCCGCGCACCGCGGCTACGTGATGGAGTCCGGGCTGATCACCATGAGCGGGGAAGCCAAGCAGATGCTGGACGATCCCAAGGTGCGGGCGGCCTACCTGGGCGAGTAAGCGGCGCGCCGCCGCTCCCATTCCGACAACCCCGCTGCCGCAAGAGGGGTGAGGGAGAGGGCGGGCGCTCGCAGGCGCAAGGCCTTTCCCCTTGCCGCGGGGCCCCGCGCGGGCCGGCCAGGCCGGTGTGCGCGGGTTCTGCGGTGCTGGCCCTCTCCCTCACTCCTCTGCGGCGCTGATCGCTGATCAGGCTGCAAAGCAAAAAGCCTCGCGCAATGCGAGGCTTTTTGCCGTCTGCAGATCCTGAAGGATCAGGCCAGCTTCTTCAGCAGCGTGCGCAGCATGCCGATCATCTGGTCGATCTCTTCGCGCGTGACGTTCAGCGCCGGCATGAAGCGCAGCAGGTTGGCGCGCGGCGCGTTCAGCAGCAGGCCCTGCGGCGCCATGTCGCGCGCTTCTTCCACCAGCTGCGGGCCGATGTCCTTGCCCAGCAGCAGCGCGCGCAGCAGGCCCTCGCCACGTTCGCCCTCCAGGCCGAACTCGCCCGACAGCGCCAGCAGCTGTTCCTTCAGGTATTCGCCCTTGGCCTTGACGTCGTCCAGGAAACCCGGCGCGGTCAGCTGCCCGATCACTGCGCTGCCCACCGCGGTCATCAGCGGATTGCCGTTGTAGGTGCCGCCCTGGTCGCCGGCCTCGAAGCTGGCGACTTCGGCCTTGCACAGCAGCGCCGACAGCGGCACGCCGCCGCCGATGCCCTTGCCCAGCGTCATGATGTCCGGCTCGACGCCGGACAGCTCGTACGCGAACAGCGTGCCGCAGCGGCCGCAGCCGGCCTGCACTTCATCGACGATGAACAGCAGCTTGTGCTTGTCGGCCAGTGCGCGCAGGCCCTGCATGAACTCGCGCGTGGCGGGGATCACGCCGCCTTCGCCCTGCACCGGTTCCAGCATGATGCCGACGGTCTTGTCGGTGATCAGCTTCTCGACCGAGGCCAGGTCGTTCAGCTCGGCCTTGGGGAAGCCCGGCACCTGCGGCGCGAAGATGGTGTCCCAGCCGGCCTTGCCCGACGCGCTCATGGTGGCGAGCGTGCGGCCATGGAAGCTGTGGTCCATGGTGATGATCTCGTAGGCGCCGTTCTTGTGCTTGCGGCCCCATTTGCGCGCCAGCTTGATCGCGCCTTCGTTGGCTTCGGCGCCGCTGTTGGCGAAGAAGACCTTGTCGAAGCAGCTGTGGTCGGTCAGCTGTTTGGCCAGGCGCAGCATCGGCTCGTTGTAGAAGGCCGGGCTCGGGTTGATGATCTTCTTCGATTGCTCGACCAGCGCGTCGATCATGCCCTGGTTGGAGTGGCCCAGGCAGTTGACCGCCCAGCCCTGCACGAAGTCCAGGTATCGCTTGCCGTTGTGATCCGTCAGCCAGGAACCCTTGCCCTCAGTGAAGACGAGCTCGGGCCGGTTGGTGATGTACATCAGGGATTGGACGGGAAACTCAGCAAATGCCATGGCGGACTCCAGGGGTCGGCTTTAAACGATGGACGGACGGGCGAGGGGGCAAGCAAAAAGCAGCAAAAAGCAAAAAGCCACGGGGGTTGCCCGTGGCTCGTTGACCTGAACAGACGCAGTCGACGGTCAGCCGCGTGGCACCCCGGTGGGGAGCGACGTACGGAAGCTGCGGCGTCGGTTGAAGGTCGTATGCATGCGGGCAAATATAAGGCGCATGTGCCCGGGTGTCAAAACGAATTTTGGCGGACCCGGGCATTGTTGCGCTGACGGAACGGCGTGCCGGCCGCGGTCAGGCTGCCGGCGTGGCCGGGTGCATGTCGGCCTCGGAGGTGAACGAGTCGGCGAAGAAGGCGTCCTCGTGCAGCTTGCACTGGCGCGTGAAGTCGCCGCGCGCGGCGTTGATCATCACCGGCGCGCCGCAGGCGTAGACCTCGTGGCCTGACATGTCGGGATGGTCGGCGATCACGGCCTGGTGGACGAAACCGGTACGGCCCTGCCAGTTGTCTTCCGGCAGCGCGTCGGACACCACCGGCACGTACCTGAAGTTGGACAGGTCGCGCGCCCATTGCTCGGCGAGCGCGTGCATGTACAAATCCTTGGGCCGGCGGCCGCCCCAGTACAGCGTCATCGGGCGCGTGATGCCAGTGTAGGCGGCATGCTCGACGATGGCCTTGATCGGCGCGAAGCCGGTGCCGGAAGCCAGCAGGATGATCGGGGCATTCGATTCCTCGCGCAGGAAGAAGCTGCCCAGCGGGCCTTCGAAGCGCAGGATATCGCGTTCCTTCATCGCCGGGGCGCCTTCCTTGGCGCCGAACACGTAGTCGGTGAAGGCGCCGCCCGGCATATGGCGGATATGCAGTTCGATCGGGCCGTCCTCGTGCGGCGGCGTGGCGATCGAATAGCTGCGGCGCTTGCCGTCGCGCAGCAGGAATTCCACGTACTGGCCGGCCAGGTACTGCATCCGTTCGGTCGCGGGCAGTTGCAGCTTGATGGCGATCACGTCGTCGGCCAGGCGCTCCAGCGAGGTCACGCGGCACGGCACCTTCTTGATCGGGATATCGCCGGCGCCGTGGACTTCGCGGCATTCAATGGTAATGTCGGACGACGCGTTGGCGCAGCAGAACAGCGCGCGGCCCTCGGTTTTTTCCTGCGCGGTCAGCGCGGCCGGGGCGTGGTCGCCCTGCACGATGGTGCCTTCCAGCACGCGGCCCTTGCACGAGCCGCAGGCGCCGTTCTTGCAGCCGTAGGGCAGGCCGATGCTGTGGCGCAGGGCCGCGCCGAGGATGGTTTCGTCCGAGGCCACTTCGAACTTGTGGCCACTGGGCATGACGGTTACTTGATAAGCCATAATCGGTCTATGAGCCAAATTCAGTCGATGCTGCAGCCCTCGCGCCTCCCGGTCCTGCCGAAGCCCAGCCGCAGGCTTGGTCGTCCGCGCCTGTTGATCGTCGGGTGCGGGGATGTGGGGACGCGCTGCCTGCGAATCCTGTCGTCGCGCATGCGCGTGTTCGCCGTCACGTCGCAGCCGGCGCGCCGCGCCGAACTGCACGCCGCCGGTGCGGTGCCGCTGGTGGCCGACCTTGACCGGCCAGCAACGCTGGCGCGGCTGCGGGGGCTGGCCACGCAGGTGCTGGACCTGGCGCCGCCGCCCGGTCAGGGCGAGGGCGATCCGCGTACGCGTGCCTTGCTCGCCGCCTTGCGCCGCAAGGCCTGGCGGCAGGGCGGCACGTTTAGCGGCGAGCCCGCCATTCTACCCGACCGGGGCCTTCGCCGCCCTGCGTTTGTCTACGCCAGCACCTCGGGCGTCTACGGCGACCGTCAGGGCGCGCGGGTGTCGGAATTCCATGCCGTGCGCCCGCAGACGGCGCGCGCGCGCCGCCGCGTGGCCGCCGAGGGCGCCGTGCGCGCCTTTGGCCGCGCTGCCGGCTGGCGCACCAGCATCGTGCGCATCCCGGGCATCTATGCCGCCGAGCGGCTGCCGGTGGCCCGGCTCAAGCGCGGCACGCCCGCGCTGGTGCCGCAGGACGATGTCTACACCAGCCATATCCATGCCGACGACCTCGCCCGCATCATGGTTGCCGCGCTGTTCCGCGGCCGCCCGCAGCGGGTGGTCCATGCCAGCGATGATACCGAGCTGCGCATGGCCGACTACTTCGACCTGGTGGCCGACCGCCGCGGCCTGCCACGCCCGCCGCGCATCACGCGGGGACAGGCGCGCGAAGTGATCGAGCCGACGCTGCTGAGCTTCATGAGCGAATCGCGCCGGCTCGACAACCGCCGCCTGAAGCGCGAGCTGCGGCTGCGGCTGCGCTTTCCCACGGTCGCCTCCTTCTTCGACGCCTGACCGCGCCTGCGGTCGCATCCCGTGCCCATGGCACGGGGTTTGCTCATCCTGCCGTCACGTCAATCCTGTCTATACAGCAACACTTCCAGTGCGCCAACGCGGTGCTTCCGGCACCCGAGGCAAGCCGAGGCACGGTTGTAGTCGTTGATACATCCGCTCTGTATCGCCGATTCCTGCGGTGATGTGACGTCCAGTCCCTCGGTGGAAGCCCTACATTGACTTGTATATACAGGCATTGTTTAATGCCCGAAAGCGAGCGCGCCACAAGCATGGCCTGCCGTCGACGGACACACCAAAGGAGCGTATCGATGAGGATGGAAAGCCGCATGCAAGGCAGGATTCAAGGCAGGGTTCGTGGCCGCAAGGCAATGCAGGCCGCGCTATTTGCCGCGGCAGTCACCATGGCCGGCACCGGCCACGCGCAGACCACCAAGGTCACGCTCGGCATGAGCGGCTGGACCGGCTTCGCGCCGCTGACGCTGGCCGACAAGGCCGGCATCTTCAAGAAGAACGGCGTCGAGGTCGACATCAAGATGATCCCGCAGAAGGATCGCCACCTGGCGCTGGCCGCCGGTGCGATCCAGTGCGCGGCCACGACCGTCGAGACCCATGTGGCCTGGAACGCCAACGGCGTGCCGATCACCCAGATCGTGCAGCTCGACAAGTCCTACGGCGCCGACGGCCTGGCCGTGCGCGGCGACGTCAAGAGCTTTGCCGACCTGAAGGGCAAGACCATCGGCGTCGATGCGCCGGGCACCGCGCCGTACTTCGGGCTGGCCTGGATGCTGAAGAAGAACGGCATGTCGCTGAAGGACGTCAAGACGACGACGCTGTCGCCGCAGGCAGCGGCGCAGGCCTTCGTGGCCGGCCAGAACGACGGCGCCATGACCTATGAGCCGTACCTGTCCACCGTCCGACAGAACCCGGACAAGGGCAAGATCCTGGCGACCACGCTCGACTACCCCATGGTGACCGACACGCTGGGCTGCGCGCCCAAGTGGCTCAAGGAGAACCCCAAGGCGGCGCAAGCGCTGGTCGACAGCTACTTCGAGGCGCTGGAAATGATCAAGAAGGAGCCGGCGAAGGCCAACGAGATCATGGGCGCCGCGGTCAAGCAGTCCGGCGAGCAGTTCGCCAAGTCGGCCGCCTACCTGCGCTGGCAGGACCGCGAGGCCAACAAGAAGTTCTTTGCCGGCGAGCTCGCCAGCTTCAGCAAGGAAGCGGCGGGCGTGCTGATGGACATCGGCGTGATCCGCCAGGTGCCCGACGTGACGGCGTTGTATGACGCGCGTTTCCTCAAGTAAGCAACGCAGTCGCAAGGAGGCGTGACGTCATGACGCAAGCCCGAATCGGTTCCCACGCGCCCGCGGCGGCGGTGCCCGTCCAAACGGCGGCACCGGCGCGCCGGCGCCATCCCTGGCTGGCCCCGCTGGTGCCGGTGCAGCCCAACACGCGCTGGATGCTGGGCCTGTCTTTCTTCGTGCTGTTCTTCGGCGTGTGGGCCGCGGTGACGCTGGGCGGCTTCGTGCCGCGCACGTTCCTGGCCGATCCGCTGACAATGGCCAAGGAGGGCCTGGTCCTCTTCACCGAACACAACTTCATCGGCGACATCGGCATGACGGTGTGGCGCGTGGTCGGCGGCTTCGTGCTTGCGGCGGTGCTGGCGGTGCCGCTCGGCATTTTCATGGGCGCGTACAAGGCGGCCGAGGCGTTCTTCGAGCCCTTCGTGTCGTTCTGCCGCTACCTGCCCGCGTCGGCCTTTATCCCGCTGCTGATCCTGTGGGCCGGCATCGGCGAGACCCAGAAGCTGCTGGTGATCTTCATCGGCTCGTTCTTCCAGATCGTGCTGATGGTGGCGGTGGCGGTCGGCGGCGCGCGCAAGGACCTGGTCGAGGCAGCCTACACGCTGGGCGCGAACAGCGCAGGCATCGTGCGCCGCGTGCTGATCCCGGGCGCCGCGCCGGAAATCGCCGAGATCCTGCGGCTGGTGCTGGGCTGGGCCTGGACCTATGTGATCGTGGCCGAGCTGATCGGCTCGTCGTCGGGCATCGGGCACATGATCACCGACAGCCAGGCGCTGCTCAATACCGGGCAGATCATCTTCGGCATCATCGTGATCGGCTGCATTGGCCTGGTCTCAGACCTTGTCTTCAAGCGCGCCAACCAGCGCCTGTTCCCGTGGAGTTCGATCCAATGAGCGCACTGTCCATCCAGCAGGTCTCGCGTACCTTCTCCAACCCGCGCGGCGGGCAGACGCTGGCGCTGCAGCCGGTCGATTTCGAAGTGCGCGACAACGACTTCGTCACCATCCTGGGCCCGTCGGGCTGCGGCAAGTCCACGCTGCTGCGCATCGTGGCCGGGCTCGACACGCCTTCCACCGGCCGCGTGCTGCTCGACGGCCAGCCGGTCACCGATCCGGGCGCCGACCGCGGCATGGTGTTCCAGTCGTACACGCTGTTCCCATGGCTGACGATCGAGCAGAATGTGCGCTTCGGCCTGCGCGAGCGCGGCATGAGCGCGGCGGAGCAGAAGGAGCGCAGCGACTTCTTTATCCAGCGCGTGGGGCTGCGCGGCTTCGAGCACCATTACCCGAAGCAGCTGTCGGGCGGCATGCAGCAGCGCACCGCGATCGCGCGGGCGCTGGCCAACGATCCCAAGATCCTGCTGCTCGACGAACCCTTTGGCGCGCTCGACAACCAGACCCGCGTGCTGATGCAGGAGTTGTTGCTCGGCATATGGGAAGCGTCGCGCAAGACGGTATTATTCGTGACCCACGATATCGACGAGGCCATTTTCATGGCCAACCGGGTGGCGGTGTTTTCCGCCAGGCCGGGTCGGATCAAGAGCGATATCGCGGTCGATTTCCCGCATCCGCGCCATTACACCATCAAGACCTCTCCGGAGTTTTCCGCGCTCAAGGCGCGGCTGACCGAGGAAATCCGCGCCGAGGCCATTGCCGCGGCCGAGCACTGAAACGCCATGAACCACGCCGTCGGCTCCGCCACCCCCGCTTCCTCTCCCACCGCGCTCTACCAGCAGGTGAAGGAGTACATCGCCCGCCAGATCCAGAGCGGCGCGTGGCAGCCGGGCGACCGGGTGCCGTCGGAGCAGGAACTGGTGAACCGCTTCGGGGTCTCGCGCATGACCGTCAACCGGGCCCTGCGCGAGCTGTCGGAGCAGGGCCGGGTGGTGCGCGTCGCCGGCGTCGGCACCTTCGTTGCCGAGCACAAGCCGCAGTCGACGCTGCTGTCGGTGGTCAACCTGCAGGACGAGATCCGCATGCGCGGGCATGACTATGCCTGCGACGTGATCCTGGTCGAGCGGGTCTCGGCGTCGATCGAGGTGGCCGCCGCGCTGGAGCTGCATACCGGCGAGTCGGTGTTCCATTCGGTCTGCGTGCATCGCGAAGACGGCGTGCCGGTGCAGCTGGAGGACCGCTACGTGAACCCGCGCGTGGCGCCGGATTTCATCGGCCAGGACTTCAGCGCGACCCAGCCCGGCGAATACCTGTTGCGCCACGTTCCCTACGATCAGGTGGAGCATGTGGTCGATGCCATTGCCGCCACGCCGGAGCAGGCCGCGCAACTGGAAATGCCGCCAACGCAACCTTGCCTGATGCTGACCCGCCGCACCTGGACCAATGGCGTGCCAGTGACATTCGTTCGTTGCCTGCATCCGGGCAACCGCTACCGCCTCGGCAGCCGCTTCCGCGCCGACGGCAATCCCGCTTTCGGCTGATTCCCTCGTGGGATCGGCCTTTGGTTCATTTTTTAGCCTAAGCTGTATAGACAGGAACATACAAATGACTGCGAGCCAACACGACCAAGCCTCCCGCCCGCTGCTGACCTTGCAGCCGGGCCAAGTCACCCTGGCCGACCTGCGTCGCATCTACCGCGGCGAAGTGCGCGTGGCAATGGCCGATTCCGCCTGGGCCGGCGTACGCGCGGCGCAGGCCACCGTGCAGGACATCATCGATGCCGACGCCGTGGTCTACGGCATCAATACGGGCTTCGGCAAGCTGGCGCAGACCCGCATCCCCAACGACAAGCTGGCGCAGCTGCAGCGCAACCTGGTGCTGTCGCACAGCGTCGGCACCGGTCCGGACCTGGCCGAGGATACGGTGCGCCTGATCCTGGCCACCAAGGCGGTCAGCCTGGCGCGCGGCCATTCCGGTGTGCGTCCGGAACTGATCGAGGCATTGCTGGCGCTGGTCAACCACGGCGTGACGCCGTGCATTCCCGCCAAGGGTTCGGTCGGTGCCTCGGGCGACCTGGCGCCGCTGGCGCATATGTCGTGCACGCTGATCGGCGTGGGCGACGTGCTGGTCGACGGCAAGCGCGTGCCGGCCGCCGAAGGCCTGGCCCATGCGGGCCTGAAGGCGTTCGAACTGGGCCCGAAGGAAGGCCTGGCGCTGCTCAACGGCACGCAGGTGTCGACCGCGCTGGCGCTGGCCGGCCTGTTCGCCGCCGAGGACACCTTCGCCGCCGGGCTGGTGGCTGGCGCACTGTCGCTGGAAGCGATCAAGGGCTCGGTCAAGCCGTTCGACGCCCGCATCCATGAGGCCCGCGGCCAGGCCGGCCAGATCGCCGTGGCCGGCGCCGTGCGCGCGATGCTGGATGGCAGCGAGATCGTCGATTCGCACAAGGCCTGCGGCCGTGTGCAGGACCCGTATTCGATCCGCTGCCAGCCGCAGGTGATGGGTGCTTGCCTGGACAACCTGCAGCACGCCGCGCGCATCCTGCAGATCGAAGCCAATGCCGCGTCGGACAACCCGCTGGTGTTCTCCGAGCAGGGCGACGTGGTCTCCGGCGGCAACTTCCACGCCGAGCCGGTGGCCTTCGCCGCCGACATCATCGCGCTGGCGATCGCCGAGATCGGTGCGATTTCCGAGCGGCGCCTGGCGCTGCTGCTCGATACCGGCCTGTCCGGCCTGCCGCCGTTCCTGGTGCGCGATGGCGGTTTGAATTCGGGCTTCATGATCGCGCAGGTGACCGCGGCGGCGCTGGCTTCCGAGAACAAGTCGCTGGCGCATCCGTCGAGCGTGGACAGCCTGCCGACCTCGGCCAACCAGGAAGACCATGTGTCGATGGCCACCTACGGCGCGCGCCGGTTGGGCGACATGGCGGCCAACACCGCCGTGGTGGTCGGCATCGAGGCGATGGCCGCGGCACAGGGCATCGAGTTCCACCGCCCGCTGAAGTCGTCGCCGCTGGTGGAGCAGGAGCTGGCCCGCATTCGTGCGCGGGTGGATTTTGTGGAAGGCGACCGTTACCTGGCGCCGGATATCGAAGCGATGAAGCAGTGGGTGGTGCAGGGCGATGCGGGCGCGGGGTGGCCGCAGGCGGTCAGGGCGATTTTGCCGACCAACGCAAGTTGATGCGCCGGCCCTCACCCCCGCCCCTCTCCCGCAAGCGGCGAGAGGGGAGACCCCAGACTGTGTTGGAGGGGCCAGCGGTTTGCTCCCCTCTCCCGCACGCGGGAGAGGGGCCGGGGGTGAGGGCCAGCGTATCCGGAAGCCGCCGACGTACCAAATGCCGTGCCACCGATCTGATCGCACCACCAGCGCCATCCAAAGGAGAACAACACATGAACGCTCCCGAATCCCAATCCCTCCAGCGCGGCCAGCGCGAGATCCGCGCCCCGCGCGGCACCCAGCTGCACTGCAGGAATTGGCTGATCGAAGCCGCCTACCGCATGATCCAGAACAACCTGGACCCCGACGTGGCCGAGCGCCCGCAGGACCTGGTGGTGTACGGCGGCATCGGCAAGGCCGCGCGCAACTGGGAATGCTTCGACGCCATCCTTGACAGCCTGCGCCGCCTGGGCGAGGACGAATCGCTGCTGGTGCAGTCGGGCAAGCCGGTCGGCGTGTTCCGCACGCACACGGACGCGCCGCGCGTGCTGATCGCCAACTCCAACCTGGTGCCGCACTGGGCAACGTGGGACAAGTTCAACGAGCTCGATCGCGCCGGCCTGATGATGTACGGCCAGATGACCGCGGGCTCGTGGATCTACATCGGTACGCAGGGCATCGTGCAGGGCACCTACGAGACCTTTGTCGAAGCCGGCCGCCAGCACTATGACGGCGATTTGTCGGGCAAATGGATCCTGACCGCCGGCCTCGGCGGCATGGGCGGCGCGCAGCCGCTGGCCGGCGTGCTGGCGGGTGCCTGCGTGCTGGCGATCGAGTGCCAGGAATCGCGCATCGACTTCCGCATCCGCACGCGCTACCTCGACAAGAAGGCCACCACGCTGGACGAGGCGCTGGCGATGATCGCCGAGGCCACGGCAAGGAAGGAGGCAATCTCCGTCGGCCTGCTCGGCAACGCCGCCGACATCGTGCCGGAACTGGCCAAGCGGGCGCAGGCCGGTGGCATGCGCCCGCATATCGTCACCGACCAGACTTCCGCGCATGACCTGGTCAACGGCTACCTGCCGCAAGGGTGGACTGTCGAACAGTGGGAGCATGCGCGCCAGCACGATCCCAAGTCGGTGGAAGCCGCTGCGCGCCCCTCTATCGTCAAGCACGTGCAGGCCATGCTCGACTTCCAGAAGATGGGCGTGCCGACGGTCGACTACGGCAACAACATCCGCCAGGTCGCGTTCGACGAAGGCGTGCAGAATGCCTTCGATTTCCCCGGCTTCGTGCCGGCCTATATCCGCCCGCTGTTCTGCCGCGGCAAGGGCCCGTTCCGCTGGGTGGCGCTGTCGGGCGATCCCGAGGATATCTACAAGACCGACGCCAAGATGAAGGAGCTGTTCCCCGAGGACAAGCACCTGCACCGCTGGCTCGACATGGCGCACGACCGCATCGCCTTCCAGGGCCTGCCGGCGCGCATCTGCTGGGTGGGCCTGGACGAGCGCCACCGCGCCGGCCTGGCCTTCAACGAGATGGTGAAGTCGGGCGAGCTGAAGGCGCCGGTGGTGATCGGCCGCGACCACCTGGACTGCGGCTCGGTGGCGTCGCCCAACCGCGAGACCGAAGCGATGCGCGACGGTTCCGACGCGGTGTCCGACTGGCCGCTGCTGAACGCGCTGCTCAATACCGCCGGCGGCGCCACTTGGGTAAGCCTGCACCACGGCGGCGGCGTGGGCATGGGCTTCTCGCAACACTCCGGCGTGGTGATCGTCTGCGATGGCACCGATGCCGCCGCGAAGCGCATCGAGCGCGTGCTGTGGAACGATCCGGCCACCGGCGTGATGCGCCATGCCGATGCGGGCTACGACATCGCCATCGACTGCGCGCGTGAGAAGGGCCTGAACCTGCCGATGGTGAAGGGCGTATGAGCACTGTGATGTCACAGTATTTCAAGCTCGCGGCCATCGACCCGACGCGCTGGAAGAACGGCGGCGGCAACACGCGCGAGATCGCGGTGTGGCCGCCGGGTGCAGGCATGGATGACTTCGTGTGGCGCCTGAGCGTGGCCGATATCGAAGCCGACGGCCCGTTCTCCGCCTTCCCCGGCATCGACCGCCAGATCGTGCTGCTCGACGGCGCCGGGGTGATGCTGCGCGCCGACGACGGCAGCTTCAGTCACCGGCTGGTCCAGCCGGGCGCACCGTTTGCCTTCTCGGGCGACACCGGCCTGCAGGCCGCGCTGCTCGATGGCGCCACGCGCGACTTCAACGTGATGACGCGGCGTGGCCGCTGCCGCGCGCGCGTCGACGCCTTCCGCGACGGCTTTACCGTCAGCACCGGTGCCGATACCGTTTGCCTGCTTGCCGTGTCCGGCACCTGGCTGGCGCAGGATGCGCAGCCGGCTGTCACGCTGGACGCCGGGCAGGGCGTGCTGTATCCGGCCGGCGAACCCGCTGGCCGGCAAGCCTTTGCACCAGGCGCCGGCGACGCGCTGTGCCTGTGTGTCACGCTGGAAATGGAGCCCGACCAATGACGCTGCCTTCCGTACCTGGCACCGCCAGCGCCGATGGCCTCTGGCACAACTGCCACCTGTTGCCCGATGCCGACCCCGCGCGCGCCATCCGCGATGCCGCGCTCGTGGTAGAACAAGGCCGAATAGCCTGGCTCGGCGCTGCCACGGAATTGCCGCAGCAGTATCGCGACCTCGCGCGCCACAACGCCAACGGCGCGTGGATCACGCCGGGACTGGTCGATTGCCACACCCACCTGGTCTACGGCGGCCAGCGCGCCGACGAGTTCGCGATGCGCCTGGCCGGTGCCGGCTATGAGGAAATCGCGCGCGCCGGCGGCGGCATCGTCTCGACCGTGCGCGCCACCCGCGCCGCCGACGAAGACACGCTGTTCGCGCAGGCCGCCGCGCGCCTGCAACCGCTGCTCGCCGAAGGCGTGACCGCCATCGAGATCAAATCCGGCTACGGCCTCAGCCTGGAAGCCGAGCGCAAGCAATTGCGCGTGGCGCGTCGCCTGGGCGAGCAGTTCGGCGTCGCGGTGCACACCACCTTCCTCGGTGCGCACGCGCTGCCGCCCGAGTACGCCGGCCGCGCCGATGACTACATCGACCTGGTGTGCGGCACCATGCTGCCGGCGCTGGCCGAAGAAGGGCTGGTCGATGCCGTCGATGCCTTCTGCGAATCGATCGGCTTCTCGATCGCGCAGACCGAACGCGTCTTCGATGCCGCTGCGCGCCACGGCCTGCGCGTCAAGCTGCACGCCGAGCAGCTCAGCAACCTCGGCGGCGCGGCGCTGGCGGCACGCCATCGCGCGCTGTCGGCGGACCATCTCGAACATCTCGACGAGGCCGGCGTCGCCGCGATGGCAGAAGCCGGCACGGTCGCGGTGCTGCTGCCCGGCGCCTACTATTTCCTGCGCGACACCAACCTGCCGCCGATCGCGCTGTTGCGCCAGCACGGCGTGCCGATGGCGATCTCGACCGACCACAACCCCGGCACGTCGCCGGTGACGTCGCTGCTGCTGATGATGAATATGGCCTGCACGCTGTTCCGCCTGACGGTGCCCGAGGCGCTGGCCGGCGTGACCCTGCATGCGGCACGCGCGCTGGGCGCATCGGATCGCCACGGCAAGCTGGAAGCGGGGCGCGTAGCCGACTTCGTGCTGTGGCGCGTCGATTCGCCGGCAGAGCTGGCATACTGGTTCGGCCGCAACCCTGCGGCAATGGTTGTGCGGCAAGGGCGCGTATATCCGGCGCAAGAAGGGGCACAAGCGGAGGCACAGGCATGAGCACATCGCTGCTGTTCGCAGACTGGGCCCTGCTGCCCGATGGCTGGGCGCGCAATGTGCTGCTCGCCTGGGACGAGCAGGGCCGCCTGGCCACCGTGCAAGCCGGGTCCACCGCAAGTGCCGGTGTGCCGCGCGCCGCGGGCCCGGTGCTGCCGGGCATGCCCAACCTGCATTCGCACGCATTCCAGCGTGGCTTTGCCGGCCTGACCGAATACCGCAGCCGCCCGCAGGGTGAAAATTCCGCCGGCGCCGATTCGTTCTGGAGCTGGCGCACGCTGATGTACCGCTTCGCGCAGCGGATCTCGCCAGACACGCTGGAAGCCATCGCCACCCAGCTCTACATCGAAATGCTGCGTGCGGGCTATACCAGCGTGTGCGAGTTCCACTACGTCCACCACGATGCCAACGGCAAGCCCTACGCCGATGCCGCCGAGATGTCGCTGCGGCTGCTGCGCGCGGCGCAGCGCACCGGCATCGGCATGACGCTGCTGCCGGTGCTGTACCAGACCGCCGGCTTCGGCGGCAAGCCGCCGCTGGCCGAGCAGCGCCGCTTCCTGCATGACACAGACGCCATGCTGCGGCTGCTGGAGCGGCTGGCGCCCATGTGCGCGCAGGCCGGCGCACGTCTCGGGCTGGCGCCCCATTCGCTGCGCGCGGTGCCCGAAGACAGCCTGCTGCATGCGCTGGCAGGGCTGAAGGCGATCGACGCGCAGGCGCCGGTCCATATCCACATCGCCGAGCAGCAGCGCGAAGTCGACGACTGCATCGCCTGGTCCGGCACGCGCCCGGTGACATGGCTGTTCGATCATGTCGACGTCGACGCGCGCTGGTGCCTGGTGCACGCCACGCACATGGACTGGGATGAGCGCCGGCGCCTCGGGCACAGCGGCGCCGTGGCCGGCATCTGCGCGACCACCGAAGCGAACCTCGGCGACGGCGTGTTCGAGGCGGAGCCTTACCTCGCGCAGCACGGCGCGTGGGGCATCGGCTCGGACAGCCATGCCAGCGTCAGCGTGGCCGAGGAACTGCGCCTGTTCGAGTACGGCCAGCGGCTGGGCCTGCAGCAGCGCAACGTGCTGGCCTCGGATACCCACCTGCAGGTGGCCGACCGCCTTTATCTCGAAGCCGTGGCAGGCGGCGCGCGCGCCAGCGGCCGCGACGTGGCCGGGCTGGCGCCCGGCCAGCAGGCGGACTTCGTGGTGCTGGACGGTGCGCACCCGACGCTGGCCGGCCTCGACGGCGCGCAGGCGCTGGCCACCCACGTGTTCGCGAACCACGGTCATGAGACACTAGCGGAGGTCCGCACCGCCGGCTGCAGCCGCGTGCAGCATGGCGCGCATGCGCTGCAGGCCGATGCGGCCCGGCAGTTCATCGCCGCGCGCGCCAGCCTGCTGGCCGACTGATACGCGACAAAATAGGCGACAAATCCGGGCACCGCCCGACGCATTGCAAAGAACATGTCCTTCTCCACCGATACTCCCGCCTTCACCCTGCATCGCGGCACGCGCCCGCTGCTGATATCGATGCCGCACGTCGGCACGCACCTGCCGGCTTCGGTTTCGCAGCGCCTCACGGCCGAGGCGCGTACCGTGCCCGACACCGACTGGCACCTGGAACGCCTCTACGGCTTTGCCCGCGAACTCGGCGCGTCCCTGCTGGTTGCCACGCATTCTCGTTACGTTGTCGACCTGAACCGCCCGCCCGACAACGCCAACCTGTATCCCGGCCAGGACACCACCGGCCTGTGCCCGGTCGACACCTTCGACAAGACGGCGCTGTACGCCGATGGCAGCAACGGCCCCGACGACGCGGAAATCGCCGCGCGCCGCGACGCGATCTGGCGTCCGTACCATGAGGCGCTGGCTGCGGAACTGGCGCGCCTGAAGACCGAGCACGGCACCGTCGCGCTGTGGGACGCGCATTCGATCCGCTCGGTGCTGCCGCGCTTCTTCGAAGGCAAGCTGCCGGATTTCAACCTCGGCACGGCCAATGGCGAGAGCTGCGACGCGGGGCTGGCGAGCCAGCTGCTCGAGCAGGCCAGCGCGGTGCCCGGCCATACCGCGGTGCTGAACGGGCGCTTCAAGGGCGGCTATATCACGCGCCAGTACGGCAAGCCGCAGGATGGGGTGCATGCGGTGCAGCTTGAGCTGTCGCAATGTGCATATATGAGCGAGACGTATCCGTTCGCCTATGACGAGGCGCGGTCGGCGGGGTTGCAGCCGGCGCTGCAAGGCATGCTGGCCACGGTGCTTGCGTTCGTCGAGTCGCGGTAAGGCGCAGTGCATAAAAAAGGCCCGGCGTCATGCCGGGCCTTAGGCACGCCAACGAAGGCTTATTTCTTCACGACGTTCTTGTTCGCCTTGCTCCCCGTCGACGCGTTGTACTTCTCCACATACTCCTCGAACAGCTTGCAGATCGCGCTGCCGATCTTGGCGTAATCCGCTTCATTGAGGTTGGCCAGCGACACCCGGCCAGACGGATGCCGCGTACCGAACCCGCGGCCCGGCAGCAATACAGCTAGTCGACGCCTTCAGGCATGCAAGAGAACTACCCTCCGATTCGTGCATGGCAAGCAGGCCCAGCTGCCAGAAGCCGTGGCGCGGCACGGTAGCCAGGAAGTGGCATTATCCCCCCGGTTTCGGGCCGTCATATTGAAAGCTTTCTTGACTGAGTTAAATGCTGTCAACATTCCGCGCGCGGCGATTGCGCGCGGCATTGCGCATGACGAGTGTGCTGTCTGGAGGGGGAAATACAGGGTGCGGCCGCGTTCCCCGGGCGGGGGCGGCGGCGCAAAAGAATGCGGCGCGCTCAGCGCCCGCCGGCCAGGCGATCCTCGATATGCTTGGCGCGCTCCAAAGAGCCGGGGTGCGTGCTGAGCATGCTCGACTGGCCGCCGTCAAGCTGCGACATCTTGCGGAACGCCGACGCCAGCGCCTGCCGGTTGGCGCCGTTCTTGGTCAGCAGGTTGAAGGAGTAGTCGTCCGCAGCGGATTCCTGGCGCTGCGAGAACTGCGCATTGACGAACGTTTCCGCCAGGTCCCCGATCTGCGACGACGACAGCGCGGTCAGCGAAGCAATGCCGGTAGATCCGAGCAGGCCGCGCGCCGCGGCAGTGGTGTAGGCCACCTGCATCGCCGCCTTGGTGTGGCCCAGCGCCACATGGCCGATCTCGTGCCCGACTACGCCGCGCACTTCGTCGTCGCTGAGGAAGTCCATCAGCCCGCTGTAGACGCGCACGCATCCATTGGCCATGGCCCACGCGTTGATGTCCTTGGTCACGTAGACCTTGGCATTGAGGGGCAGCCCGGTATTGCCCAGCCCGCTCATCACAGTCGCGAGCCGCTTGGCATAGGTGCTGTCGGCCGGCGCAATGGTGTTCTTCTGGTCCATTTCCGCGCACGACTGGTCGGACAGCGTCTTGACGCTGGTGTCCGACAGCGTGGCCGCGGTGAACAGGCTGCCGCCGGCCTGGGACAGGTTTTCCATATTGGTGCCGGCGCAGCCGGCCAGCAGGGTCGCGCAGGCGAGGGCGGGAAGGGTCAGTCGGCTCATGGTGGCTCCGTTTCGCGGGATTTTCGCGGGATGGCAATGCCATAGGATAGGAAGCCAGGCGCACGGGCACCAGTGGGCGCTGTCCGACACACCTTCAAATTTCGGCCGGAAGGGGGGCGATGTGACGCGATAGGCCGGAGATGCCGGGCTATGCGGCGCAGCCGCCCATGTGGACGGCTGATTGCTTTGGAAGGAAATCTGGTGCCCGGGGTCGGACTCGAACCGACACGCCTTGCGGCGGGGGATTTTGAGTCCCCTGCGTCTACCTGTTTCACCACCCGGGCAGGTGTGACGGCATCGGAACCGATGCCGGGCTGAGCCGGCGATTATGCCGCAATTCCCTCCGACCGACAACCGGCCGCTATGGCCATGGTAGTGGCCCGGATAACTTGTGCATGGCGAATCGGATTAGCATCGCCGTCACCGCGCCGCCTCGCCCACCCTCCGCACGCACCGACCGCCATGACCGACCCATTGTCGAGCCTCGCCAGCCTGCCCTCGCAGGATCCCGGCTTCTACGACCGCGAATACAACAACCGCGCCAACGTGCCGGACAACCCGGCGCATATGGCGCGCTGGGGCGAATGGTCGGCGCGGGTGCGCGAGCGCGGCAGCTTTATCGCCGATTTGGGCTATGCCGATGCAGCTTCGCGGCATCCGCAGGATGAGACGCTGGATTATTTCCCGGCGCCGACGCCGGCACGTGGCGGAGTGGCACCGCCGCTGCTGGTGTTCGTCCACGGCGGCTACTTCCGCGCGCTCGACAAGCGCGACCACAGTTTCGTCGCCAGCGTGCTGCCGGCGCTGGGCGTGTCGGTGGCGGTGGTCAACTATTCGCTGGTGCCGTCGGTGACGGTGCCGGACATCGTGCGGCAGGTGCTGCGCAGCGTGGCGTGGCTGTACCGGCAATCCGGCGAACTGGGGCATGACCCGCAACGGCTGTTCGCCGCCGGGCATTCCGTCGGCGGCCACCTGGTGGCGATGCTGATGGCGGCACGCTGGCCGCAGCTGGCGCAAGACCTGCCAGCGGACCTGGTCAAGGGCGGTCTGTCGGTCAGCGGGCTGTACGACATGGAGCCGCTGCGCCGCGCCGCGTTCCTGCAATGCGACCTGCGGCTGTCCGAGGACGACGTGGCGCGCCTGTCGCCGGCGTACATGACGCCGGCCACCGCCGCGCCGCTGTCGCTAGCGGTGGGCGAACTGGAAGCGGCCGAATACCACCGCCAGCATGCTCTGATGCGGGCGGCGTGGCCCGCCAATGTCCGCAGTCTGGCAGCGAGCGATCTGGTGCTGCCGGGCTGTCATCACTTCAACGTGCTCGATGGCTTCATTGATGCCGACAGCGCGCTGATACGCGCCGTCCTGCGCCTGACAGGCGCCTGACAGCTACCTGAGCGCCGGCCTTCAACCCTCCAGCACGCGCAGAAGCGACGAGGTATCGTCCTTGCCCCAGCCGTTGGCCATCAGCGTGCGCAGCTGCGCCGAGGTGGCCTGCATCGCCGGCAGGTCCAGGCCGATTTCCTCGGCGATATCGCGCGCCAGCCCGAAGTCCTTGTCGTGCAGCCGCGCCTCGATGCCGGCGGCGAAATTGCGCGACACCATCTTGGGCCCCATCAGGTCAAGCATGCGGCTGCCCGCCATGCCCGTCGACATGGCCTGCAGCACGCGGCCGGTATCGACGTTCTGCGCCGAGGCAAAGCGCATGGCTTCGGCGATGCCTTCGATATTGACTACCTGCGCGATCTGGTTGCACAGCTTGGCGACCTGGCCGGCGCCGTTGCCGCCGATATGCGTGATGGTCGTGCCCAGCAGCTCCAGCAGCGGCAGCACGCGTTCCAGCACGTCGAGCTTGCCGCCGACCATGATGGTCAGCTTGCCGGATGCGGCGGCAGTGGTTCCGCCCGAGACCGGGCAGTCGAGCGCCTCGAGGCCGCGCGCGGCCAGTGCCGCGGCGATCTCGCGCGTGACCACCGGCGAGATGGTGCTGTGGTCGACGCATACCGTGCCGGGCGCCGCGCCGTGGACCACGCCTTGCTCGCCCAGCAGCACTTCGCGCACGTCTTCGGACGAGGTCACGTTGGTGAAGACGACGCTGGCGCCGCGCGCGGCCTCGGCGGGCGTGAAGAACGGCTCCGCACCCATGGCGCGCGCCGCATCGGCGGCCTCGGGACGGCGCACGAAGGCGCGCACGGTGTGGCCGGCGGCCAGCAGGTGGCGGACCATGTGCGAGCCCATGGCGCCCAGGCCGATGAAGGCAACCGTGACGGACGGAGTGGAAGTGGTGATCATGCGATGCTTCCTTTCAGAATGCCGGATGCGGCGGGCGCTGGCTACTTGTCGCCCGCGTAGGCGAACTTGCCGTTGCGGATCACCCCCATCACGCGCGAACGCTGGTCGAAGCCCTGGTGGTCCTTCGCGTTCAGGTTCAGCACGCCGTTGGGGATGGTGAGATTGGTGGTGGATTCGAGCGCATCGCGCATGGCGGCGCGGAATTCGCGCGTGCCGGGCTGGGCGCCGGTCTTGAGCGCGCGGCGCGCGGCATCGTCCAGCAGCAGCCACGCGCCCCAGGCGTCGCCGGCGAACTGCGTCACGCTGTCGGCGCCGTACTTGCCCTCGTAGCGATTGACGAAGTCCAGCGCGACCTTGCGCACCGGATGGCTTTCAGGCAGCTGGCGCGCGACCACGACCGGCCCGGTCGGGAACAGCGTGCCCTCGACATCCTTGCCGCCCATGCGCAGGAATTCCCAGGTGGCGATGCCATGGGTCTGGTAGACCTTGCCCTTGTAGCCGCGCTCGCCCAGTGTCTTCTGCGGCAGCACCGAGGGCGTGCCGGCGCCGGCGATCAGCACGGCGTCGGGGTTTGCCGCCATCAGCTTGAGCACCTGGCCGGTCACCGAGGTGTCGTTGCGCGAGAAGCGCTCGTTGGCGACGACCTTGATCTTGCGCACTTCGGCCAGCTTCGAGAATTCGCGCCACCAGCTTTCGCCATAGGCGTCGGCAAAGCCGATGAAGCCCACGGTCTTGATGCCGTGGTTGCTCATGTACTCCGTCAGCACGGTCGCCATGTGCGAGTCGTTCTGCGGCATCTTGAACGCCCAGCGGCGCTTGGCATCCGTCTGCGGCTCGACGATCGACGCCGACGCGGCCAGCGCCACCATCGGCGTCTCGCCTTCGGACACGGCGTCAAGCGCGGCCAGCGCGGTCGGCGTGATGTTGGGGCCGACGATCACGTCGACCTTTTCCTCGGAAATCAGCTTGCGCACATTGCGCACCGCGGCGGCCGGGTCGGAGCCGTCGTCCAGGATCACGTAGTGCGCCTTCTGGCCGCCCAGCGTCTGCGGCCACATCAGCACGGTGTTCTTGGAGGGGATGCCGATCGAGGCCGCCGGCCCGGTGGTGGACACATCGATGCCGACGCGGATATCGGCCAGCGCGGCGGCGCTGGCGCAGAGCAGGGTAGCCATTGCGAGGGTGGGCAGCAGGCTGGGCAACTTCGGCATCTTGTCTCCTCCGGTCTTGTTTGTGACGGGAAGGATAGCCGAACTCCGCCGGCAAGGGCACACGCGTCAGCGCACGCCCAGCCGCCACAGCGAGGTCACTTCGGCCGACCGCGCCGCATGTAGCGGATCGCTGGGGTCGGCGGCGCGCGGGTGACGCGGGCGGATATCGGAGCGGCCCAGCACCTTCAGCCCTGCGGCCTCGATCCAGCCTTCCAGCTGCTCGCGCGGGCGCAGGCCCAGGTGCTCGGCCAGGTCGGACAGCAGCAGCCAGCCTTCGCCGCCGGGCTCGAGATGCGCGGCCAGCCCATCGAGGAAGCCGCGCAGCATGGCGCTGTCGGGGTCATAGACGGCACGCTCGACCGGCGAGCTGGGCCGGGCCGGCACCCATGGCGGGTTGCACACCACCAGCGGTGCGCGGCCTTCCGGGAACAGGTCGGCCTGCACGATCTCGACGGGGCCGGCGTAGCCGAGCTGGCCGATATTCGCGCGTGCGCAGGCCAGCGCACGCGGATCCTGGTCGGTGCCGACGATGCGCTGCACGCCACGCCGGGCCAGCACGGCGGCCAGCACCCCGGTGCCGGTGCCGATGTCGAAGGCCAGCGTCCTGGACGGCAGCGGCTCGGCGGCAACCAGGTCGACATACTCGCCCCGCACCGGCGAGAACACGCCGTACCAGGGATGGATGCGGTCTTCCAGTGCCGGGATCTCCACACCTTTCCTGCGCCATTCATAGGCGCCGATCATGCCCAGCAGCTCGCGCAGCGATGCCACATACGGCTCGCCCGCCGGCCCGTAGACCTGCTCGCAGGCTTCGCGCACATCGGGGGCGCGGCGCAGCGGCACGCTGTGATCGGCCTCGAACGGCAGCAGCAGCATGCCCAGCGTGCGGGCGCGCTGCGACTGCGCCAGCCGATGCAGGTGGAAGGCCTCGGCGGCCGAGCCGGGCGCGCCCTTGGCCTTCTGGCCCGGCCGGCTCGCCTTTTTGGGTTTGCGCTCGGTGCGCCGCGCCATGGCGTTGAGCAGCTGGCGCGCGTTCTGGAAGTCGCCACGCCACAGCAGCGCAGTGCCTTCGCAGGCGAGCCGGTAGGCGGTGTCGGCGCTGGTGGTGTCGTCGGCGACCACCACGCGGCGCGGCGGCGGGTTGCCGGCCTCGGAGCGCCAGGCGGCGCTGCGCTCGATGCCGTCCTCGGTCCAGTGGATGCGGGGCAGTTCGCTGGTGGCTTCGCTCATGGGTTCGCTCACAGCGCCTCCGGCCGGCGGGGCATGACGGATTGGGAATGCATGTCGGGTTCTGCTTCTTATATAGAGAGGAGAGGCGGCGGGCTGCCGCGCTCAGAGTTCGTAGGCTTCGTGCTCGCCCGACATGGCCTGTTCGACCAGCTTGCGGTTCAGCGTCGGCGAGAACAGCTCGATGAAGGTGTAGACAAAGCTGCGCAGGTAGGCGCCTTGCTTGACCGCCAGGTGCGTCACATTGCTGCCGAACAGGTGACCGGCCGGGATCCCGCGCAGTTTGCTGTCGCGCTCGGCATCATAGGCCACGCCGGCGACGATGCCCACGCCCAGGCCGATCTCCACGTAGGTCTTGATCACGTCGGCGTCGATCGCCTCGAGCACGATGTCCGGCTTCAGGTGGCGCAGCTGGAAGGCCTTGTCGATCTTGGGCCGGCCGGCGAAGTTGGGGTCGTAGGTGATCAGCGGGTAGCCCATCAGGTCTTCCAGCGCCAGGTGCTTCTTGTCCAGCAGCGGATGATCGGGTGGCGTAATCACCATATGCGTCCACTGATAGCCCGGCAGCGACACCAGGTTCTTGTCGTCGGTGATGCCTTCCGTGGCGATGCCGATATCGGCCTGGTCGTGCAGCAGCATGTCGGCGATCTGCGTGGGGTTGCCTTGCTGGATCGACAGCCGGACCTTCGGGTAGCGCTTGGTGAATTCGCCGATCACCCGGGGCAGCGCGTAGCGCGCCTGGGTATGGGTGGTGGCGATGGTGAAGTTGCCCTGGTCTTGTGCCGCATAGTCCATGCCGACCCGCTTCAGGCTCTCGACTTCCTGCAGGATTTTCTCAACGGAGGTGAGAATGCGCCGCCCCGGCTCGGTCAGGCTGCGGATGCGCTTGCCGTGTCGCGTGAAGATATCGACACCCAGCTCTTCTTCCAGCTCGATGATGGCCTTGGACACCCCGGGTTGTGACGTGTAGAGCGCTTTGGCGGCTTCGGTCAGGTTGTAGTTCTGCCGGACGGCCTCGCGCACGAAGCGAAACTGGTGCAGGTTCATATAACTCGGGTCGTATAAACAAACAACTTCTTATTAGTTTGAGGTATGAGGCCAGTTTATTACGATTCTCGAACTTTGTTAATGAACGTCCTGCCCTCAGTGCGTCCGCTCGCAGCCCCCGGATTGTGATGCGAGCCTCACGGGCCAGGATCCACCGAGCCCCTCATGTCGCTGGCCTATACCGTTTCCGGTCTGTTTGTAGGCGTCCTCGTCGGTCTGACCGGCGTGGGTGGGGGCTCGTTGATGACGCCTTTGCTGACGCTGCTGTTCGGCTTTTCGCCGGCGACGGCGGTCGGCACCGACCTGGCCTTCGCGGCCATCACCAAGGGTTTTGGCACCATCGCGCACCGGGCCCACGGCCATGTGCAGTGGCAGGTGGTGCGGCGCCTGTGCATCGGCAGCCTGCCGGCGGCGGTCGTGTCCATCCTGGTGCTCAAGAGCGCAGGTGAGCTCAACGCGCAGTGGCTGCACGCGATCCGCGTGACCATCGGCGTGTCGGTGCTGCTGACCGTACTGTCGCTGCTGTTCCGCAAGCAGATGCTGGCCTGGCTCGAACGCAACCCGCGCTTCCAGCTGCACGGCCGCGCCCAGGTCATCGCCACCATCCTGGTCGGCGCGGTGATCGGCGTGCTGGTGACGGTGTCGTCGATCGGCGCGGGCGCGGTTGGCGCCACGCTGATCCTGCTGCTGTACCCCCATATGAAGCCGGCCGAAGTTGCCGGCACCGATATCGCCTACGCCGTCCCGCTGACGGCGCTGGCCGGGCTGGGCCACGTGTGGCTCGGTACCGTCAACTGGAATTTGCTGCTGGCGCTGCTGGTGGGTTCGATCCCCGGCATCTGGCTGGGCGCGCAACTGTCGCGGGCGCTGCCCGAGCGGCTGGTGCGTGCCGCACTGGCGACCACGCTGACGCTGGTCGCAATCAAGCTCGTTTCCTGAATCCAACGAATACTGAACGGACCCCGCCATGTATCAGTACGACCAATATGACCAGCGCATCGTCAACGAGCGCGTCGCCCAGTTCCGTGACCAGGTGCGCCGCCGCCTGTCGGACGAGCTGACCGAGGAAGAATTCCTGCCGCTGCGCCTGCAGAACGGCCTGTACCTGCAGCGCCATGCCTACATGCTGCGCGTGGCGATCCCGTACGGCCTGCTGTCTTCGACGCAGCTGCGCAAGCTGGCCCACATCGCCCGCGAGTATGACCGCGGCTACGGCCACTTCTCCACCCGCCAGAACATCCAGTACAACTGGATGGAGCTGGAGCGCGTGCCCGACGTGCTGGCCGAGCTGGCCAGCGTCGAGATGCACGGCATCCAGACCTCGGGCAACTGCGTGCGCAACATCACCACCGACCACTTCGCCGGCGTGGCGCCGGACGAGTCGGTGGACCCGCGCGTGCTGGCCGAGCTGCTGCGCCAGTGGAGCACGTTCCAGCCGGAGTTCGCCTTCCTGCCGCGCAAGTTCAAGATCGCGATCTCGGCTTCGAAGGATGACCGCGCCGTGGTGCAGATGCACGACATCGGCATCTACGCCTACAAGAACGCCGACGGCGAAACGCGCCTGCGCATCCTGGCCGGTGGCGGCCTGGGCCGCACGCCGATCCTGGGTTCGATCATCAAGGAAGACCTGCCGTGGCAGCACATGCTGACCTATGTTGAATCGGCCATCCGCGTGTACAACCGCTACGGCCGCCGCGACAACAAGTACAAGGCCCGCATCAAGATCCTGGTGAAGGCCATCGGCGTGGAGAAGTTCGCGCAGGAAGTCGAGGAAGAATGGCAGCACAGCAAGGACGGCCCGGCCACGCTGACGCAGGTCGAGTTCGACCGCGTGGCGCAGTACTTCACGCCGCCGGCCTATGAAAAGCTGGCCGATACCGATGCCTCGTACGAGAACCACCTGCTGGAAGACAAGGCGTTCGCGCGCTGGGTCAGCCGCAGCGTGCACGGCCACAAGGTGCCGGGCTACGCCGCGGTGACGCTGTCGACCAAGCCGGGCGTGGCCTCGCCCCCGGGAGATGCCACCGATGCGCAGATGGAAGCGGTGGCGGACCTGGCCGACCAGTTCGGCTTCGGCGAACTGCGCGTGGCGCACGAGCAGAACCTGGTGCTGCCGGACGTGAAGAAGCACGACCTGTACGCGCTGTGGCAGCTGGCGAAGAAGGCCGGCCTGGCCACCCCGAACATCGGCCTGCTGACCGACATCATCGCCTGCCCGGGCGGCGATTTCTGCTCGCTGGCCAACGCCAAGTCGATCCCCATCGCGCAGGCGATCCAGGACCGCTTCGACGACCTGGACTACGTCTATGACCTGGGCGAGATCTCGCTGAACATCTCGGGCTGCATCAACGCGTGCGGCCACCACCACGTTGGCAACATCGGCGTGCTGGGCGTCGACAAGGACGGTTCGGAGTGGTACCAGGTCACGCTGGGCGGCGCCCAGGGCAACAAGACCGCGCTGGGCAAGGTGATCGGCCCGTCGTTCAGCGCCGAGGAAATGCCCGAGGTGGTGACGCGCATCATCGACACCTTCGTGGCCAACCGCATCGAAGACGAACGCTTTATCGAAACCCTGTCCCGCATCGGCATCGCCCCGTTCAAGGAGCGCGTCTACGCAGACAAGCAGCCGCGCGAGCGCGCCGAAGCCTGAGGACCGGAGAGACTGAACATGGCAAAGATCATTCAACTGCAACGCCAGGAAGCAACCGGCAGTGCGAACGTCACCCCGGTGATCGTCGAAGACAACTGGACCGTGCTGCGCGCCACTGAAGAGCAACCGCTGACCGAAGAGCGCATCGCCGCCGCCGCGCAAGGCCAGGACGCCGTGCTGTTCCCGCTGTCGGTGTGGAAGGCCAATGAAGCGCTGCTGGCCGGCCGCGATGCCGCCCGCACCGGCGTGTGGCTGGCCCCGGAAGACGAGCCGGGCGACGCCGCCGCGTACTTCGACCGGGTGTCGCTGGTGGCGGTGGACTTCCCGGTGTTCCGCGACGGCCGCGGCTTCTCCACGGCCTACCTGCTGCGCACCCGCTACAAGTGGGAAGGCCAGCTGCGCGCCGTCGGCGACGTGCTGCGCGACCAGCTCAACTTCATGAAGCGCTGCGGCTTCGATGCCTTCGCGGTCCGTGCCGACAAGAATATCGACGACGCCATCAAGGGCTTCACCGAGTTCACCGTGACCTACCAGGCTTCGGTCGACGAGCCGCTGCCGCTGTTCCGCCGCGCCCGCACCGAAGGCGGTGCCGTGCAACCGAAGGCGACGGCATGAGCACGGTGCTGACCGATATCCCCGTGGTGGATGCCGGCGCGGTGTCGGCGCTGCGTCCGCCCGCGCTGTGGGTCGCGCCCGAGTACACCGGCAGCATCGAAGCGCTGGAGCAGAAGGAGCGCGAGCTGGGCGAGCGCCTGGCCGGCATCGCCGCGCGTTTCTTCCGCGCGCGCTTTGCCTCGAGCCTGGCGGCCGAAGACATGGTGCTGACCGATGCCATCCTGCGCGGCACCCCCGCCGTGCGCGCCGGCATCCGCGTCTTCACGCTGCAGACCGGGCGCCTGCACGCCGAAACGCTGGCGGTGCTCGACAAGGTGCAGTCGCACTACGGCTACAGCATCGAGCAGTACACGCCGGACGCCGAGGCGGTCGAGAACTACCTGAAGAAGCATGGCCTGAACGCCTTCTACGACAGCATCGACCTGCGCAAGGAATGCTGCGGCATCCGCAAGGTCGAGCCGCTCAATCGCGCGCTGTCGCACGCCGACGCGTGGCTGACCGGCCAGCGCCGCGAGCAGGCCGTGACGCGCGCCGAGCTGCCGTTCGAGGAGCAGGACGAAGCCCGCGGCATCCCGAAGTTCAATCCGCTGGCGGACTGGAGCGAGGCCGAAGTGTGGGCCTACCTGAAGCGCCACGACGTGCCGGTCAACGACCTGCACGCCAAGGGCTATCCCAGCATCGGCTGCGAGCCGTGTACGCGCGCGGTGCGCGCGGGCGAGGATGTCCGCGCCGGACGGTGGTGGTGGGAGAGCAAGGACTCGAAAGAGTGCGGGCTCCACGAACAGAACATCAAGCATTGAGGCCGTAAGAAAATGGGCATCATGAACGACATCGCAGAAGCCACCTCCAGCGTGGCGCACCTGTTGCAGGTACAGAACGACCATCTCGACCGCCTCGAAGCGGAATCGATCTACATCATCCGCGAGGTGGTGGCAGAGTGCCGCAACCCGGCGCTGCTGTTCTCCGGCGGCAAGGACTCGATCGTGATGCTGCACCTGGCGCTGAAGGCCTTCCGCCTGGGTGACCGCAAGATCGAGCTGCCGTTCCCGCTGGTGCATATCGACACCGGCCACAACTACCCGGAAGTGATCGCCTTCCGCGACCAGCGCGTGGCGGAACTGGGCGCGCGCCTGGTGGTGGGCCATGTGGAAGACTCGATCAAGCGCGGCACCGTGCGCCTGCGCAAGGAAACCGATTCGCGCAACGCCGCGCAGGCCGTGACGCTGCTGGAAACCATCGAGGCGCACAAGTTCGACGCGCTGATGGGCGGCGCCCGCCGCGACGAAGAGAAGGCCCGCGCCAAGGAGCGCATCTTCTCGTTCCGCGACGAGTTCGGCCAGTGGGACCCGAAGGCCCAGCGCCCCGAGCTGTGGAGCCTGTACAACGCCCGCATGGCGCAGGGCGAGCAGATGCGCGTGTTCCCGATCTCCAACTGGACCGAGCTGGACGTGTGGCAGTACATCGCCCGCGAGAAGCTGGCGCTGCCGCCGATCTATTATTCGCACCAGCGCGAAGTGGTGCGCAAGAACGGCCTGCTGGTGCCGGTCACGCCGATCACGCCCAAGCAGGATGGCGACGTCAGCGAAGTGCTGTCGGTCCGCTTCCGCACCGTTGGCGACATCAGCTGCACCTGCCCGGTGGCCAGCGTTGCCGACTCGCCGGAAGCGATCATCGCCGAGACCGCGGTGACCGAGATCACCGAGCGCGGCGCCACCCGCATGGACGACCAGACCAGCGAAGCTTCGATGGAGCGCCGCAAGAAGGAAGGCTACTTCTAAGCCGCACGCAGCAAAGGATCCAGACATGACTCACCAAGCAACCCACCAAGGCCTGCTGCGCTTCATTACCGCCGGCTCCGTCGACGACGGCAAGAGCACGCTGATCGGCCGCCTGCTGTACGACAGCAAGGCCGTGCTGTCCGACCAGCTGACCGCGCTGGCCAATGCCAAGAACAAGCGCACCGCCGGCGAGCAGATCGACTTTTCGCTGCTGACCGACGGCCTGGAGGCCGAGCGCGAGCAGGGCATCACCATCGACGTGGCCTACCGCTATTTCTCGACGGCGCGCCGCAAGTTCATCATCGCGGATACGCCGGGCCACGAGCAGTACACCCGCAACATGGTCACCGGCGCGTCGACCGCGCATGCGGCCATCGTGCTGGTCGATGCCACCCGCGTGACCGTCACCGACGGCCGCGCCGAACTGCTGGCCCAGACCAAGCGCCACTCGGCGATCCTGAAGCTGCTGGAGATCCAGCACGTGATCGTCGCTGTCAACAAGATGGACCTGGTCGACTACAGCGAGCAGACCTTCAACGAGATCCGCACCGCCTACGCCGAACTGGCCGAGCAGCTGGGCCTGAAGGATGTGCGCTACGTGCCGGTGTCCGCGCTGCGCGGCGACAACATCGTGCACGAGAGCGACGCCATGCCGTGGTACCAGGGCGAGCCGCTGCTGCCGCTGCTGGAAGAGCTGCCGGTGGAAGAAGCCGCGCCCGAAGACGACGCCGCGCTGCGTTTCCCGGTGCAGCTGGTGATCCGCCAGGACGGTTCGCAGTCGGACGACTTCCGCGGCTATGCCGGCCGTGTCGAGGCCGGCACCGTGCGCGTCGGCCAGAAGCTGCGCGTGCTGCCCGCCAACCGCGAGGCCGTGGTGGCCGAAGTGCTGACCCCGAATGGCGCCGCTGAATCGGCCAACGTCGGCGACACCGTCACCGTGCGCCTGGCCGACGACGTCGATGTATCGCGCGGTGACATGTTCGTTGCCGCCGATGCGACGGCGGCTTCCGCCAAGAAGCTGCAGGCCGACCTGTGCTGGTTCGACGACGAGTCGCTGAACCCGTCGCGCAAGTACGTGCTCAAGCACACCACGGCCAGCGTGTTCGCGCGCGTGTCGGCGGTGGACCGCGTGCTGGACGTGCACACGCTGTCGCACGAGACCGGCCGCCACGAGATCAGCCTGAACGATATCGGCTCGGTGCAGATCTCGCTGCAGAAGCCGATCGTGTGCGATGCCTACGGCGACAATCCGGCAACGGGCGCCTTCGTGCTGATCGACGAGGCGACCAACCACACGGTGGCCGCAGGCATGATCCGTGCGTTCTCCTGATCGGTAACGAACAGGAACGAGCGGACAAGGGGCAACAGATGGACAAGCAGGCGCGCAAGACTTACGGCAAGGTGTACCTGATCGGGGCAGGCCCCGGTGCGGCAGACCTCATTACGGTGCGTGGTGCACGGCTTTTGGGCGAAGCCCAGGTGGTGCTGCACGATGCACTGGTGTCGCCGGAGATGCTGGCCTGGTGTCCGCAGGCGGAGCTGGTCGAAGTCGGCAAGCGCTGCGGCCAGCGCTCCACCGCGCAGCTGTTCATCAACCGGCAGATTGTCGACCTGGCCAGCAAGTACGAGCGCGTGGTGCGCCTGAAGGGCGGCGACCCGATGTTGTTCGGCCGCGCCGACGAAGAACTGCAGGCGCTGGAAGCGGCCGGCATCGAGTATGAGGTGGTGCCGGGCATCACCGCCGCGCTGGCTGCTGCTTCCGCGATCGGCAAGCCGCTGACCAAGCGCGGCGTGTCGCGCAGTGTGGCGTTTGCCACGCAGGCCAAGGCGGCGGACGGCGAGGGCTCGCCCGATATCGAAGCCGCGGTCAAGGCCGACACGCTGGTCTACTACATGGGCCGCGACCAGGCCGCTTCGATCGCCGCGCAGCTGATCGGGCACGGCAAGCCCGCGTCGACGCCGGCATGGGTGGTGGAAGCTGCCACCACGCCGCGCCAGCGCAGCCGCGAATTCACGCTTGGCCAGATGGCGGCCGGGGAAGCGGCGGCGTGGATCGATCCGGTGCAGCCGAGCTTGCTGATGATCGGCGCGGCGCTGGCCGCTCGCGCGACCGAAGCGCCGCAGGAGGATGTGGGCGGGATTGAAGTCTGTACGCCGCGCGCTGCCTGATTTTAGGCTCCTGCGCTGGCACTGCGAGGGTTTGCTCCCCTCTCCCATTCATGGGAGACAACCAGTCCCATCAGCGTGCCGTCAACAATAGTGACCCCGTGCCGGGATTCCGGCACGGGGTTTTTTCGTTAGGGTCTTGAAGTCTTCAGGACTGCGCAGCAGCCCCCGGCAGCGACGCAACGCAGTAAGCCGCAATCGCATCCAGCACCGCATCAGATTCGCCCACCGCGGCAGCGCAATGAATGCGCAGGCCGGGATAAGCCTGCCTGCACTGGTCGAGCAGCGCCGGCAGGTCGCGCCGGATATGCCCGCCCTGGCCGAAGAACACCGGCACCACCGTGACCTCGCCCACGCCGCCCACGGCGAGTTCTGCCAGCGTATCCGGCAACAGCGGCGACATCAGCTCCAGGAACGCCAGCCGCACCTCGCACTGGGGCAGGGCAGTGGCCAGCTTCTGCCGCAGCCGGTCGAACGGCTCGCGCCAGCGCGCATCGCGCGCGCCGTGCGCGAACAGGACCAGGGCACGGTCGCAAGCTGCCATGGCCGTCCTCAGTGCCGGTCGACCCAGCGCAGCGCCAACAGCGCCACCGTCAGGTAGAGCGTGCCTGGCACCAGCGCGGAGATGATGGGCGGCCATGTGTGCAGCAGGCCGACGTGAGAGAACAGCGTATTGGACAGGTGGAACGACAGCCCCAGCATGATGCCGCCGAACACCTTCACGCCTACCGCCCCGGCACGCGCGTGCAGGTAGGCGAAGGGCAGCGCCAGCGCCACCATCACGAACAGCGTCAGCGGGTAGATCACCTTCTTCCAGAACGCGATCTCATAGCGCTGCGTGTCCTGCTTGTTGTCGCGCAGGTGGCGGATATAGCGGAACAGGTCCAGCGTCGACATCCGCTCCGGCGTCACCAGCAGCACCGACAGGATCTGCGGCGTCAGCTCCGAGTGCATTGCCACGCGCGGGAATTTCAGCTGCTCGGCGCGGAAATCCGGTGCCAGTGCATCGCGCGGCGGCGCGGGCTTTGCCGGATCGGCCTGCGGCATCAGCTCGGTGAAGCGCGTCTCGCTGACCCCTTGCAGTTCCCACGACTGGCCGCCCTGGTAGCGGCCTTCCTCGGCCACGCGGATCACGCGCAGCCGGTATTGGGGGTCGAACTCGTAGATGGTGATGCCGGTGATGGTCTGGTCCGGCTGCAGCCCGGCTACGTTGACGAAGCGGGTGATCTCGCCGCCGCCGGCCGGGTCCTGGTCGCGGTCCTTGACCCAGACGCCCGAGCGGAAGCCCGCCGACACCGTCGCGCCGATCGCCTCGAGCTTGATCTTCTGCGCGTACTGCTCCGCGCGCGGCCCGATGAACTCGCCGAAGATAAAGGTCACGATCGCCAGCGGCACAGCCAGCTTGAACAGCGAGAACAGCGCCTGCCGCGTGTTCAGGCCGGCGACGCGGAAAATGGTGAACTCGGACTGGCTGGCCAGCTGCGAGAACACGTAGATCGCACTGATCAGCACCGCGATCGGCAGCACCTCGTAGACCCGGGTAGGGGCCTGCAGCAGCACGTGGAACAGCGCCACCAGCGAGGTGTACTGGGCGTTGACGTTCTCCAGCTCGTTGAGCATGTCGAAGAACACGAACAGCGACAGCACCGCGAACAGGATGAAGGCGAACACGCCATAGACCAGCCGCCCGAAGTAGCGTTCATAGACGCGCAGGATCCTCATGCCCGGCTCCCGCTGGTGGCGGCACTGCCGCGTTTCAGGCCGAACACGGCGCGCCAGCCGCCCAGGCTGCGGTTCTGCCGGTAGCGGAACAGCACCAGCGCCCCCAGGAACACCGTCAGGTGGATCGGCCACCAGGCCAGCCAGAACGGCACCGAGCCGTTGCGCACCCAGGATTGGGTCAGGTTGATCAGGTTGCTGTACGTGAGGTAGATCAGCACCGCGAACACCAGCGGGGTATAGCGGCCCAGGCGCGGGTTCACGTAGGCCAGCGGGATCGCGATCATCACGAAGTTAAAGGCCAGGATCGGCAGCGAGATGCGCCAGATCAGCTCGCCCAGGTTCTCGCGCGTGGGGTTGCGGATCAGCTCGATGGTGTCGCGGCTCTTGGGCGGCAGCTTGGCTTCGGACTCGGGCGGCTTGTTGTCCACCTTGACCGCATAGCGTTCGAACTCGACGATGCGGTAGTCGACCTGGCCGGGCGTGCCGGAATAGCGGCGGCCGTTCTCCATCACCACCAGGCGGTCGCCGTTGGGCATGGTCTCGAACTTGCCCTGGTGCGCCAGCGCCACGCCGATCTTGTCGGCCTCGGCATTGGCGACGAAGACATTGCGCGCATACTTCATGTCGGGGTCCATGCCCTCGATGAACAGCACGTAGTTGGCCTTGGCGGGTTCGATGAAGCGGCCGGCGGCGATCATCGACATCACCCCGCGCTGCTCGAAGCGGTCGCGGAACAGCGCGCTCTGCTGGTTGGCCCACGGCCAGGCGAACATGCCCAGCAGCAGCGCCAGCACGATGAACGGCGCGGCGAACTGCAGCACCGGCTTGACCAGGTCGCGCAGCGAGATGCCGGCCGAGAACCACACCACCATCTCCGAATCCTTGTACCAGCGCGTGAGCACGATCAGGGTGGAGATGAAGAGCGTGGCGGACAGCAGGATCGAGAGATAGCCGATCGTGGCCAGGCCGATCAGCATCAGCACGTCGTTGGGACTGGCCTTGCCGCTCGCGGCCATCCCCAGAATGCGGATCACGAGCGACGTGAGCATGAAGGTCAGCATCACCAGGAACACCGCCCCGGCGGTGTAGGCGAGCTCGCGTCGCAGGGCTTGTTGAAGGATCATGCGGATTCGGTTCCGGGCTGCCGGCCGGAGCGGGCGATGTGCCGTGCGAGGTGCCTGGCAGAACAGCGGACTGGTAGCACAAGTGGCTGTCAGCGTGACCGGGGCGTATCAGCGGCGGCAGGTCGCGGGGTAAAAATCGCGGATAATGGAGGCTTTCGTGTCTAACGAGCCCCTGGAAGGAAGCGCGATGGAATTTAGCACAAAAGCCCTGGATTTGAGCAAAGCCGGCCAAAATGGTTTCCTGGCGACCAAGACTGACTGCCTCGTGGTCGGCCTGTTCGAAGGCCAGAACCTTGCCGGCGTGGCCAAGGCGCTGGACACGGCCACCAAGGGCTTGGTGGCGCGCCTGGTCAAGCAGGGCGATTTCGAAGGCAAGCGCGGCACCCACCTGATGCTGCACGAAGTGGCCGGCGTTGGCGCCGCGCGCGTGCTGCTGGTGGGCCTGGGCAAGGAAGCCGAGTTCTCGGACAAGGCCTTTGCCGACGCCGTGCGCACCGCGGTGCGTGCCTTGTCGTCCACGCGCGCCACCACCGCGCTGTGGTGCCTGGCGCAGCAGGCGCCGCAGCAGCGCGATGTTTCGTGGGCCATCATCAGCACCATCACGCTGGTGCGCGACGCCGGTTACCGGTTGCTGGAGCGACATCCTGGCCTGAAGCGCGCCAATGCCAACGGCAAGTCCAACGGCGCCGACAAGTCGTTGCTGCGCAAGGTCGTGATCGCGGTCGACAGCAGCGACGCCCGCGCCGCCACCCAGGCCGCGGTGCGCGGCACCGCCATCGCCAACGGCATGGAAGTGACGCGTGACCTGGGCAACCTGCCGTCCAATATCTGCACCCCGACTTACCTGGCCAATGCCGCGCGCAGCATCGCCAAGCGCCACAAGCTCAAGGCCGAAGTGCTGGGCCGCAAGCAGATCGAGGCGCTCAACATGGGTGCCTTCCTGGCCGTGACCAAGGGCAGCCAGGAGCCGCCGCAGTTCATCGTGCTGCGCTATGACGGCGCCGGTGCCAAGCAGGCGCCGGTGGTGCTGGTCGGCAAGGGCATCACCTTCGACACCGGCGGCATCTCGCTCAAGCCGGGCGAGGGCATGGACGAGATGAAGTACGACATGTGCGGCGCCGCCTCGGTGCTCGGCACCATCCAGGCCGTGGCAGAGATGGGCCTGAAGCTCAATGTGGTGGCCGTGGTGCCGACCTGCGAGAACATGCCCAGCGGCATCGCCACCAAGCCGGGCGATGTCGTCACCAGCATGTCTGGCCAGACCATCGAGATCCTGAACACCGACGCCGAGGGCCGCCTGATCCTGTGCGACGCGCTGACCTATGTCGAGCGCTTCAAGCCGGCCGCGGTGATCGACGTGGCCACGCTGACCGGCGCCTGCATCATCGCGCTGGGGCACCAGAACAGCGGCCTGTATTCGCGCTCCGACATGCTCGCCGACCAGCTGCTGCAGGCCGGCCGCCACGCCATGGACACCGCCTGGCGCATGCCGCTCGATGACGAGTACCAGGACCAGCTCAAGTCCAACTTCGCCGACATGGCCAATATCGGCGGGCGCCCGGCGGGCAGCGTGACCGCGGCCTGCTTCCTGTCGCGCTTCACCGAGAAGTACGACTGGGCGCACCTGGACATCGCCGGCACCGCCTGGAAGAGCGGCGCGGCCAAGGGTGCCACCGGCCGCCCGGTGCCGCTGCTGACGCAGTTCCTGATGGACCGCGCGGCCTGACGGCCGCAGTCACCCAACCCGGCCACGCAAGCAGCAAACGTCCATGACGCGCATCGACTTCCACAGCAACGTGCCGGACCTGCTCGGCTATGTCTGCCGGCTGGTCCGCAAGGCCTACGGCGCCGGCCAGAAGGTCGTGATCCACGGCACGCCGGCGCAGCTGGCGGACCTGGATGCACGCCTGTGGACCTTCTCGGCGCTGGATTTCCTGCCGCATTGCGGGCTGGAACACCCCAATGCGGCGGTCACGCCGATCCTGCTGGCCGCCACCACCGAAGGCGTGCCGCACCACCAGCTGCTGATCAACCTGTCCGACCAGCCGCCGGCGCAATTCGCCAGTTTCGAACGCCTGATCGAAGTGGTGGGGTCGGGCGACGCCGCCCGCGAAGCCGGCCGCCAGCGCTACCGCTTCTACCGCGAACGCGGCTATCCGCTGACGCATCACGATATCGGCCAGCCCAAGGGAGACGCAACATGAGCGAACGCACCACATCGCGGGTGATCCCGCGGCCCGGGCCCAACGACAGCATTCCGCTGCTGACCGAAGTGGTCGAACTGCCGGATACGGAATCGGCGGCGCAGCCGCTGGCCGCTTCGCAGGAAGGCGTCATCGATACCTTCGGCATGGCCGAATCCGGCATGGTCATGCACGTGGGCGATACCGGGGAGCCGCAGGCCGAAGCACCGCCGCCGCAAGCCCCGGCGGCGGTGGCCGATCCCGGCGAGGACGACCTGCGCGCCATGCGCAGCGAGCTGCTGTCGCGGGTGATGCTGCGCTTCCGCACCGAATGGCCGCAGGTGGTCGAGGCCCATACCGAAGCCACGCTGCAGGCGCGGCTGGCGCCGCTGACCGCGCAGCTGGCCAGCGAACTG
This sequence comes from Cupriavidus phytohabitans, assembly GCF_017815025.1. Lineage (NCBI taxonomy): Bacteria > Pseudomonadati > Pseudomonadota > Betaproteobacteria > Burkholderiales > Burkholderiaceae > Cupriavidus > Cupriavidus phytohabitans. Next base: position 142,906 of record NZ_JAGIQB010000001.1, read on the forward strand.
ACGCAGTCACTGGAGGCCAGGCTGGTGGAGTGGCTGGACGCGACGCTGGAGGAGATCGAGCGGACGCCGGGCGGGGACTGAGGAGAGCCATCGTCGCCGTGGCGCGGCGAAGGGTTTTTCCCCTCTCCATTTGGGAGAGTGGAGCAAACCGCCGGCATGCAAGACGCCTCGCCAACAAAAAAGCCCGCGACCTTGCGGGCTTTCTTGCATACGGCAAAGGCGCCTCAGTCCGTCACCGCGCCCTTGCTGGCCGTCGACGCCAGGCGCGCAAACTTCGCCAGCACCCCGCGCGTATAACGCGGTGCCGGCTGCTTCCAGTTGGCCCGGCGCCGGGCCAGCTCCTCGTCCGCCACATTCAGCTGCAGCAGCAGTTTGTGCGCATCGATGGTGATCGAATCCCCTTCCTGCACCAGAGCGATCGTGCCGCCGGCGAACGCTTCGGGCGCCACGTGGCCGACCACCATCCCCCAGGTACCGCCCGAAAAGCGGCCATCGGTAATGAACCCGACCGACTCACCCAGCCCCTTGCCGATGATGGCCGACGTCGGCGCCAGCATTTCCGGCATGCCCGGGCCGCCCTTGGGGCCGAGGTAGCGCAGCACCAGCACGTCGCCGGCGTTGATCTTGTCGGCCAGGATGGCTTCCATCGCGCTCTGCTCGTCCTCGAACACGCGCGCCGGGCCGGTGATGACCGGGTTTTTCAGCCCGGTGATCTTGGCGACCGCGCCTTCCTCGGCCAGGTTGCCCTTCAGGATTGCGAGGTGGCCTTCCTTGTAGAGCGCCTTTTCGATTGGCAGGATCACGTCCTGGTCGGCGCGCGGGGTGTCCGGCACGTGTTCGAGTTCTTCGGCCAGCGTGCGGCCGGTAATCGTCAGGCAGTCGCCATGCAGCAGGCCGGCCTTGAGCAGGATCTTCATGACCTGCGGGATGCCGCCCGCCTTGTGCAGGTCGGTGGCCACGTACTGCCCGGACGGCTTCAGGTTGCAGAGCACCGGCACCTTGCGGCGGATGCGCTCGAAGTCCTCGATGGTCCATTCGACTTCCGCCGAGTGCGCGATGGCGAGGTAGTGCAGCACCGCGTTGGTCGAGCCTCCGGTGGCCATGATCAGCGCCACGGCGTTCTCGATCGACTGGCGCGTGATGATGTCGCGCGGCTTGATGTCCTTCTTGATCGCCTCGACCAGCACGCGCGCCGATTCGGCCGCGCTGTCGACCTTCTCCTGGTCCGGGTTGGCCATGGTCGACGAGTACAGCAGCGACATGCCCAGCGCCTCGAACGACGAGCTCATGGTGTTGGCGGTGTACATGCCGCCGCACGATCCGGTCGACGGGCAGGCGTTCTTTTCCACGCCCTCGAAGTCTTCCTGGCTCATGCGCCCGGCGGTGAATTCGCCCACCGCCTCGAACGACGACACGATGGTCAGGTCCTTGCCCTTCCAGTTGCCCGGCTTGATGGTGCCGCCGTAGACGTAGATGCCCGGCACGTTGGTGCGCGCCAGCGCGATCATGCCACCGGGCATGTTCTTGTCGCAGCCGCCGATCACGACCACGCCGTCCATCCACTGGCCCTGCGCCGCGGTCTCGATGCAGTCGGCGATGACCTCGCGCGAGATCAGCGAGTACTTCATCCCCTCGGTGCCCATCGACATGCCGTCCGAGATGGTGGGCGTGCCGAACACCTGCGGGTTGGCGCCGGATGCCTTGATCGCGTCGATCGCCGCGTCGGCCAGGCGCTGCAGGCCTGCATTGCAGGGGGTGATCGTGGAGTGGCCGTTGGCGATGCCCACCATCGGCTTGTCGAAGTCTTCCTGCTTGTAGCCGAGGGCGTAATACATCGAGCGGTTGGGGGAACGCGCCACGCCTTGCGTGATGTTCCGGGAGCGTTTGTTGAATGCCATGGTGGTCTCCGGGGGAATGTCCGGCGCCGCGGAGTCGGGCGCTGTCACGCGGGCAGCCGATGTTGTGCCGGAGAGCATGCCCCTTGCATTTTGGAGTGTCAAATATATTATTTGCCCTTTATTGAGTCGAAAAACATATCAGGAGGCGGGTTGGACCTGCGTCAGCTGCGTTACTTCGTCACCGTGGCGGAAGAGTTGCATTTCGGCCGCGCCGCGCAACGGCTGTCGATGACGCAGCCGCCGCTGTCGCAGCAGATCCAGGCGCTGGAGGAGGAACTCGGCGTGCCCCTGTTCGTGCGCACGCGCCGCTCGGTGGCACTGACGCCGGCCGGCGCGCAATGGCTGCCCGAGGTGCGCCGGGTGCTGGCCGATGCCGCGGCGCTGCCCGGGCTGGCGCAGCGGCTGGCGCGGGGCGAGCTGGGTTCGCTGTCGCTGGCCTTCGTCAGCACGGCCGACTACGGCATCCTTCCCGACCTGCTGCGGCGCTTCCGGGCGCGTCATCCGGCGGTGCAACTGCAACTGCGCGAGGCCACCAGCGACGTCCAGCTCGAAGCGCTGCTGGAAGGCACGATCGACGCGGGCCTGGTGATCCGGCCCCAGCTGCCGGCGATGCCGCACGGACTGGCCTACCTGCCGCTGGTCAGCGAACCGCTGGTGCTGGCCGTTCCCGACGGCTGGCGGCCGCCGGGCGGGCTCGCACAGGACGGCAAGGTGTCGCTGCGCGATGCGGCATCCGAACCGCTGATCATCTTCCCGCGCCGAAGCGCGCCGGCGTTTTATGACATCATTACGGGCTACTATGCGCGCGAGGGCCTGGTGCCGGCGATCGCGCAGGAAGCCATCCAGATGCAGACCATCGTCAGCCTGGTGTCGGCCGGCATGGGCGTGGCGCTGGTGCCGGCATCGCTGTGCAACCTCCGGCGCACCGGCGTGTCGTACCTGGCGCTGCGCGAGTCCGGCCCGCAGATCGAGACCGGGCTGGCCTGGCGCGACGGCGGCAGCGCCGGCGTGGCGCCGGTGCTGCGGTCGTTCATCGAGATCGCAGGCGCACTGGCCAGCGAGGCCGCCGCGGCGCCGCGCTGAGCGCGCGGCTGGCCCATACAGATAACTTCATTCACGCCAACATGCTGATCCATCCCCAGTTCGACCCGGTTGCCATCCACCTGGGCCCGCTTGCCATCCGCTGGTACGGGCTGATGTACCTGGCCGGGTTCATCATGTTCCTGTGGTTCGGGCGCCTGCGCATCCGCCAGCCGCATATGGCGGCCAAGGGCTGGACCACGCGCGACCTCGACGACATGCTGTTCTTCGGCGTGCTGGGCGTGATCCTGGGCGGGCGGCTGGGCTACGTGCTGTTCTACAAGCCGACGTACTACCTGGCGCACCCGATGGAGATCTTCAAGGTGTGGGAGGGCGGCATGGCCTTCCACGGCGGCTTTCTCGGCGTGATCGTGGCCATGTGGCTGTTCGGCAAACTGCGGCGTCGCCACTGGATGGAGGTGACCGACTTCATCGCGCCGATGATCCCGTGCGGGCTCGCCGCCGGCCGCATCGGCAATTTCATCAACGGCGAGCTGTGGGGCCGCGCGACCGACCTGCCCTGGGGCATGATCTTCCCGCAGGCGGGCGACAACATCCCGCGCCATCCGTCGCAGCTGTACCAGTTCGCCGGCGAGGGCGTGGCGCTGTTCATCATCCTGTGGCTGTTCGCGCGCAAGCCGCGGCCGATGGGCGCGGTGTCGGGCGTGTTCCTGATCGGTTATGGCGCGTTCCGCTTCGCCGCCGAATTTGCGCGCGAGCCGGACAGCTTCCTCGGCCTGCTGGCGCTGAAGATGTCGATGGGACAGTGGCTGAGCCTGCCGATGATCCTGGCCGGCATCGCCATGGTGATCTGGGCCTACCGGCGCCAGCCGGGCGCGGGCGCGCCGCAGCCGGCAGCCTGAGCGCAGGCGCCGCGGCGGATTACCTGCCGGCGCGGCGCAGCGCGTCGATGCGCGCCTGTGTATGCGGGTGCGTCGACAGGAAGTCCTGGCCGCGGTCCGGTGCGGCTTCCGATGCCGACGACGTCGCGCCGGCGCTCGCACGCTGTTCCAGCCTGACCAGCACATCGGCCAGCGCCGCCGGCGGCAGCCCATTGCGCTGCATGACCTCGATGGCGAAGTCGTCGGCCTCGCGCTCGTGGTCGCGTGAGTAGCGCAGCGTCAGCATGGCGGCCGGCACGCCGGCCAGTACCGTCGAGATGTCGCCGAACAGGTAGGCCGACAGCGCGCCCAGCGCCGAAGCCTGGATCACCTGCTGCAGGCCGTGGCGGCGCGCCACATGGCCGGCTTCGTGCGCCAGCACCCCCATCATTCCCGCGCCGGTGCCTGCCAGGCTGACCAGCTCGTCGGTGACCACGATGGTGCCGCCGGGCAGCGCCAGGGCATTGGCGCCGATTTCACCGCCCTGGCGGAACAGGATCTGGTAGTCGTGTCCCGCGTCGGGCGGCCGCCTGAGCGCGGCAAAGCCCTGGCGGATGCGTTCCTGTTCGGCCTGCGGCAGCTGCGTCGGCTTGACCACGCCGTTGTCCAGGCTCGCCAGCGTCAGCCTGCCCAGATGGGCCTCCACTTCCGCCGGCACCGTGCGCGCCATCACGCCCGCGCCCCACGGCAGCAGCACGTAATAGCCCAGCACCAGCACCGCCACCAGCGCCGCCACCGCCATCCCCGCCAGGCGCCAGCTGTTCTGCGCGCGCGACACCAGCCCTTCGCGGTGGCCGGTGGCGGCCAGCATGTGGTCGAAGGCGGCGTGGTCGTTGATTTCGCAGAAGGCGCCGTCGGCGAACGTGACCAGCCGCGGCGCGCGCCGTACGCGTTCGGATACGCGCACATCGGACAGCGCGGCGCGGCGCAGTTCGGCGCCGCCGGGGTCGCGCAGCACGGCCTGCCGCGCTTCCACGGCCAGGGTCGCGGGATGCGCACGCGAGGTGCGGCCATCGAAGTAGGTGACTGGGATCATGGTGCCAGGGCTGGCGGGCGCGGCAATCACAGCGCGATGTCGATGTCGTACCAGTCTACTGCGGCATCGCCCAGCGCACCGACCTGCTGCACCTCGCCGGCGACAAAGCTGTCGAGCGGGCTGGCGGCCAGCATGGTCACGCTTTCGACCCGGTAACGCGCGGCGCGGACCCGCGCGAACGGCAGGTACAGGCCCAGCGTGAGCGCGATGGCGATCAGGTTGGTGACGAAGATAAAGATCATGCGGCCCGCGCCGACCTGGCTGCGGAAGGCGTGCGGGGCGAGCGTGGTGTGGCTCCACACGACGTTCTGCAGGCGCGCCATCAGGTAGGGGCTGACCGCCAGCAGGCCCAGGTAGAAGCCGGCAATCGCGAAGCCAAGGATTACCGCGGCGGCAAGGCCCTTGGCCCCGGGTGCCACCACCGCGCCCAGGACAAAGCTGAGCACGATGCCGGCGACAACCGTGGCCAGCACCACGCCGAAAGCCCGCAGGTAGACGCCGTAGAACTCGCCGGCGCCGGCGGCAAAGCCGAACGGCGCCGTGCCGAAGCGTGTGTTGCGGTGCTGGTATTGCTTGAATCGCTGGTGCGCCAGCGGCCCGAGCAGCCCCAGCGTGAACACCGCTGCCAGCGGCCACAGCACGAATACCTTGTAGGCCCCGGCATCGCCGCCCGTGAAGGCAAAGCGCAGGCCGCGGTAGCTGGAATTGGCCATGCGGAAGCGCAGCGAGCGCACCAGCAGCAGCGGGAATACCGCCAGCAGGGCTACCAGCATCGCCAGCGCGAGGAAGGGCGATACATTCGAGGCCAGCTGGAACGCAAGCGCGAGGCCGAACACGATGGCGCGCCCCTTCAGGATGGCGGAGGCCTTGCCGTGGTAATCGAAGCTGGCCCCATCGAGCCGGGTATTGCGATAGAAATACTGCAGCGTGCGCACCTTGGCCCAGGCGGAATAGACACCGAAGGTGACGATGGTCAGCAGTACGTTAACGATCCAGATACGGAAATACTCCGATCCCGAACCGGTGAAGGACAGCCGCAAAGGCTGCGGCAACGCCGGCGCCGTGTCCAGGGCCGCGGACGAAGAGAATGTGAAATCGCTGCTGCCGGCGTGCATGGGCAGGCTCCCGGGTAAATAGAAATGCGGTTTGGCGAACGAAACGCGGCAAATATCGCTCCGCGCTTGTATCAGATATGCAACCGATTGAAATCAGGCTATTGCGGTGCGTCGTGCACATTCTCGCATCGATAAATTAAGATCGCCGCACATTTTCCATATGCAATTGCCGACAGTCGGGTTTGCCTCGTTGGCCCCATGGGAAAACCCTCGTAACAATCGAGAAACATCCTGTTACACTGGTCGTAATCTGTAACAAGTTTCGGATGCGTGCCATCAATAAATTCAAGGACTTAGAGCCACTGGCACGTTAATCGCTAACGATACTGTTACAAGATGAGCGGCAAGCCACAGCCGCCACGGAAGCATTCAGGGAGGGTCCGGCAGGACCACTGGGGTCGGATGCTTCACGCCACCGAACAGGGCAACGGGAAAATCCGCGCGCAAGCGCGTTTCAAGGGGGGCGCCGGGCCAGCGCCAGGTTTGAATGATGACCCACGCGGCGGATACGGACGTATCCGCAGGCGATGCAAGCAGTTCAGTAGTCCTTTCAGGCGCGGGCGTTTCTTTGCAGGGAGGCATGGAAACGCCCGCCGCACCTCCTTCTCGCCATGCCGGCGCCTGTCACGCCCGGTCTCACTCGTTATCTCCGGCGCTTGTTCCGTATTGATCCTGTGTTCCGCGATGCAGCATCGAAATCGCTTGTATCGTCGCCGTCCTAATCCATAATTATGAATTATGGCGACCGGGACGCATTGGTTCCGGCCAACGGAGTACTCAACCGGGGGTGGCAATGCGCATTGTCCAGCAGGCCCTGTACCTCGAAGTCGCAGACCGGCTGCGCGCAATGATCGATGCCCATACGTTGACGCCCGGCGCCTGGATCGACGAAAGCGCGATGGCCGAGTTGCTCGGCATCTCGCGCACGCCGCTGCGCGAAGCGTTAAAGGTGCTGGCTGCCGAAGGGCTGGTCCGGCTCGAGCCGCGACGCGGCTGCTTTGTCAACAAACTGTCCGAGCAGGACCTGGACGAGATCTTCCCGCTGATGGCGCTGCTCGAAGGCCGCTGCGCCTACGAGGCCGCGCGCAACGCCACGCGCGCCGACCTGGATGCGCTGGACGGCCTGCACGCCGACCTGGCCCGCTACGCGCAGGCCGGCGACATCGACGCCTATTACGAAACCAACGCGCAGATCCATGAGGCGATCCAGCGCCTGGCCGGCAACCGCTGGCTGTCGGGGCTGATCAGCGATCTGCGCAAGGTGCTGCGGTTGTCGCGCCACAAGAGCCTGAAGCTGCCGGGCCGCATCCGCGAGTCCTGCGCCGAGCACCTGTCGGTGTTCGCCGCACTCAAGGCGCGCGACCCTGAAGGTGCCGAGGCGATGATGAAGACCCATCTGCTGCGCCAGCGCGCGGCACTGCAGGCGCTCGACAACGCCGCCGGCACGGCGCAGCCGACCCGGGCACCGCCGGCGCTGCGCGTGGCCAGTGGCGACGACTAGCTGCCCACGCCACACGTTTCACAGCTCACGCCTTTCACCGCAGCATGGCAAGTCTTCTACGTTCCGATCGATGCACAAGGCAGGTACCGCATGAACTCCTTCGACACGGGTGACCAGAAAATCAGCGCGCCGCTGGGCGAGAGCGAGCCGGCCGGCAGTAATTTCCTGTCGCGGCTGGGCCGCTGGTGGGGCCGCAAAGGCGAAGCCGAGGCCGCGGCCAAGGCAGCCAACGACGTCGCGCATGCCGACGGCGAGGTGCCGCTGGCACCGCGCGTGGCGCGGCGCCAGCGCGAGCAGTTGCGGCTGTGCTTCGATGCCCGACTGACCGACGGTGCCGCCAATGCCGCCGCGCAGGCATGGCAGGCCGAGTACGAGGCAGCGGGCGAGGCCACCCGGCGTGCCATGCTGGAGTTGCTTGCCGAGGTGGCCAGCAGCAGCGGCGAAAAAGCCGCCGACGCCAAAGGCGAGGGCAAGGGCGACGCAAAGGGTGAAGGCAAAGGTGAAGCCAAGGGTGAAGGCAGAGGTGAAGCCAAGGGTGAGGCGAAGCCCGACGGCAAGGGCGGCCATTCCGGGCTGACCCATGCCCTGTCCAGCGCCCGCATCCGCTTCTTCAAGCGCCTGGCCGCGCTCCACGGCCAGCGCGGCAGCAGCGCGTGCGGGCTGCACTTCCTGATCCAGCTGCGCGCCGACATGCTGCGCTGGCAGCGGCGGGTGCCGGGGCTGCGCGTGCTCGACGACGACCTCGAGGCGCTGTTCTCCAACTGGTTCGACGTGGGCCTGCTGGAACTGCAGCCGATCACCTGGGACTCGCCCGCCTCGCTGCTGGAGAAGCTGATCCGCTACGAGGCCGTGCACGAGATCGCCTCGTGGACCGACCTGCGCAACCGGCTCGACTCAGACCGCCGCTGCTACGCCTTCTTCCATCCGCGCATCCCGCGCGAGCCGCTGATTTTCGTCGAGGTCGCGTTCGTTCCCGAGATGGCCGCCAATGTCCAGACATTGCTCGACGAGGCCGCGCCGCTGGAAGACCTGCGCCGCGTGAAGTGGGCCATCTTCTATTCGATCAGCAACACGCAGCCCGGCCTGCGTGGCGTCAGCTTTGGCAATTTCCTGCTCAAGCGCGTGATCGAGGAACTGCAGCGCGAATTCCCCAAGGTCAAGCAGTTCGCCACGCTGTCGCCGATTCCCGGGTTTGCCGACTGGCTGCGCAAGCAGGACGCGGATACAGTGTCGCGCGCGCTCGGCGACAAGCGCCTGGCGCGCTGGCGCGAGCGCCACGGCGAGGCGCCGGCGGACGGGTCGGGGTGGCTGGCGGCGCTGTCGGCCGACGCGCCCGCCGATGCCGAGCCGCTGACGCGCGATACCGCGATGGCGCTGGCCGCGCATTACCTGGTACGCGAGCGCCACCAGGCGCTGCCGGCGGATCCGGTGGCTCGCTTCCACCTGGGCAACGGCGCCTGCGTCGAGCGGCTCAACTGGGCCGCCGACCTGTCGCGAAAAGGCCGAAGCCAGAGCTGCGGCATGATGGTGAATTACCTTTACGTACCGGAGGCGCTGGATGACAATCTGGCACGTCTGGGTGCAGGCAACCCGCGCATCGGCCGTAGCGTCGGGAAGCTGCTGTGACCCTGGTCAGGTCACGGGGATCGCCCCCGCAGCCGCGGCGCCACGCGCGCCGCGTTTTCTTGCCGGGACCATGCAGTAGACCCATGCCGCGGCGCGTGCTCGCGGCAATCTAATCGACTTTCCGAAGAAAAGAGAGAGAGGAGACAGCAAGATGAATCGTCGTCAGTTCAGCCTGGCCGCGTGCGCGCGGGCAGCGGGCATGGCTCTGGGCGTGGCCGGCATCGGTGCCGCCACCCTGTTCGCGGCACCCGCGGCCCATGCCGATACCTGGCCGTCCAAGCCCGTCACGGTGATCGTGCCGTTCCCCGCCGGCGGCGGCACCGACGCTTTCGCGCGGCCGCTGACTGCGCAGCTGTCCAAGCAGTTGGGCAAGCAGTTCGTGATCGACAACCGCGGCGGCGCCGGCGGCACCGTTGGCGCCAGCCTGGCGTCCAAGGCCGTGCCGGATGGCTATACCGTGTTCATCGGCGGCGCGCACCATGCCATCGCCCCGTCGTTCTACAAGAAGCTCGACTACGACATCGAGAAGGATTTCATCCCGGTCACCGTGATCGCCCAGCCGCCGCAGGTGGTGGTGGTCAACCCCACCCGCGTGCAGGCCAACACGCTGCAGGAACTGATCGCCTACGCCAGCAAGAACCCGGGCAAGCTTAACTATGGATCGGCCGGCAACGGCTCGTCGCACCACCTGGCGGGCGAGCTGTTCAAGCTCCAGACCAAGACCTTTATCACGCATATCCCGTACAAGGGCGCCGGCCCGGCGCTGTCCGACCTGATCGCGGGCCAGGTCGACCTGATGTTCGACGGCCTGGGCTCGTCGGCGCAGCATATCCGCGCGGGCCGCATCAAGGCGCTGGCGGTGGCTTCCAGCAAGCGCTCGCCGGCCTTCCCCAATGTGCCGACCGCGGCCGAGGCCGGGGTGCCGAACTACGAGGTCTCGACCTGGTATGCGATGTGGGTGCCCAAGGGTACGCCCAAGGAGATCGTCGACCGCTTGTACGTCGAAACCGAAAAGGCGCTGAACACGCCGGAAATGAAGCAGATCTGGCTCAACAACGGCTCCGAGACGCCGGCCTTCACGCAGGAGCAGTTCGCGCAGTTCCAGCGTGCCGAGATCCGGCGCTGGGCGCAGGTGGTGCAGCAGTCCGGCGCCAAGATGGACTGAACGGAGCGCCAGGCCATGCTGATCCGATGCACCGGGGCGCCGCGATGAGCGGCACCGTCGTCTTTGCCACGCAGGGCGCCACGGCGACCGTGACGCTGTCGCATGCCGGCAAGCTCAATGCCATTTCCGCGCAGATGTGGCGCGAGCTGGCCGCGGGCTTCACCCGGCTGGCCGCCGATTCTGCGCTGCGCTGCGTGGTCGTGCGCGGCGCCGACGGCAACTTTGCCGCCGGCGCCGACATCGCCGAGTTTCCCGCCGAACGCGGTGACGAGGCTGCGGTGCGGCACTACCACATGGCTACCATCGCGCCGGCGCTGGCCGCGGTGGCGCAATGCCCGCACCCGACCGTGGCGATGATCGAGGGCGTATGCGTAGGCGGCGGCCTGGAGATCGCGTGCCATTGCGACCTCCGCATCGCCGCCTCGGACAGCCGCTTCGGGGTGCCGATCAACCGGCTCGGCTTTCCGATGGCGCCCGGGGAGCTGCAAGGCCTGCTAACGCTGGCCGGGCGCGCCGCCACGCTGGAGATCCTGCTGGAAGGCCGCGTCTTCGACGCCGCCGAGGCGCGTGCCAAGGGGCTGCTGACGCGCGTGGTCGAGCCGGGCGCGCTGGCCGCCGAAGTCGATGCCACGGTGCGCCGCATTACCGCCGGCGCACCCGCGGCGGCGCGTATCAACAAGTCCACCATCCACCGCCTGGCGCCGATGCCGGCGGCGCTGTCTCCGGCCGAACTCGACGCTCATTTCGCCTACGCGGAGGGCGCCGACCATGCCGAAGGCGTGGCCGCCTTCCTGGCGCGCCGGCCGCCGCAGTTCCGGGGAGAGTAGTCCGGCAAATCTGCCAGAATGCGGGATTGCCATGCCCGCACAGCCTGGCATCGGGGGCATTTGCCCCTGCCTGACCCGTACCGTTCCAAGTCTTTCGTTCGATCCACACCATGAACGCCAACCTGTTCGCCCTGTTCGAATCCCGCTTTCCCGCCGACCGCACCGCCTGCTGCATCGAGACCCATGACGGCCTGTACTACAGCTGGGATGACCTCGACCGCGCCACCGCCAAGCTGGCCAACCTGCTGGCCTCGCTGAACCTGCCCGAAGGCGCGCGCGTGGCCGTGCAGGTCGAAAAATCGCCCGAGGCGTTGTTCCTGTACCTGGCTACGCTGCGCGCGGGCTATGTCTACCTGCCGCTGAACACCGCCTACCAGGAGGCGGAGATCGACTACTTCGTCGGCAACGCCGAGCCGTCGGTGGTGGTGTGCAGCAGCAAGAATTTCGGCTGGGTCTCCAAGGTGGCGTTCCGCCACGGCGTCAACCACGTGTTCACGCTGGATGAAGATCGCAGCGGCTCGCTGCTGGCGCGCGCCGCCGGCAAGGACGACACCTTCGCCACGGTTGAACGCCAGGACGATGACCTCGCCGCAATCCTCTACACCTCGGGCACCACCGGTCGCAGCAAGGGCGCGATGCTGACACACCGCAACCTGGCGTCCAACGCGCAGACACTGCACGAATACTGGGGCTGGCGCAGCGACGACGTGCTGCTGCACATGCTGCCGATCTTCCACGTGCACGGCCTGTTCGTGGCCTCGCACGGCGCGCTGCTGGCCGGCGCCAAGATGATCTGGGCGCCCCGGCTCGACATGGCGCAGGTGCTGAAACTCCTGCCGCGCTCGACCGTGATGATGGGCGTGCCGACCTACTATGTGCGCATGCTGCAGGAGCCTCGCTTCGACGACGACACCTGCCGTCGCATGCGGCTGTTCGTGTCAGGCTCGGCGCCGCTGCTGCTGGAAACCTTCGATGCTTTCCGCGAACGCACCGGCCACACCATCCTGGAGCGCTACGGCATGAGCGAGACGGTGATGCTGGTGTCCAACCCGTATGACTCCGCGCTGGGCGAGCGCATCGGCGGCACCGTCGGCATGCCGCTGCCGGGTGTGTCGGTGCGCGTGGTCGATGGCGAGGGCAAGGCGTGCGCGCCGGGCGAGATCGGCAATGTCGAGGTCAAGGGCCCGAATGTGTTCAAGGGCTACTGGCGCATGCCGGAGAAGACCAAGGAAGAGTTCACCGACGATGGCTGGTTCAAGACCGGCGACGTCGGCCGCTTTGGCGGCGCCATCGTCAGCCAGGCGGGTGAGCGCCAGGTGCCGGACAGTTACCTGACCATCGTCGGCCGCAGCAAGGACCTGATCATCTCGGGCGGCTACAACGTCTACCCGAAGGAAATCGAAAGCTTTATCGACGAGATGCCGGGCGTGGCCGAGAGCGCGGTGATCGGCGTGCCGCACGCGGACTTCGGTGAGGCGGTGGTGGCGGTAGTGGTGAAGAAACCGGGCGCGCAGATCGATGAGTCGGAGCTGATCGGTACGCTGAAGGGACGCATCGCCAACTTCAAGGTGCCCAAGCGCGTGCACGTGGTGGACGAGCTGCCGCGCAATACGATGGGGAAGGTGCAGAAGAACGTGTTGCGGCAGCAGTTCGCGACGCTCTGACGTTCCAGGGTCTGCTGCCTCTCCCGCTTGCGGGAGAGGCAGCACGCAAGCGGTGCCCTGCCGGCTTACTTCAGCATCTGCACCGACCCGTTCACCGACACCGTCACCTGCGTCTTGCCGCCTTCCACCGGCACCGGCACCGTGGCATCGGCCATCATCGCCTTGGCTGCGCCATACATGCGCGGCATCGGCGGCACCACGCCGCTTTCGCTCACGTTGACTTCCCGGATGGTGTAGCTGTTGTAGCCAAATAGCTTGGTGGTCGACTGCGCCTTGTTGCGGAACGACGCCACCGCCTGTTCGGCCAGCTTGGCCTCGGCCGCTTCGCGCGCTTCACGCGACAGCGAGAAGGCGATGTTCTGCACCTGCATCTGGCTGGCCAGCTCGCCCGCCAGCTTCGACACCGCGGAGAAATCGCGCGACTTCAGGATGATCTCGGAACGCCCGCGCCACGTGCTGATGCGGCCATTGCGGTCGGTGCTGGGGTGGATGGTGAAGCCGCCCGATTCCGCGGTCACGCCCTGCGTGCGCTTGGCCTGTGCCAGCACCGCCTGGGTGCGCGTGGACAGCGCCGTCGAGATCGCCGCGGGCTCCGCGCCTTCCTGTTCGGCAGCGAGCGTCAGGTGCACGATGTCGGTCGGCACTTCGCTTACAGCCTGTGCCGACAGCGACATTACGCCGGACGGCGTCTCCGTCGGCCCGGCATGCGCCGAAGCGACGATGGCGGTGGTGCCCAGCAGGGTGGCGGCAAGCCAGTGTTTCATCAGATTTGCTCCGAGAAACCCCGCCATTCATGGCGGGGAGTGAAAGGAATGCCGCCGCCAGGCGGCATTCCAACGTTAGAATGAGCGGCATGATGCTCGTCTACCGCTACCGGGTGAAGTCGCTCAACGGCCTGCTCAACAAGCACAGCCGAGCGGTGAACTACGTCTGGAACTTCTGTAATGACACGCAGAAGCACGCACTCAAATGGGGCAAGAAGTGGCCAAGCGGGTTCGATCTGAACGTGCTGACCACCGGCAGCAGTAAGGAACTCGGTATCCATTCCGGCACGGTCAATGCGACGTGCGAGCAGTAAGCGAAATCGCGCAGCCAGCATCGCCGTCCTTATCTGCGATACCGCGGCAGGAAGTGCCTTGGATGGGTGCCCTTGAAGGGCCGCGATCTGAAACGGGAGGGCGAGGCGTTTCGCTTTGCCGGGCATACCTTCCGCGTGTTCAACAGCCGCCCGTTGCCCGCAGGCAAGATTAAGGACGGCACAAACTTTGCCCAGGATTCGCGCGGGAACTGGTTTCTCAACATCGTGATCGAAGTCGCTGATGTGCCGGCACGCCCGATTCAAACTGGCGTCGGCATCGACCTTGGGTTGAAGGACTTCGCGACGCTCTCGACCGGCGAGAAGCTTCCCAATGACCGGTTTGGCCGGCATGCCGCCGAACGATTGGCGAAGGCGCAGCGGGCGCGAAAGCACAAGCGGCATATCGCCAAGCTGCATGCCAAAGTGGCGAATGCCCGCGCCGACTTCCAGCACAAGCTCGCGCTCGATCTCGTCCGGCGCTTTGATTACATCGCAGTCGGCAACGTGTCGGCTGTGAAACTCGCCAAGACCTGGATGGCGAAAAGCGTCTACGACGCATCCTGGTCGTCCTTCCGGGACAAGCTCCGCTACAAAGCGATTGCGCACGGGGCGACGTTTGAGGAAGTGAACGAAAGCGGTTCTACCCAGTCCTGTTCGGCGTGCGGTTCGAAAGACAGTACGACGCGGCCGAAAGGTATCGCGGGACTGCGAATAGGAGAGTGGATCTGTAGTAGCTGTGGTGCCGTGCATGACCGTGATACCAATGCTGCGCTGAACATTCTCCGATGCGGACGTGCATCGCCAGGTGTGGGAATCCCCTGTCTCTAGACTGTCTTTAGGTAGGGGAGGACGTCAACTTGTTCTCCCGAAAAAACGTAGTGGCTGTCAGACGGAACCAGCGCATGAAACGTTCCGCGAGATTGCAAACGAATGTTGCAGGCCCCGTGCCGTCAGAACGCCTGCCAGGCCTTCCACAGCATGTAGGACGCCAGGCTTAGCAGCAGCACTGCAAAGGCCTTGCGCAGCTGCCCGACATCCATCCGGTGCGCGGTGCGCGCCCCCAGCGGCGCGGTCAGCATGCTGGCCGCAACAATGACGAGCAGCGCCGGCAGGTAGATGTAGCCGATCGATCCCGACGGCAGTCCCGGCATCTGCCAGCCGCTCCAGACATAGCCCGCCACGCTGGCGGCGGCGATCGGGAAGCCCAGAGCCGCCGACGTCGCCACCGCGCTGTGGATCGGCACGTTGCACCAGGTCATGAACGGTACCGAGACAAAGGCGCCGCCCGCGCCGACCAGGCTCGACAGGAATCCGATCACGCCGCCTGTGCCCAGCATGCCCGCCGCGCCCGGCAGTTGCCGGCTCGGAACGGGGCGGCGGCTGCGCAGCATCTGCAGCGCGGAAAACCCGACAAACACGGCAAAGGCAAGCGACAGCCAGCTGGTCTTGAGTGCGGCAAAGACCTTGCCGCCCCCGACCATGCCGCCGAGCACGATGCCGGGTGCCAGCGCCAGCACCACGGGCCAGCGCACCGCGCCACGCTGGTGGTGCGCGCGCACCGACGACAGCGACGTAAACAGGATGGTGCCCATCGAGGTGGCGATCGCCATATGGACGATGGCTTCCGTGGGAAAGCCCAGCGCGGTGAACAGCAGCGTCAGGAACGGCACCATCATCATGCCGCCGCCGACGCCGAGCAGCCCGGCGCAGAAGCCGGTAAAGGCGCCGAGGGCCAGCAGCGCAGGGATCAGCACCGGCAGGGTAGCAAGCTGCATAGGAGCCGGCCTCAGCGCATCAGCTTGCCGGTGATGAAGCGCCATTCCGCCGGCGTGACCGGCGTGATCGAGAGCCGGTTGCCACGGCGCAGCACCACCATGTCGGCCAGTTCCTCATGCTCGCGCAGCGCGGGCAGCGGAATCAGCGTGCTCTTGCGTTCGTAGCGGACATCGACCAGCAGCCAGCGCGGCGCATCGGGCTTCGACGCGGCGTCGTAGTAGGGGCTGCTGGAATCGAACTGGGTCGGGTCGGGGTAGGGCGTGGAGCAGACCTCGGCCAGGCCGGCAATGCCGGGCTCGGGGCACGACGAGTGATAGAACAGCACGCCATCGCCGATCTGCATGGCGTCGCGCATGAAATTGCGCGCCTGGTAGTTGCGCACGCCGGTCCACGGCAGCGTTCCCTCGCGGGCGAGGTCGTCGATGCTGGCCTCATCCGGTTCCGATTTCATCAGCCAGTACTGGCGGGCGCGTTTGTTCTGGTTCGGGCTCACGGCGCGGTTCGTGGATGAAGGGGTCGGGGCGCGCGGGCATGGCCACGCGCGCGCGCAAAGAAAAAAGGCGATGGTTCAGAAAACCACCGCCTTTTTAAGGGGTCCCCGCCTCGGCCGCTGGGTCGGCATCCTGAACCCAAGTGAGGTTCAGAGTGGCTGCGGAAGTCGCATTTCGGGTACATCATCCACTCAGGGAGTCCAAGCCAGGCCCGGACTATGAATGCGACGACGCGCTCGCCCACGCGACATGATCCCGCACCATGCAATGCATATCGGTTCAAGGAGTTTATGACCCTCACGAACCAGGCAGGGAAACTGTCAAACGTCTGACGCTACAACCGCTTCGACCGGTCGGGTAGGTGACCTGCCTGCGGGATGTCAGACGTTTGCCGTTTCTAACTAGGATGGGATGAAAACGGCGGCCGGGCGCGATAACCTGGCCAGTTAGCTGCACTTCTGTGGTGCCTCGTGCAGTCTGGCTACACTATACACCGCGCTGCAGGCCTTACCAAGTCCACACGCGCGTATCGTTACATTTTGCGCGACAGCGCGGCATCCGCTGCACATCCCTCCATTTTCACGGTATATGGGGCTGACAGGGCGGGCCTCAAGCGGTCCGCTCAGCCCCTCGTGCCGGTGCCCACGTGCGCGTATTGCCGCAACGCTTCGTCGGCGCGTTCGTTCAGCTCGCGGATGCGTGCGTGGATGGCCTCGACCGGGATCGTGCCCTCGGCCTGTTGCTTGCGCTGCAGAGCCAGCAGATCGGATGCGATCGAAATGGCGGCCATCACGGCCACGCGCTCGACGCCCTTGGCGGCGATGCCGTTGCGCAGCTTGTTCATCTGCGTGTCGACCAGTGCCACGGCCTCGAGCAGCGCAGCCTCGTTCTCGGGCGCGATGGCAAAGCGGTACGGCTGGCCGGCAATGTTGACTTCGACTTGCTTGTTGCTCATGCGTGTTCTCCGGAGGCCTTGTGCGGCTCTGCGCCTGCCGCGGCGCCCTCGCCCAGCAGGTCGAGCTGGCGCGTGTCGCTGGCCGTCGGCAGCTTGTCAAGGATGGACTGGATGCGCAGCTGCGCTTCCTCGATCTTGATGTTGAGCAACTCGCGGTCGGCTGCCATGGCCTCGCGCTCGCTGCGCAATTGCGCGGCTTCACCCTCTAGCCGGGCGATCTCGTCGCGCAGCCGCTGGTTTTCCGCCGCCAGGGTGTCCGCATGGTGCAGCACGCGCCCGATCTTCGCGGCCAGTTGTTCGAGTTCGTTGAGCATAGGGCCTGTCATGATGGGATAAAAGTCAGGTAACGCGATTCTAGCCGATGCGCCGGCGCGCACAATGCGAAGGAAAGCGTTTCTGACCGGGCACCTGCATGGAAGTTGCAGCCTTCTGCACCCAAAACCCTGCCAGAGTTGTGACAAATCACTACGGGCGCCGCGTTGACGCGGGTTGCGAAACTCCCTACACTCGCGCACGTTCCAGGTGCTCGCCCTTTTCGTCCGTGGCGAAAGGGCAGTTCAACGGGAAACAGGGAGCCTTGCCAGCCGCGCGCCGGAAGGGCCAACCTGTGCTGCCCCCGCAACGGTAAGCGACCGCGTGCGCATCCGCCAGCGCCAGCCACTTCCGCAGCCAGCCTGCCGGAAGGGCCGCTGGCAACGACCGGGATCCGATCCCGGCCACATGTCCACGCAGGACCGGCCACACGCCACTGAACCTCAGGTTCGGGAAGGCGCCGGTTCCGAGTCGCCAGCCCGGATACCGGCCTGAACGCGGGCTGCCGCCCGTGCGCGGCACGCCTCATCGCCATATGGTCCGCGGGGGAACGGGCCCGGCCGTTCCTACCTAGTCCTGCATCATGCGTTCATCGCTCCACAGGTCGACCCGCCCGGCAGCCCCGGCGGTGCGTCCGCTCGTGCCCGCAACCTCGTCTGCGATTGCGGCAGCCATTGCCTCGTTCACCCTGGTCCCGGCCACCTCGTTCGCGCAAGCCGCCGACAGCGGCACCGCCCAACAGCTGGCCCCGGTGGTGGTGACTTCCACCCGCACCGCGCAATCCATTACCGAGGCGCTGCCGCACACGACGGTGGTGACGCAGGAAGATATCGTCAATTCGCAAGCGCCGGACCTGCGCACGCTGCTGCGCAACCAGGCCGGCGTGGAATTCTCGGCCAATGGCGGCATGGGCAGCAACACCACGCTGTTCATGCGCGGCGCCAATTCCAACCAGACGCTGATCCTGATCGATGGCGTGCGCGTGTCGGCGGCCAGCAGCGGCACCGCGCAGCTGGCCAACATCCTGCCCGACCAGATCGACCGGATCGAGGTGGTGCGCGGCAACGTGTCGGCACTGTACGGCTCGGACGCGATCGGCGGCGTGGTGCAGATCTTTACCAAGAGCGGCGCGGGCCAGGCTCCGGCGGCCAATGCGTCGGTGGAGTACGGCAGCAACAACACGCGCCAGGGTACCGTTGGCTACGGCGGGCAGGTCGGCGATACCTCCTTCAACCTGACCGGTTCGGCGTTCAAGACCGACGGCTTCTCGTCGATCAATACGCAGCAGGCGCCGCGCGCCAACCCCAACGACAACCCGTACGAGAACCAGAGCGTGTCGGGCCAGGTGAAGCACCGCTTCACGCCCGACTGGGATGCGGGCTTCAGCGGCTACTATTCGAAGAGCAAGCTGTCGTTCGACAGCGCCTTCGGCCGCCCGACCGACGACAACCGCACCGACAGCAAGCTGTATGCGCTGTCGGCCTTCGTCAACGGCAAGGTCGGCGCCGACTGGACCACGCACTTCAAGCTGTCGCAGAGCGCGGACAACAGCGACACTTTCCTCAACGGGCGTCCCAACGGCACCTTCAATACCCGCAACCGCCAGTTCAACTGGCAGAACGAGTATGCGGTCGCCGCCAACCACACGCTGCTGTTCGGCACCGACTACCTGCAGCAGGAGCTGGTTTCGAGCGCCTACGGCGCGCCCACGCGCAACGTGTTCTCGGTGTTCGGCGGCTATGACGGGCGCATCGGCAAGCACCAGCTGCAGCTCAACGCGCGCAATGACCACTATTCCGACTTCGGCAACCAAAGCAGTTTCTTCGCCGGCTACGGCTATAACGTGACCGATGCGTTCAAGCTGATCGCCAACGTCAGCAACGCCTTCCGCGCGCCGACCTTCAACGAGCTGTATTTCCCCAATTTCGGCCAGCCAAACCTGCAGCCCGAGCGCGCCAGGTCGGTCGAGGCGGGCGTGCAGTACACCACCGCCACGGCGGGGCTGCTGCGCGTGACGGCGTTCGAGACCCGTTACGACGACCTGATCGTGTCGGCGCTGCAGCCCAACGGCATGTTCCTGGCCGAGAACGTCAACAAGGCCAAGGTGCAGGGCATCGAGGCGTCGTGGCGCGCCACCGTTTACGGCACCGACCTCGGCGCCAGCGTGACCTTCCAGAATCCGGTCGACGAGCAGAACAACACCCAGCTGCTGCGCCGCGCCCGCCGCCATGCCGCGCTCGACGTGGGCCGCAACTTCGGCAACTGGCGCTTCGGCGGCGAATGGCTGGTATCGTCGTCGCGCATGGATGCCGGCTCGCGCCGCCTGGGCGGATACGGTATCGTCAACCTCAACGCTCGCTACAACATCGACAAGCAATGGTTCGTTGCCGCCCGCGTCGAAAACCTGTTCGACAAGGACTACCAGCTCGCCTACCCCTACAACACGCAGGGGCGCGCGGGCTTCATCACGCTGGGCTGGCGCCAGCGATGAGCGCACGGGCGCGCCATGTCTGAGTTCCGGCGCGCCGTGGCGTTGTGGCTGGCGCTCGCCCTGGCGTCGGTCGTAGTCTTCGCGGCCTCGCTCGCGCTGGGCAGCGTCTCGCTCGATGCGCGCGAACTGTGGCAGGCGCTCAGCGGTGCCGATACGGGCACCGACAGCGGCACCGCCAGTGCCATCGTGCGCGAACTGCGCCTGCCGCGCGCGGCCGCGGCCTTTGCCTGCGGCGGGCTGCTGGCGCTGTCCGGCGCGCTGATGCAGGTGCTGCTGCGCAACCCGCTGGCCGAGCCTTACGTGCTGGGCGTCTCCGGCGGCGCGTCGGTCGGCGCCTTGCTGGCGATGCTGGTGCTGGCGCCGTGGTGGGGTGTGCAGACGGCCGCCGCGGTCGGCGCGCTGTGCTCGATGCTGCTGGTGGCAACGCTGGCGCGGCGCGACCTGCTGCACCCGCAGGTGCAGGGCGGCCATCGCGAAGCCGGCGCACGCTTGCTGCTGACAGGCGTGATCCTTGCCGCCGGCTGGGGCGCGGTGATCACGCTGATCCTTGCCGTGGCGCCGGAATCGCGGCTGCGCGGCATGCTGTTCTGGCTGACCGGCGACCTGGGCGGCACCGCCAGCTATGGCGGCGCGCTTGCCACGATGGTCGTCGCGCTGCTGCTCGCCATGCCGATGGCGCGCGCGCTCAACGTGATGCTGCTGGGCGAGACCGTGGCCCAGTCGCTGGGCGTGCGCGTGGGCCGGGTGCGGCTGCTGACCTTTCTGCTGGCCTCGGTGTGCATCGCGGTGGCCATCACTACCGCCGGTTCGATCGGCTTCGTCGGCCTGGTCGTGCCGCACCTGGTGCGGCTGGCGTGGGGCAACGACCAGCGCATGCTGCTGCCGGCAGCAGTGCTGCTGGGCGGTGCGCTGCTGATGGCGGCCGACCTGATCGCGCGCACCGTGATCGCCCCGGCACAGCTGCCGGTGGGCGTGATCACCGCGCTGCTGGGCGTGCCGACTTTCCTGTATCTGCTGTTGCGGAGGCCGCGATGAGCGCGAACGCCGATTGGTCGCAGCCGCTCGCGGCCTGCCCCGTGCTGGCGCTGCGCGAGGTGCGGCTGCGCACCGGCCAGCGCGTGCTGGTCGAGCACCTGACGCTGGACATCGGCCCCGGCCAGCTGTGGTGCATCGCCGGGCCCAACGGCGCCGGCAAGTCCACGCTGATGACCGCGATGGCGGGGCTGCGCCACGTGGATGGCGGCGCTGTCGAGATCGACGGCAGGCCTGCCGTGCAGGTGGCGCCGTCGGCGCTGGCGCGACAGCGTGCCTACCTGCCGCAGGCAGTGCACGATACGTTCTCCATGTCGGTGCTCGATGCGGTGCGCGTAGGCCGCCACCCGCACCTGTCCGGCTGGGGCTGGACCGGCAGCGAGGACGACCGCGTCGTGCGCGACACGATCCGCGCCATGGATATCGAGGCACTGGCGGCCCGCGACGTGCTGACGCTGTCCGGCGGCGAGCGGCAGCGCGCATCGCTGGCCGCCGCGCTGGCGCAACAGGCGCCGCTGCTGCTGCTCGACGAGCCGGTCTCGCACCTAGACCTGCGCCACCAGATCCTGGTGCTGGAGCGGCTTGCCGCGCTGGCCCACGCCGGTCGCCACGCCATCGTGGTGATCCTGCACGACCTGACGCTGGCGCTGCGCTACGCCACGCACGCCTTGCTGATGGCTGAGGACGGCACCGCGCTGCGCGGCCCGGCGGCACAGGTACTGACTCCCGAACATTGCTCCCGCGCGCTGCGCACCCGCATCGTCAGCGTCAGCGACGGCGTGCATACCGCACTGATTCCCGATGGCGCCCCGGCGCCGCGACTCTTTACGCAAGACCCGAACCCATGACCGATTCCCACAACCCCGCCACCGACGACCCGGAGCGCGACGCGCGCCACAAGGCGCGCATGGCGCGCAAGAAAGAAGTGATCGACGCCAAGATCGCCGCCGCGCAGGACGAGCGTGGCGTGATCGTCATCACCACCGGTAACGGCAAGGGCAAGTCCAGCTCCGGCTTCGGCATGGTGGTGCGCGCGCTCGGCCACGGCATGCGTGCCGGCGTGGTGCAGTTCATCAAGGGCGCACAGCCGACCGGCGAAGAGATGTTCCTGCGCCGCTTCCCCGACGAATGTGCATTCCACGTGATGGGCGAGGGCTATACCTGGGACACCCAGGACCGCGCGCGCGACGTGGCCAAGGCCGAAGCCGCGTGGGAAGTGGCGCGTGGCATGCTGCGCGACCCGGCCATCGGGCTGGTGCTGCTCGACGAACTCAACATCGCGCTCAAGCTGCACTATCTTGATGTGGACCAGGTCATCGCCGACCTGCGCGCGCGACCGCCGATGCAGCACGTGGTCATCACCGGACGCGGCGCGCCGCCGGCACTGGTCGAGGCGGCCGATACCGTCACCGACATGACGCCGGTCAAGCACGCCTTCCAGCAGGGCATCAAGGCGCAGCGCGGCGTGGAAATGTAGCCCCGGTAGCCCCCGATACAGACTTCCAGAACCACAGCACCATGCAGTTTCCCGAAATCACTCCCCTCGACAACACGCTGCGGCCCGCGCTGCAGGCCGCCATCGACGACAAGACCAAGCCGCTCGGCGCGCTCGGCCGACTCGAATCGCTGGCCCTGCAGCTTGGCCTGATCCTTGGCACGCAGCGGCCGGTGCTGCAGCGGCCGACGGTGATCGTCTTTGCCGCCGATCACGGCGTCGCCGACACGGGCGTCAGCGCCTATCCGGCCGAGGTCACCGCGCAGATGGTCCGGAATTTCCTCGCCGGCGGCGCGGCGATCAATGTGTTCTCGCGCCAGCACGGCATTGCGCTGGAAATCGTCGACGCCGGCGTGCGCGTGCCGCTGCCGGCGGCACCCGGGCTGGTCAACTGCCGCATCGCCGACGGCACCCGCAACTTCGCGCAGGAACCGGCAATGACGCCGGAACAGGCCGCGGCGGCGATGACCGCCGGCATGGCGCGCGTGCTGCGGCATGCCCAGCAAGGCTGCAATGTGATCGGCTTCGGCGAGATGGGCATTGCCAATACCTCCGCCGCCGCTTGCCTGATGCAGCGGCTGACCGGGCTGCCGCTGGCCGACTGCATCGGCCGCGGCACGGGGCTCGACGATGCGGGCCTTGCACGCAAGCGCGAGGTGCTGGAGGGCGCGCTCGCGCTGCACGCCGAGGCGCAGGCACCGCTCGATGTGCTGGCGACGTTCGGCGGCTTCGAGATCGCGATGATGGCAGGCGCCTTCCTCGCCGCCGCGGCCAGCCGCATGGTGATCCTGGTCGACGGCTTTATCGCCTCGGCCGCGCTGCTGGTGGCGCAGCGCATCGATCCCAACGTGCTGCAGTACTGCGTGTTCACGCATTGCTCGCACGAACGCGGCCACCGCGCGCTGCTGGACCACTTTGGCGCCGAGCCGCTGCTGGCGCTGGATCTGCGCCTGGGCGAGGGCACCGGCGCCGCGCTGGCGTGGCCGCTGCTGGCATCCTCTGTGGCGTTCCTCAACGAGATGGCGACCTTCAGCGGCGCCGGCGTCAGCACGGCCTCGGCATGAGCGTGCCGTCCGACCCCGCGCCCACGCCTGCCGGTCCCGGTGGCATGGGCGGTGAATTGCGCTACTTTTTTACTGCGCTGGGCTATTTCACGCGTGTGCCGCTGCCGGGCCGGCTGGCACGATGGGTCGGATTCGAGCCACATTACCTGCATGCCGCAGCGCGTTATTTCCCGCTGGTAGGCCTGCTGGTCGGCGGCGCCGGGGCGCTGGTCACGTGGGGCGCGCTGCAGTGGTGGCCGATCGGCGTGGCGGTGCTGCTGGGGATGGCGGCCACGCTGCTGCTGACCGGCGCTTTCCATGAGGACGGCCTGGCCGACTGCGTCGATGCCTTCGGCGGCGCATGGCAGCGCGAAGACGTGCTGCGCATCATGCACGACTCGCGCATCGGCGCGTTCGGTGCCATCGCGCTGGCGGTGGCGCTGCTGCTCAAGTGGCAACTGCTGGTGGCGATCGGCACGCAGGGCGGGCCGGCGATATTGCCGGCGGTGCTGGTGGGCGCGCACGCCGCCAGCCGCGCGATGGCGGTCAGCTACCTGGCCACGCTGCAGTACGTGCGTGCGGAAGGCAAGGCCAAGCCGGTGGCGCAGCGGCTCGCCGGCGCGGGGTTGGGGTTCGCGCTGCTGTGCGGGTTGGTGCCGCTGTGGCTGGTATCGCCGTCGTTCCTTGCGGCGGCCGTCGTGGCGCTGCTGGTGTTGCGCGTGCTGCTCGGCCGCTACTTCGTGCGCCGCATCGGTGGTTATACCGGCGACTGCCTCGGCATGGCCCAGCAGTGCGCGGAGATCCTGATCTACCTGGTGGCATCGGCATGGACCTGGTCCTGATCCGCCATGCGCAGCCGGAGGTGGCTGCGGGCACCTGCTACGGCTGCCTCGATCTGCCGCTGGTGTCGCCGCTGACGCCGGTTGCCGCGCAGATCGCGACGGGCCTGCCGGCGCCGGCGCGCATCGTCAGCAGCCCGCTGGCGCGCGCGCTCGGGACAGCGCAGGCGCTGGCACAGACCTTGCCGGCCGGCGTGCCGGCCATCGCCATCGAACCGCTGTTGCGCGAGCTGGGCTTCGGCAATTGGGAAGGTGTTGCGTGGGACGCGATCGACCGCGCTGCGCTGGACCAGTGGGCCGCCGACCTGCTGCATGCGCGCCCGCATGGCGGCGAGTCGCCGGCGCAGGCGATGGCGCGCGTTGCCGGCTGGGCCGATGCGCTCGACGTGCGGGACGATCGCTGCCTGTGGGTGGTCGGCCATGCCGGGCCGATGCGCATGCTCGCCGCGCACTGGCTTGGCGTGCCGCTGTCGGTGACGGTCAACTGGGCACTGGGCTTCGGCGCGAGCTGCCGCTTCCGGCTGGGCCCGGATGGAGCGCGGCTCGAATGGTGGAACCGCGGCGGCTGATCAGCGTGCCGGGCGCCGGCTGCGTGCCACGTCGAGGTCCTTGCAGATCTGCTCGATGCCTTGCACCACGCGCGGGCCGGCGCGGTTGACCAGGTCGCCGTCGATCACGAACAGGTTGTTGCGCGCCACCGCGGTGATTTGCTTCCAGCGCTGCCACATCGCATAGTCGGGCAGCGGCTGGTCCGAGCGCGTGGCGCCCATGCCCGCGGTCAGCATGGCTTCCGGATTGCCCGCCACCACCGCCTCGACCGACACCGTCGGCACCAGCGGCGTCTCGGCCCCGAACAGGTTGCGCCCGCCGCACAGCGCCAGCATGTCGCTGACCAGGTGCTGGCCGTTGAGCGTCATCAGCGGCTGCTGCCAGACCTGGTAGAACACAGTCACCGGGGGCCGCGTGGCGTAGGTCTTGCGCAATGTCTCCACCTGCTGGCGGAAATTGTCGGCGGCGCGGCGCGCGGTTGTTTCCGTGCCTAGCAGCGTGCCCAGCTTCTCCAGGTTTTCCGGGATCGATGCCAGCTTGCGCGGCTCGCTGTAGAACAGCGGCAGGCCGAGCGCGCGCAGGCGGTCGGTCTGCTTCTGCGCGTTGCCATGGCGCCAGACCACGATCAGGTCCGGCTTGAGCGCGGCGATGCGCTCCAGGTCCAGCGCCTTGTTGTCGCCGACACGCGGGATGTCGCGCGCCTGCGGCGGGTAGTCGCTGTAGTGGACCGTGCCGACGATGCGGTCGCCGCCGCCGGCGGCAAAGATCATCTCGGTCACGTGCGGTGCCAGTGAGACCACGCGGCGCGCCGGCTGGGCCAGCGTAATGGTCTGGCCGGCATCGTCGACCACCGATACGGCCGCTTGCGCAGAGGGTGCGGCAAGCAGGGCGGTAGCGACCACCGTCATGGCCATGGCGGATTTCAGTGCGTGCATGGTGAGGGTCAGGCGATTACAGCAGCCAGGGCGGCCAGCGCGGCATCGAGCCGTTGCCAGCTTTCGGGCCGGTCAGGCGGCAGGCCCAGGCGCAGGCCTGGCAGGCAACCGCCGGCGGCTTCGAAGTATCGGGTCCAGATGCCATCGCGCGCCAGCGCTTCGTGCAGCGCCAGCGCCTCGGCATGCGGTACCCAGCAAAACAACGGGTGCACCACGGCGGTCAGTCCGTGGCGCGCCAGCAGCGTGCCGAGCCGCGCGCCGGACAGGCGCAGCTGCGCTCGGTTGGCTTCCTGCCACTGGCGGTCCGCCAGCGCATGGCGGGCGACGGCGCGCGCCGGCCCCGAGACGGTCCAGTGGCCCAGCCGCTCATGCAGCGCATCGAGCAACGGCTGGTGCGCCAGCACGAAGCCGCAGCGGATACCGGCAAGACCATAGAACTTGCCGATCGAGCGCAGCACCACCAGCCCTTCGGCGCCGCTGTGCGCGGCGACCGATGCCGCGGGCAGGCAATCGATAAAGGCTTCATCGACCAGCAGCGTGCCGCCGCGACCTGCCAGCGCGGCATGCCAGCGCAGCAACGTCGCCGGCGGCAGCAGCCGCGCGGTCGGGTTGTTGGGATTGACGACTACCAGATGGTCGAGCGCATCCGCAAGGTCCGCGCGGGTGAAGTCCGCTTCGTCCAGCGGCACCACCGTGTGCCCGGCCGCGGCGAAGGCCGGTGCGTACTCGCTGTAGCCGAGCGCGGCAATCCCGACGCGCCCCGGCCGCAGCAGGCCTGGCAGCGTGCGGATCGCGGCCTGCGAGCCGGCTACCGGCAACGCCTGCGGCGCGCCGAAGGCCTGCGCGGCCAGCTCTGCGAGCCCATCCCCGTCCTGCGGCAGCCGCTGCCACGCGGAAGCGGGCAGCGCCGGCACGGGATAGCCGTCGGGATGGATGCCGGTGGACAAGTCGAGCCAGTCGGCTTCGGCGCGGCCGTAGCGGTGCACCGCGGCCAGCAGGTTGCCGCCATGGCGGATCGGGGGGAGGGCAGGGCTCACGTCGATGCGGACATGGCAAGTACGGCCAGCGCGCTGGCGCCCGCAAGCGCCAGCCACAGCCACAAGGTGCGATGGACCAGCCGCAGGCACGCCAGCACGTGCCCCGCCTGGGGTGCGCTGCCCGCGCCCAGCGGCGGGCGTTGTTCCAGCTCGCCGTGATAGCGCGCCGGACCGCCAAGCAGCACGCCGACCGCGCCGGCGCCCGCCGCCATTACCGGGCCGGCATTGGGGCTGGACCATGCCGGCGCCTGCGTGCGCCAGCAGCGCAGCGCCTGCGCGGTGGCGCCCAGCAGCGCGTACGACAGCGCGGTCAGCCGCGCGGGGACGAGGTTGAGCGCATCGTCGATGCGCGCCGCCGCCCAGCCGAAATATCGCAGCCGCGGCGTGCGGTAGCCCCACATCGCATCGAGCGTATTGGCCAGCCGGAACACGATTACCGCCGGTGCGCCGCCGAGCAGGAACCAGAACAGCGCGCCGAAGATGGCATCGTTGCCGTTCTCCAGCGCCGATTCGCAGGCGGCGCACGCCAGCGCTTCGGCATCGGCATTGGCGGTATCGCGCGAGACGATGCGCGCGGTCAGCGTTCGCGCGGTGGGCAGGTCCGCGGCGGCAAGGGCGTTGGCGATCGGGGCGATATGCTGGTGCAGGCTGCGCGCGCCGAGCGCGGCGTACAGCGCGATGGCATGCAGCACCAGGGCCGCGAGCGGGTGCCAGCTTGCTGCCGCATCGACCAGCCACCATGCGAGCGCCGCCGGCGCCAGTACCAGTACGCACCAGCAGGCAAGGCCAGCCACGCGCTGCCGCCACGGCGCGCCGCGGCCTCCGGGATCGTTGCCACGTCGTTCGAGGGCCGAAGCGACGCGGCCAAAGCCCACCAGCGGGTGGAAGCGGCGCGGCTCGCCCAGCCACTGGTCAAGCAGAACGCCGGCCAGCGCCGCGGCCACGCACGCGGGCCAGGCCGGCCAGGCCTGCGTCAGCATGCGGGATCGGCGCCCTTGACCGGGACCGGGATGCCCGCCACCAGCAGCCGCACGCGGTCCGCGGCGGCAGCCAGCTTCTGGTTCAGGCGTCCCAGTTCATCGACGTAGAAGCGGGTGATCGCGCCCATCGGCACTACGCCGAAGCCGATCTCGTTGGAGACCAGGATCACGTGGCCGGGCAGCGTGGGCAGCGCGGTCAGCAGCGACTCGATTTCTTCGGTGAAGGCATCGGGTGGTGTGATTACCCCATGATCGGGATAGCTGCGGCCGTCGGGGAAGAGCAGGTTGTTCATCCACAGCGTCATGCAGTCCACCAGGATGCAGCCGTCGTGGCGCGCGTTGGCATAGAGCGCATCGGCCAGCCGCACCGGCTCTTCCACCAGGCGCCAGTCCGCGGGGCGGCGGGCGCGGTGCAGCGCGATGCGGACTTCGAGTTCCTGGTCGGCCAGCGCGGGATCCTGGCGCGCGGTGGCGATATACGTCACCGGCCCGCCGGTGATGCCGGCGTGGTCGCTTGCCAGCTGTTCGGCGTAGTGGCTCTTGCCGGAGCGCGCGCCGCCCAGCACCAGCGTCAGCTGCCGCGCGCCGGACGTGCCGGCCGCAAGCGGCTTCGCCGCGCTGGCGGTGGCGGATTCAGGGGCGATGGCCGGGGTTTCCATCCGCGTATTGTAGCCGCCGCATCCCACCCTCGCATCCCGCCCTCGCATGGAGGCCGGTGAGATAATCCGCCGATGCATACCGATTCCCCGCTTTCCTTGCCGCCGGGTGCCCTGCGCGGCACGCTGATGGTCCAGGGCACCACCTCCGATGCCGGCAAGAGCACCGTGGTCGCCGGGCTGTGCCGCGTGCTGGCGCGCGCCGGCACGCGCGTGGCGCCGTTCAAGCCGCAGAACATGGCGCTGAACAGCGCGGTGACCGCCGACGGCGGCGAGATCGGCCGCGCGCAGGCGCTGCAGGCGCAGGCCGCGCGGCTGGCGCCGCATACCGACATGAATCCGGTGCTGCTCAAGCCCAGCAGCGACACCGGCGCGCAGGTGATCATCCACGGCCGCGCGCGGCTCGACCTCGATGCCCGCGCCTACCACGCCTACAAGCCCGAGGCGATGAAGGCGGTGCTGGCCTCGCACGCGCGGCTGGAGCAGGCCTATGACGTGGTGCTGGTGGAAGGCGCAGGCAGCCCCGCCGAGATCAACCTGCGCGAACGCGATATCGCCAACATGGGCTTTGCCGAGCGGGTCGACTGCCCGGTGGTGCTGGTCGCCGATATCGACCGCGGCGGCGTGTTCGCGCACCTGGTCGGCACGCTCGATTGCCTGTCGGACAGCGAACGCGCGCGCGTGACCGGCTTCATCATCAACCGCTTTCGCGGCGACATCGGCCTGCTCGAACCGGGGCTGGACTGGCTCACCGCGCGTACCGGCAAGCCGGTGTTCGGCGTGCTGCCATACCTGCACGGCCTGCACCTCGATGCGGAGGACGCCATCGTCGGCACGCAGGCTGCGAAGGCCGGAGCGCAGCGGCTGCGCGTGATCGTGCCGGTGCTGCCGCGCATCGCCAACCATACCGATTTCGACGCGTTGCGCGCCCATCCGCAGGTAGACCTGCGGTTCATTGGCCCCGGCATGCCGGTCCCGCCCGCCGACCTGGTGGTGCTGCCCGGCAGCAAGAACGTGCGCGCCGACCTGGCCTTCCTGCGCGCCAACGGCTGGGAGGCGGCGCTGCAGCGGCACCTGCGCTACGGCGGCAAGCTGGTCGGCATCTGCGGCGGCATGCAGATGCTGGGCCGGCAGGTGCATGATCCCGACGGCCGCGAAGGCCCTGCCGGCAGCAGCGCGGGCCTGGGATGGCTCGACTACGAGACCACGCTCGCCGCCGAGAAGCAGCTGCGCCAGGTCAGCGGGCGGCTGGCGGATGCGGACGCGCCGGTGCGGGGCTACGAGATCCATCTCGGCGTCACCACGGGCGCCGGGCTGGAACGGCCCGCAGTGTGGCTCGACCGCGGCGACGGCACCATGCGTCCCGACGGCGCCTGCTCGGCCGATGGCCAGGTGCTGGCGACCTACGTCCATGGCCTGTTCGACGACCCGGCCGGCTGCCAGGCGCTGCTGCGCTGGGCAGGACTGGATGGCGCGCAGGCAGTGGACCTGGATGCGCTGCGCGAAGCGTCGATCGAGCGGCTTGCCGATACCCTGGCGGCACATCTCGACCTGGGAGCAATGTTCGCTCCACTGCAACGCTGATCCACACGCTGGCGATCCGCCATTGCGTGGATCGTGCCGGCTCCCCGCAACATCTCCCTGTTAGAATTGCGAATCTTTCGCATTTGCATTCTGTTGCGATATGACTTTCGGGTCATATCGCCGCACGCTGCAGCGCTCCACATTCACAAACACAAGCCATGGTCACCGGCCGCCTGCGCGTCGTCTTCGTCAAGCTGCATCTCTATATCGGGCTGACTCTCGGCCTGCTTTTTGTCCTGCTGGGTCTGACGGGCATGGCCATTGCGTGGCGCGATGAGCTCGATGCCTGGCTCAACCCGGATCTGCTGGTCGCCTCGGCGCCCGCTACCGGCCCCGTTACGCCGGCGACCGTCAAGGCGGTGACCGAGCGCCTGGCCGCGCCGCCGTACGGCAGGCCCAACCTGCTGATGCTGCCGACCCACGACGACAGCGTCTTCACCGCCTGGTATCCCGTCAAGGGGCCGGAGGGCGTGGTGCAGGGCCGCTCGCGGCAGGTGATGGTCGATCCGGTGACGCTGGCAGTGAAGGGCGAGCGCGTGTGGGGCGAGCCCGGCGTCTCGCGCCGGCTGCTGCTGCCGACGCTGTTCCACCTGCACCGCTACCTGCTCAGCGGCGAGACCGGCAAGACCGTCATCGGGGTGGCGGGCATGCTGCTGCTGCTGACCACGCTGGTGGGCGTGGTGGTGTGGTGGCCCAAGACGAAACTGCGCGCGTGGGCGCAGGCGTTCCGGATCAGCCATGGCGGCTCGTGGTCGCGCTTCAACTTTTCGCTGCACCGGGCCGGCGGCATCCTGGCGGCTCCTGTGCTGGCCATCATTGCCTTTTCGGGCTGGTATCTGAACCTGCCGAAGTGGGTGACGCCGATCGTAGCGGGGGTGATGACAGTGACCCCGCCGGCGAAGCATGTTTCGGCGCCGCCCGCGCCCGACGCGCGCCCGCTCGACGCCGGCCAGATCATGGCGGCGGCGCAGTCCCAGTATCCCGACGCTCGGGTCACCCGCATCAGCTTCCCGCGCAAGCCGGGCGACGCCTTTGAAGTGCGGCTGCGCCAGCCGGACGAGGTGCGCAAGGACAGCGGCGCGACCCGGCTCTGGCTCGACGCCTGGGCCGGCACGCGGCTGGGCGCGAAGGACCCGCACGATGCGCCCGCCGGCGACGCGCTGCTGAACTGGCTGTTCCCGCTGCATACCGGCGAGGCGTTCGGCCTGCCGGGACGGATCTTCATCACGCTGTTCGGCCTGGCGCCGCTGGCCTTTGCGCTGACCGGCGTGCTGATCTGGTGGAAGCGGCGGCGCGGGCACCGCCGCCACGTCGTGAAGACGGCGCAGCGCGCGGCCATGCGCCGGGCATGAAAAAAGCAGGCCGGCGGCCTGCTTTTTTTTGCGAACCCGCGAACCCCCGCCCGGGCTCAGATTTCCAGGTTGTCGATCAGGCGGGTCGCGCCCAGCTTGGCGGCGGTCAGCACCACCAGCGGCTCGCCGGCGACAAACTCGTCGTGCGTCGGCGCCTGCAGGTTAGCTTGCTTGCGGATCGACACGTAGTCCGGCTTCCAGCCGCGCTTGGCCAGCGCTGCCACGGCATTGGCCTCCACCGCCAGCAGGTCGGCGCCGGCGCGGTCGCTGCCCAGCACGGTGTCGCGCACCTCATGCAGCGTGCGGTACAGCACCGGCGCCTCGGCGCGTTCGTCCGGGCTCAGGTAGCGGTTGCGCGACGACAGCGCCAGGCCGTCTTCATCGCGTATGGTCTCGGCCGGGATGATGTCGATCGGCAGCGCGAACTGCTGCACCATGCGGCGCACGATCATCAGTTGCTGGTAGTCCTTCTTGCCGAACACGGCCACGCGCGGCTGCGCGCACGAGAACAGCTTCATCACCACGGTGCACACGCCCTTGAAGAAGCCGGGGCGGAATTCGCCTTCCAGGATGTCGCCCAGGTCGTGCGGCGGCTCGACGCGGTATTCCTGCGGCACCGGGTACATGTCGCGCTCGGAGGGCGCGAACAGCACATAGACGCCTTCCTTCTGCAGCTTCTCGATATCGTCCTGCAGCGTGCGCGGGTACTTGTCGAAATCCTCGTTGGGGCCAAACTGCAAGCGGTTCACAAAGATCGACGCCACTACCGGGTCGCCGTGCTGGCGCGCCAGGCGCATCAGCGACAGGTGGCCTTCGTGCAGGTTGCCCATGGTGGGGACGAAGGCAGCGCGGTTCTGGCCGCGCAGCTGGTCCCGCAGCTCTTGGATGGAGGAAATGACTTTCATCTGGCTAGGTGTGCTGTCGTGAGGGTGTGACCCGTGGCGCCGGTCTCCGGGGGGCGGCGCCGTGACTTGCCGGGCCTCGGGGCGTTCTGCCTTCCGGGCGTATCGTTTCGGCTGTCGGCGGATTGTAGATCAAGTGGGGCGGGGGCGGACCCTGCCCGTCGGGTGGGTCAGGAAGGGCTGTACGCCAATCGCACATAAATTGGCGCGAACGGCTCGGCCTGGGTGATCTCGACCAGCGACTCGCGCGACAGCTCCAGCATGGCGATAAAGTTGACCACCACCACCGGCACGCCCTTGCCCGAGCGGACCGCGTCCTCGAACAGTTCCGAGAACTCCATGAAGCGCGCGTGCTGCAGCCGGCGCAGGATCTGGCTCATGTGTTCGCGCACCGACAGTTCTTCGCGCGAGATCTTGTGGTGCTGGTTCAGCTTGGCGCGCTTGAGCACATCGGCCCAGGCGGCCTGCAGGTCGATGGTTTCGACTTCCGGGAAGCGCGGCGCCAGGCTCTGCTCGATATAGACCTGCGAGCGCAGGAAGTCGCGGCCGAGCTGCGGCACCGTGTCCAGCCGCTGCGCGGCCAGCTTCATCTGCTCGTATTCCAGCAGGCGGCGCACCAGCTCGGCGCGCGGGTCCTCGGCGTCTTCATCGCTATCGGCCTTCTTGACCGGCAGCAGCATGCGCGACTTGATCTCGATCAGCATGGCCGCCATCAGCAGATACTCCGCCGCCAGCTCCAGGTTGGTCTTGCGGATCTGCTCGATGTACGACAGGTACTGCCGCGTGACCTGCGACATCGGGATGTCGAGGACGTTGAAGTTCTGCTTGCGGATCAGGTACAGCAGCAGGTCCAGCGGGCCTTCGAACGCTTCCAGGAAGATTTCGAGCGCATCGGGCGGGATGTACAGGTCCTGCGGCAGCTTGAACAGCGGCTCGCCGTACAGGCGCGCGAAGGCCATCCCGTCGACCATGTCGGCGGGCTCCCCGGGTCCGCCAAGGTTGTCGGCAGCGCCGGCAACCGCGACGGGTAGCGGCAGCTTGTCCTGGTCGGCTGTGCTCATCGCCGGTGACCGGGCGTGCTGGCGGGGATCAGTTGTCCTGCGAGTAGACGTACGGCTTCTGGGCTACGCGCGAGGCCTGGGCGCGGGCGCGCTCTTCCAGGTCGATCGGCGCCTTGTCCCACAGCAGGGCGCGGCCGTCGCGCTGCTCGGCCTCGAGCGTCGGGCGCTCTTGCTTGAGCTGCTTCAGGAACTGGGTGATCTCGGATTCGTACATTGCCATGGTGAAACCGTATGCGCCGCTTGGGGCGCGTAATGGATACAGTGGGGCAGGATTTTACAGTATCGGCCCGTCGCGGGGACGTATTTGGGCCCGCCGGCGGCTTCCGGGGGTAGGAAGATTCCGGCCGCAGGCCTGTGTGTGGTCAAATACCGACTTCGTATGTGTGGACAAAGAGCGATGCCGAAAGACACCGCTATCTCTGCTGACCGTGTGCCCGAGGCGCCCGGCGACAACAACGGATGAGGATCGACCTGGCCAGGACGACAGCCCGCCGGGGCCGCCCAGACATGCCGGATGCGGCGCATCCGGCCCCGATCGCCCCGCTCCCGGTGCGGGCGCGCGCGGCCGCGTATGCGATCGCCGCGATGCTGCTGCTGCCGGCCGCGGCCCATGGCGCCTACAAGGTAGAGGTCGAAGCCCCCAAGCCGATCAAGGAGATGCTCGAAGAGCACCTCGACCTGTCGCGCTACAAGGACCGCGCCGACCTGTCGCAGGACCAGTTCAACTACATGGTCGAGACCGTGGGCGAGCAGGTGCGCCAGTTCACCTCGACCGAAGGCTATTTCGACCCGGCCACCACCACGCGCGTGGAGGGCGAGGGCGACGGGCGCGTGGTCCATGTCACGGTGGACCCGGGCGCGCGCACGCTGATCCGCAATGTCGATGTCCAGGTGACCGGGCCGGCGGCGACGCGCTCGCCCGAGCAGGTGGCCGAGATGAAGGCCAAGTGGGGCCTGCCGGTGGGCGACCCGTTCCGCCAGGCGGACTGGGACAAGGCCAAGGAAGACGCGCTGGTGACGCTGCAAAGCCACAACTACTACGGCGCGCGGCTGGCCGCGTCGCAGGCGCGGGTGGAGCCGGACGAGCTGCGTGCCGACCTGTCCGCGCACTACGCCAGCGGTCCGTCCTACCTGCTGGGGCCGCTCAAGGTCACCGGCACGCGCCGCTACCCCGAGCAGATCATCTACAACGTCAACCCGCTCAACGAGGGCGAGCCCTACCGCGTGGAACGGCTGCTGGAATTGCAGCGCGCCGTCCAGAACCAGCCGTATTTCTCCAACGTGCAGGTCGACCTGGAACCGCCGCCGGATGCCGACAAGGCGCCGGACGGCGTGGTCACCGCGCCGGTCTCGGTGCGCGTGCGCGAATACCCGGTGCACCGGCTCAACGGCGGCGTCGGCTTTACCACCGACACCGGCGCCCAGGTGGAAGGACGCTATTCCTACTACAACCTGTTCAACCGCGCCTGGACCTTCGACTCGCAGGCGCGGATCGAACAGAAGCGTACCTACATGTTCGCCGAGGCCGCGATGCCGCCGTCCCGCGGCGCCTACCGCAACAGCGTGTACAGCAGCTACGAGCGCACCATCGATATCGAGAACACCGACACCACCAGCCTGCGCGCGGGCCTGAAGCGCTCGCGCTCGCGCGAGAAGATCGATGTCACCACGTCGCTCGATTTCTACTACGACAAGCTGGTGCCCGAGGGCCAGGCCGCCCAGATCAGCAAGGCATTGGTGCCCGCCTTCGCCTGGACCCGGCGCGATGTCGACAACCCGGTATTCCCGCGCCGCGGCAACGTGATCAATACCCAGATCGGCGTGGCCGCCCGCGGCTTCCTCAGCGATGCCACCTTCCTGCGCCTCTATGGCCGCATCCGCCAGTACATCCCGGTGGGCACGCGTGACCTGGTGGTGGCGCGGCTGGAACTGGGCGCTGACCTGACCGGCGACAGTTCCGGCCAGATCCCCGCAACGCTGCGTTTCCGCGCCGGCGGCACCGATTCGATCCGCGGCTACACCTACCAGTCGATCGGCACGCCCAGCGGCTCCAGCATCCTGCCGGCCAAGTACCTTGGCACCGGCAGCCTGGAGTACCAGTACTGGTTCAAGCCGGACTGGGGCGTGGCGGTGTTCTGGGACCTGGGCACGGCCGCCGACAACCTGCGCGGCGTGACGATCTACAACGGCGTGGGCGTCGGCGTGCGCTGGCGCACGCCGGTGGGGCCGCTGCAGCTGGACGTCGGCTACGGCATCCAGGAACAGCAGTTCCGGCCGCATATCTCGCTGGGGGTCGCGTTCTGATGGCCGCCCTCGCGCCCGGGATGCCGGCATGAGCGCCCACGACCTGCCCGACGTGCCCGGCGAAGGCACGCCCGGGGAGCCGAACCCGCCCGCGCCGCGCAAGCGCCGGCGCGTATGGCGCGCGCTCGCCTGGTTCCTTGGCGTGCTGCTGGTCCTTGTGATCGCACTGATCGGCGCCGGCGTGGCGGCACTGAGCACCGAGGCCGGCACGCGCCACCTGTGGACCCTGGCCACGCGGCTGTCGGCCGGCATGCTCAGCGGCCGGCTCGAAGGCGGCACAGTGGCGCATGGGTTGCGGCTGCGCGACGTGGTCTTTGCCAGCGGCCAGACCCGTGTGACGGTGGACCGCGTCGATGGCAGCTGGGCCATGACCTGGCAACCGCGCCGCCTGCACGTCGACTACCTGCGCATCGGCAAGGCCGAGGTCCGGCTGGGCCCGTCGGCGCCGAGCACCGAGCCGGCGCAGATGCCGAAGTCGCTGGAACTGCCGCTGGCGATCGACGTCGACGCGCTGACGCTGGAGCGGCTGGCGCTGCTGCAGGGCACGGCGCCTGCCGCCCAGCCGATGGTGTTCGCCAACCTGTCCGGCGCGCTGCACAGCGACGGCCAGCACCACCGCGTCAGCGTCGACAAGCTGGAGACGCCGTACGGCAAGCTTGCCACCAACGCCCAGATCGGCGCGCGCGCGCCCTTCCCGCTCAGCGCCGAAGCGCTGCTGGAGGCGAGCTGGCAAAAGGAGTCCTTTGTCGTCAACGCCACCGCCAGGGGCACGCTCGAAGCCTTGCGCGCCGAGCTGCAGGCCAACGGCGACCGCATCCATGCGCGCGCCGGCGCTGACCTGACGCCGTTCGGCAAGGTGCCGTTCACGCAGTTGCTGGTCGATGGCGAGGGCATCAACCCGCGGCTGTTCAGCCCCACCGCGCCGCAGGCCAACCTGACGGTGCATGCCGAGCTGCGGCCGGTGGATGGCGCGGCGGCGGCTGCGGCACCGCCAGCCGCTTCCGCACCCGCGGCATCGGCAGCCGCGGCATCGGCACCTGCAGCATCTGCCCCTGCCGCCGCGCCGCCGCCCGCGCCGCTGGCCGTCGCTGGCGACATCGATATCCGCAACCTCGAAGCCGGCCCGCTCGACAAGGAGCGCCTGCCGGTGCGGGCGGTGCGCGCCCATGTCGAACTGAGCGAAATGGCGCAGGCCGTCAGCGACCTGCGCGTGGCCCTGACCGGCAAGGCCGAGATCACCGGCGGCGGCACGCTGCGCGACGGCCGCGGCGGCTTCGACCTGGACGTGCACCGGCTCGACCCGGCCGCGCTGCATGGCTCGCTGACCAGCGCCAGCCTGTCCGGGCCCGTGGTGCTGCGCATGGAGCCGGGCCGGCAGAGCGTGGCGCTGGACCTGTCCGGCGCGGCGCTCAAGCTGTTCGCCGATGCCAGCATGGACGCCGACACCGTTACGCTGGCCACGCTGCGCGCGACCGTGGGTCCCGGCGTGCTGACCGCCGAAGGCAAGCTCGGACTGAAGGACAAGCAGCCGTTCAGCTTCAAGGGCAAGCTGGCGTCGTTCGATCCGTCGCGGCTCGCCAAGGTGGCCGCGGGCCGCATCAACGCCGACTTCAGCGCCAGCGGCGAGATTGCCCCGGTGCTTGGCGTGGCGCTCGATTTTGCCGTGCACGAGAGCGAATACGCGGGCCTGCCGATGACCGGTGGCGGCAAGGTGCGGCTCGCCGGCGAGCGGCTGCTGCCGAGCGAAGCCGCGCTCAACATGGCCGGCAACCAGGCCAACCTGCGCGGCAGCTTCGGCGCGCGCGGCGACCAGCTCAGGCTGGCGGTCGACGCGCCGCAACTGGAGCGCCTGAAGTTCGGCGTGGCCGGCAAGCTCAAGCTTGATGCCACCATCACCGGCACGCTGAAGAAGCCCGAGGTAGTGGCCGACTACAACGCGCAGGCGCTGGAGGTCGGACCGCACAAGGTGGCCACTGCCAGCGGCCGCGCCGAAGTGCGCGGCGGGCTGGACGGCCCGCTGTCGGTGCAACTGGCCGCGCGCGACTACCGCGGGCCGCAGGCCAGCCTCAGCACGCTCGATGCCACCCTCAACGGCACCCAGGCCAGCCACGTCTTCGACATCAAGGTGGCCGGCAGCCTGAACCGCCGGCCATTGCAGCTCGCGCTGGCGGGGCAGGGCGCATGGAAGGGGCCGGATGGCTGGAACGGCACCATCCGCACGCTGGAAGAACGCAGCACGGTCAACCTGCGGCTGGCCGCGCCGACGCAGCTGCTGGTCGCGGACCAGCGCGTGCGCCTGGGCGCCACGCGGCTGCTGCTGGACAACGCCACGCTCGCCATCGACAGCTTCGACTGGGACCATGGCCGCATCCGCAGCCAGGGCACGCTGAACGGCCTGCAGGTCGGCCACGTGCTCGAACTGATGGAAACCATTACCGGCGAAAAGCCGCCGGTGCGCTCCGACCTGGTCATCGATGGCCGCTGGAACCTGGCGCTGGCCGAGACCGCGAGCGGGTTTGCCGAAGTGCGGCGGCGCAGCGGCGACCTGTCGGTCAATGCGGGCCGCGGCTTCACCACGATGGGCCTGGGCGAGACCAGCCTGCGCGCCGAGGCGGGCGGCAACCGCATCGCGCTGCGCGGGGGCATGGTGTCGGGGCGCATCGGCAAGGTGGTGGTCGATGCCTCGGCGGGGCTGGTGCAGGAGCAAGGCCTGCAGACGGTGGGGCCGGCGTCGACGCTGGCGGGCACCGTCACGATCGACGTGCCACGACTGAAATCGCTCGAGGCGCTGACCGGGCCGCAGTATGCCTTCGACGGGCGCCTGGCCGCCGCGCTGCGGCTGGGCGGCACGGTCGGCGCGCCGCTGCTGGCCGGCACCGTCGATGGCGACAACCTCGCCGTCACGCTGTACGACCTGGGCCTGCGCCTGACCGATGGCACCGTGCGCGTGGCGCTGGACCAGAACACGGTGGAGCTGAAGCACGTCGAGTTCCACGGCGGCGATGGCAAGATCACCGCCACCGGCAACGTCAAGCTCGGCGAAGCCGATCCCAACCTGACCGGCAAGATCGTCGCCGACAAGCTGCAACTGTTTGCCAGCCCGGAACGCACGCTGGTGGTGTCGGGCGACGCCAGCATCGCCAACGAGAACAAGCAGATCGTGATCCGCGGCAAGTTCCGCGTCGACCGCGGCCTGTTCGATCTGCCCAAGGCCGGCGCGCCGGTGCTGGGCGACGACGTGGTGGTAATCCGCCGCAAGGACCAGCGCGCGGTCAAGACCGCCGCGACGCCGGTGGTGCCCGAGACCAAGCCGGCGAGCAAGTTCAGCCCGGTGATCGACCTGACCGTCGACCTGGGCAACGACTTCCGCTTCCGCGGCGCGGGCGCCGACCTGCTGCTGGCCGGCCAGCTCGGGGTCAGGAGCGAACCGCTGGTGCCGCTCAAGGCCGTCGGCACGGTGCGCGTGACGGATGGCACCTACGAGGCGTTCGGCCGCAAGCTGAACATCGAGCGCGGTATCATCAATTTCAACGGGCCCATCGACAACCCGAACATGAACATCCGCGCCATGCGCCGCAACCAGGAAGTGGAGGCGGGCGTCGAGGTGACCGGCACGGTGCGGCTGCCGCGCGTGCGGCTGGTGTCGGAGCCGAACGTTCCCGACGAAGACAAGCTGTCCTGGCTGATGTTCGGCTACGGCGCCGAAAGCGCCGCCGCGGGCCAGCAGCGCCAGCTGGGCGGTGCCGCGATGGGCGGCGCGGCGCTCGGCCTGATCGGCGGCAAGGCGGGCAAGGGCATCGTCTCGCATTTCGGCATCGACGAGTTCTCGATCGGGCCCAGCACCGCGGGCCTGAACGACCAGCAGGTGGTCAGCATGGGCAAGGCCATCACCGACCAGATCGCGGTAGGCTATGAGCAGAGCCTGACCTCGGCCTCCAACGTGGTGAAGCTGACCTGGCAGTTCTCGCGGCGCTGGTCGCTGATTGCCAAGGGCGGCTCCATCAACGGATTGTCGGTCTTGTTCAACCGCCGCTTCGACAGCTGGGCGATCCTGTTCTCGGGCGCCTCGAACCGCAGCGGCACCAGGAGGAGCCAGGATGACGGCCAGACACTCGATCCCGAAAGCGCCGCGCAGGCCGCCTCGTCAGTCATTGCCGAGCCCGTGCGCCGCTGAAGCAAGCCCCGCCCACCTACGCCCCGCCAACCACGCGTCGCCGCGACGCCTTGCCGCCATGGGACTGATTGCCTCTGTGCTTGCGCTGTTCGGCTGCGACCAGCGCAAGGTCGATGAAGCGATGAAGAAGGCGGGCGAAACCGCGCGCAATACCTGGAACGCGATCAAGCCTGACAGCGAGCTGTTCAAGGGCATCGTGCCCGGCCAGTCCACCGAGGAAGAGCTGCGGCGCCAGGCCGGCAAGCCGGAGATCGTCTGGGAAGAGGCCGACGGCGGCCGCCGGCTGGAGTATCCGCGCGGGCCGGAGGGCACGACCACCTGGATGGTCACCATCGGTGCCGACGGCAAGGTCGCGCGCATCGAGCAGGTGCTGACGCCGGAGAACTTCGCGCGCGTGCGCGCCGGCATGAGCAAGGACGATATCCGCCGCCTGCTGGGCAAGCCGACCAAGGTCGAGGCGTTCGCGCTGAAGAAGGAAGAGGTGTGGGGCTACCGCTGGATGGAGAGCTCGACCGACAAGGCCTTCTTCAACGTGCATTTCAACACCGACGGCACGGTGACGACGACTTCGCGCAGCGACGATCCGTCGAGGATGCAGGGCGGCTGACGCCGGTGCCGCGGCGCCGTTACCGTCCGAGCCGGGGCGATCACACAAGAAGGTGGCAGGCCGCCACATGCATCGGCTTGCCGTCACCATGCGGGGCCAGCTGCCGCAGGCGCGGCAGGTCCTTGCCGCATGCCGGCGCCGCGCGCGGGCAGCGCGGATGGAACTTGCAGCCCGGCGGCGGGTTCAGTGCCGAACCGATCTCGCCCAGGATCAGCCCCTCGGCCGGCTGGTGGTCCGGATCCGGCCGCGGCGCAGACCCGAGCAGCGCCTGCGTGTACGGATGGCGCGGCGCGCCGAACACCGCCGGGCTCGGCCCGCTCTCGGCCATGCTGCCCAGGTACATCACGCCCACCGCCGAACTGAAGTGCTCCACCAGCGCCAGGTCGTGCGCGATCATCACATAGGCGATACCGAAACTGCGCTGGATGTCCGCCAGCAGGTTGACGATCTGCGCGCGGATCGACACATCCAGCGCCGAGGTCGGCTCGTCCAGCACGATCAGCCGCGGCTGCAGCGCCAGCGCGCGCGCCACCGCGATGCGCTGGCGCTGCCCGCCGCTGAACTCGTGCGGATACAGGTCGAGCGCGCCGGGCGGCAGGCCGACGATCTCCAGCAGCTCGAGCAGGCGCCGGCGCAACGCCGCACGGTTGCCGCCGAGGCCGTGCGCGAGGAGCGGCTCGGCCAGCAGCATGCCGACCTTCAGGCGCGGATTGAGCGACGAGGACGGATCCTGGAACACCGCCTGCACCTGGCGCCGGTAGGCCAGCACGCCCTTGCGGCCGAGCGTGAGCACGTCCTGGCCGTCGAAGCGGATGGTGCCGGCGCTGGGGCGCTCGAGCAGCAGCAACTGCCTGGCGATGGTGGTCTTGCCGCAGCCGGACTCGCCCACCAGCGCGTAGGTCTGGCCGGCATCGACGGCAAAGCTGACGCCGTCGACGGCGCGCACCGTGCCGCCGCCGTGTACGGGAAAGTGCTTCTTCAGGTCTTGGACTTCGAGCAGCATGGGGCCTCCTGAGCGCGTGGGGCTTAACCGGCCGAAGCCAGCCAGCAACTGACCTTGTGGCCGGATTCCAGCTCGATCTCGGGCGGATAGGCGTCGTCGCACAGCGGCTTGCGGTGCGGGCAGCGCGCGGCGAAGCGGCAGCCGTGCGGCGGATCGATCAGGCTGGGCGGGCTGCCGGGGATTGCATACAGCCGCTCGCGCTTTTCGCCGAAGTGCGGGATGGACTTGAGCAGCGCCTGCGTATAGGGATGGGCGGGCCGCTTGTACAGCGTGCGCACGTCGCCGGTCTCGACGATGCGCCCCCCGTACATCACCGCCACGCGATGGCAGATGCTGGCGGCCACGCCGAGGTCATGCGTGATCAGGATGATGCCGACGCCGGTCTGAGCCTGGATCTTGCGGAACAGCGCCATGATCTGCACCTGGATGGTCACGTCCAGCGCGGAGGTGGGCTCGTCGGCCACCAGCAGCCGCGGCGCGCTGGCGATCGCCATGCCGGTCACCACGCGCTGGCGCATGCCGCCGCTGAACTGGTGCGGGTAGTCGTCGAGCCGCGTCTGTGGGGAGGGGATGCGCACGCTTTCCAGCACCTGCACCACCTGGCGGCGGCGCGCCTCGCGGCTGTCCGCGCGGCCGTGGTAGTGCAAAGGCGCGCCGACCTGGTCGCCGACGGTGAAGACCGGGTTCAGCGAGGTCAGCGGGTCCTGCGAGATCATCGCGATCTTGCGGCCGCGGTACTCGCGGCTCATGGCTTTCTCGGGGAGCTGCAGCAGGTCGGTGCCGTCGAGCAGGACCTTGCCGCCCAGTTGCGCGCCGCGCGGCAGCAGGCGCAGGATCGACAGGATCGTCATCGACTTGCCCGAGCCGGACTCGCCCACCACGCCCAGCGTCTCGCCCTCGTGCACGTGCAGGTCCACGCCGTCCACCGCGCGCACCAGTCCGCGGCGCAGGTCGAGATGCGTCGTCAGGCCCTGCACCGACAGCATCGGCGCGGCGACGTCGCGGACACCCGGCGCGACGGGGACAGCTTGTTGTTGCGTCATGTCCTGGCTGGTGCCGTTCATAGCTGTCTCCTTTTCGGGTCGAAGTGGTCGCGCAGCCAGTCGCCCAGCAGGTTGGACGCCAGGCAGGTCGCCATGATGGCCAGCCCCGGCATGGTGATGGCCCACCATGCATTGGTGATGTAGTTGCGCGCGTCGGCCAGCATCAGGCCCCAGGACACGTCGGGTTGCTGGATGCCCAGGCCGAGGAAGCTCAGCGAGGCCTCGAAGATGATCACCTGGCCGACCTGCAGCGTGGCCAGTACCAGCAGCGTATTGAGCAGGTTGGGCAGCAGGTGGCGGCGGAAGATGGTGACAGTGCCGCAGCCGGCCACGCGCGCCAGCGCCACGTAGTCGCGCTGCTTCAGCGACATCACCTCGCCGCGCACGATGCGCGCGTACCAGGTCCAGTAGGTGATCACGATGACCAGCACCACGGTCTCGAAGCCCGGGCCCAGCACCGCGGCCAGCACCAGTGCCAGCGCCAGCGCCGGGATCGACATCTGGATATCGACCAGCCGCATGATCAGCGCGTCGAGGCGCCCGCCGAAGTAGCCGGCCAGCATGCCTGCCACGGTGCCGATGCCGCCCGAGATCAGGATGGCGTACAGCGCCACCACCAGCGAAATGCGCGTGCCGG
The DNA here is from genome assembly GCF_017815025.1 of Cupriavidus phytohabitans. Lineage (NCBI taxonomy): Bacteria > Pseudomonadati > Pseudomonadota > Betaproteobacteria > Burkholderiales > Burkholderiaceae > Cupriavidus > Cupriavidus phytohabitans. The sequence goes on from NZ_JAGIQB010000001.1 coordinate 186,035, forward strand.
CCATGATGCGGCTGAGCAGGTCGCGGCCCATGTTGTCGGTGCCGAGCGGATAAGCCCAGCTGCCGCCTTGCAGCCATGCCGGCGGCTGGAATGCGAGGCCGAGGTCGAGGCCGTTGGGGTCGTGCGGCAGCAGCGCTTCGCCGCCGATGGCGCAGGCCAGCAGCAGCGGGAACACGGCCAGCGCGAACCAGGGCAGGGTGCCCAGCTCGCGCCGGCGCCGCTTGCGGGCCAGCGGCGCCGCCGTGGATGCGGGAGGGATGGCGATCTCAGGCATGGCGGATCCTCGGGTCGATCAGTCCGTAGCTCAGGTCGACCAGCAGGTTGGACAGCACGAACAGCACGGAGGTGAGCATCACGCCCGCCTGCACCACGGGGAAATCGCGCGCGAACACCGCTTCGACCACGGTGCGGCCGACGCCCGGCCAGGCGAAGATGACTTCCACCACGAAAGCGCCGCCCAGCATCGCCGCGAAATACACGCCGAGGATGGTGACCAGCGGGATCGCCGCATTGCGCAGCGCGTACTTCCACACCAGCACGCCTTCCGGCAGGCCCATGGCGCGGCCCATGCGGATGTAGTCGCTGTCGAGCACGTCGAGCATGGCCGAGCGCACCACCCGCGTCTGCGCCGCCACCGGATACCAGCCCAGCGCGATCGCTGGCAGCACCAGGCTGTTCCACGAATCGCGCCCGAATGCCGGCAGCCAGTTCAACTGCACCGCGAAGAACAGGATCAGCAGCAGCCCGACCCAGAAGTTGGGCATGGCCTGCCCGAGCATGGCGAAGACCTTGGCGAAGCGGTCGAACCATGAGCCGCGGTACACCGCCGACAGCACGCCGAACGGCACCGCCATCGCGATCGAGAAGCCCAGCGCGGCCAGCGCCAGTTCCACCGTGGCCGGCAGACGTTCCAGGATCAGGCCAAGTGCCGGCTCCTGCCAGCGGTAGGAGTTGCCGAAGTCGCCGGTGACGGCATGGCTGAGGAAGACCAGGTACTGCGCCACCAGCGGCTGGTCCAGGCCGAGGTGCTGCCGGGTCTGCTCGATCACCTGGGGCGGCGCATCGGCCGGCAACAGCAGGGCAAGCGGGTCGCCGGACAGGCGCGAGATCAGGAAGATGATCACGCTCGCGCCCAGTATGCTGATCAGTCCGTGCAGCAGGCGTTTCGCGATGGGCATGACAGGCTCCGTGGGGATAGCGTCAGCGGGGATGCCGCGTCCGGCGCGCACGCGGCGCGTGGCGGACGCGGCGGCGGGTCAGCGCTGCTTCCAGCTCACTTCCTGGAACGAGCGCCAGTAGTCGCGGATGGGCCAGGGCACGTAATCGATCTTGTTGTCGCGCCAGGCAAAGGTCACCAGCGGCCGGTACGTCGGCAGCCCACCCAGCACGCGCTCCTGCTTGAGCCGCGCGATCTGCTTCAGCAACGCAGTGCGCGCGGCGGGATCCATGGTGTGGCGCTGTTTCTCGACCAGGGCATCGACCTCGGGGTCGTTGGTGTAGGAGTAAGTGCCCCAGCCGCCGCCGCCCTGGTAGCTGTGCAGGTGGCCGGACCATGCCAGGCCGGGGTCGCCGGGCAGGCCCTGCGACCACATCCAGCTCAGCACGCCATCCATTTCGGGCGGGCCGGAGCGGCCGCGCTTGCCAAGGCTGATCCACGCTCCGTATTCCAGGTTGCGCACCTGGCAGCGGATGCCGACCGAGCTCAGGTAGGCGTACATGGCTTCGCCGACTTCCTTCACGCCCGGCTCGCGCGGCGTGGTGAGGTTGTAGCAGGGCGTGTCGAAGCCGTTGGGATAGCCCGCCTGCTTCAGCAGCTCGCGCGCACGCTTCTGGTCGAACGGGTAGGGCTTGAGCGCGGGATCGTAGCCGTTCGATTCCTTGCCCACCTGCGCGTAGCGCTCGCCCTGGCCGAACAGCACGCGCTTGATGATGGCGTCGACGTCGATCGCATGCGCCGCCGCCTGCCGCACGCGCACGTCGTTGAACGGCGACTTCGCCATTTGCGTGTTGAAGTTGAGGAAGAGGTTGTTGCCGCTCACCAGCGTGACGGTTTTCACGCCCGGCATCTTCCTGAACTCATCGACCATCGAGGGCGGCACATTGTCGATGAAATCGACCTTGCCGGTCTTGAACGCCGCCACCCGGGTCAGATCCTCGGGGATCACCTTGATGGTCAGTTCCTTGACGCCCGGGCGCTTTTCCTTGTTCCAGTAGCCGTCGAAGGCTTCCAGCTTGAGCTCGTCCTTGACGGTGCGCGAGACGAACTTCCACGGGCCGGTGCCGACGGGCTTGCGCGCGAATTCTTCCTCGCCGACCTTCTGGATGTACTTCTTGGGCATCGCCCACAGCTGCATGTTGCCGACGATGAACTGCGCATCGGGCTCCTTGAAATGCAGCTTGAAGTGGTGTGGGTCGACGATCTCGAAGCGTTCGATCGACGAGACGTAGTGCGAGAAGAAGCTGCCCTTCGGGTCGCGCTGGCGCTGCCAGGAAAACTCGAAGTCCTCGGCCGTGAGCGGGTCGCCGTTGTGGAAACGCACGCCCTTGCGCAGTTGCACGTCCAGCACCGGCTTGCCGTCCTTGCCGGTCTCCAGCTTCCAGCTTTCGGCCAGCCAGTTCTCGTCCTTGAGCGCGGCATTGCGGCGCACCAGCATCTCGAAGATCTGGCCAACAAAATAGTGGTCGACGCCGGCAGAGATCTTGACCGGATCGAGCGTGGTGGACTCCGCGCCGAAAGCGACGGTGAGGCTGCCGGTGGCTGCCGGGGTGGCCGCCGGGGTGGCCGCCGAGGGAGGCGCTGCATTCGCAGCGCCCGTCACCGGCACGGTGGCTGCGGCCAGCATGCCGGCCAGCAGGCGGCGCCGGGCGGCGTCGGTCAATTTCGGTTGCATGGTGTCTCCTCCTGTGGCGCCGTCGGATGCGGCGTGGTTGGTATGAAGAACGGGCCCGCTCAGCGCGGAAAACTGTTCTCGAGCTGACGCACCACGTCCAGCAGGCGCGGGCGCACCTCGTCGAGCAGGAACGACGGGGACAGGCGGAACGCCGGCCCGCCCACGTTGATCGCCATCGGCGCCATGCCATGGCCCGGCGCGAAGCCGCGCGCAATGCCGTGGACGTCTTTCTGCCAGTCGCCCATCGAGCAGGCCACGCCAAGCGCGCGGTGGTCGGCGAGCGCCTGCTCGATGCCCCGAAGCAGCCGCGGCCACGCCACGTCGTCGATCTCTCGCACCTGCTCCAGGAAGTCCTGCCGCTGCTCCGGCGGCACCACCGCCAGCCAGGCCCGGCCGATGGCCGACGTGGCCACCGGGATGCGCGAGCCGGTATCGAGCGTGAGTGCGATGGCCTCGGCGCTGCGGCAATGCTCGACATAGATCATCGAGAAGCGGTCGCGCGTGCCCAGCGAGACCGTGCCGCCGGAGAAATCCGCCAGTTCCTGCATCAGCGGACGGGCCACCTTGCGGATATCCAGCCGCGACAGCATGGCGCTGCCCAGCCGCAGGCAGGCCGTGCCCAGGCTGTACTTGCTGCTGCCATGTTCGTGCGCCAGGTAGCCCAGCCGCGTCAGCGTCGAGGTCAGGCGCGACACCGTGGACTTGGGCAGCCGGCAGCGCTCGGCGATCTCTTGGTTGCCCAGCGCGCGGTCGCTGGTGCGGAAGCAGGCCAGCACTTCCAGCCCGCGCGCCAGCGCGGTGACGAAGTGGCGGTCCGCCTTGGCGGCGCCGCCCGGTGTGGATCGGTCATGCATGGCCGTTGGCTCCTCGGTTTGCCGTTGACCGCCAGCCGCGTGCGTGGCGCGCCCCGTCGGGGCACGCCAGCGCGGCGCGGATTGCCGCGCGGTCAGCGGCTGGCTTCCGCGTCCAGCAATGCCTGCAGCTCGACCTTGCGCACCTTGCCGGTGGCGGTCAGCGGCAACTCGGGCAGGATGCGGATCTCGGGCACCTTGTAGACCGCCATCTGCTCGCGGCACCAGGCGTGCAGCGTGTCCGCGGAGGTGCCGTCGGCATGTTCCGGGCGCAGGCGGATAAAGGCCACCGGCACCTGGCCCTTGTCCGCGTCGGCGCGTCCCACCACGGCCGAGCCCAGCACCGCCGGGTGGCGCGACAGCAGCACTTCCAGCTCGGAGGGGAACACGCTCATGCCGCGCACCTTCAGCATCTCCTTGCGCCGGCCGAGGAAGTGCAGGTAGCCGGCCTCGTCATAGGCGCCGATATCGCCGGTGCGGAACCAGCCGTCGCGGAACACTTCGGCGTCGACGTCCGGGCGCCCCCAATAGCCCTTGAGCAGCGACGGGGTGCTCACCACGATTTCGCCTTCCGCGCCGATGGGCAACACCGCGCCGGTGTCGAAGTCGCAGATCTTGATGCGCGTGCCCGGCACGGGCAGGCCGACGAAGACCGGGCGGCCGCGCAGGTCCATGTCGTCGGCCTGCATGCCGGTGGTGAAGGTGTCGCTGGTATGGGTCTCGGTCATGCCCCACGCGCCCTCGGCAATGATGCTGCCGGTGAGCGCGTGCCAGCGCTGGCGTATGTCGGGCGTGATCTTGCGGATGAACGAGGCGGCGCGCGTGTGCTGCAGCGAACTCAGGTCGTAGCCGCCGGCGTCGGGGTGGTTCATCAGCTCGACGGCGTTGTCCACCACCAGGAAGGTGCGGTTGACGCGATAGCGCGCGATCGCGGCCATCACCGCCACCGGATCCCAGCGCGCCAGCAGCACGAGGGTGGCACCGCTGAAGACCGGGCTGATCAGCCCGAGGTTCTCGCCGGCGATCCAGAACATCGGCAGGAAGTTGAGCATCACCTCGTCGGAGCCTTCTGCCAGGCTGCCGGCGTCGGCGCTGCCGGACATCGCGTACGAGGCCGCCGCGGTGTAGACCATGTCGCGCTGCGTGTGCATGCAGCCCTTGGGCAGGCCGGTGGTGCCGCCGGTGTAGTTGAGCGCGGCCAGCGCGTCCAGGTCCACCGGCGGCAGCGCGCCGGCCGGCCCGGTCTGGCGCAGCGCGTGCAGCAGGTCGGTGGCACCCTCCACCTCCAGCGGCGGCGCATCCAGGCCGGCGGGCAGCGGCAGCGTGGGCTGGTCCGGCAGCATCGCGCCCGCACTGGTGGTGTAGATGGTGCGCAACCGTGTCTGCGCGCGCACCGACATCAGCAGCGGCGCCAATTGGTCCTGCACGATGATGGTGGTGGCGCCGGCATCGTTCAGCTCGTAGACCAGTTCGTGTTCCTTGAAGAGCGGGTTGACCGGCACATAGACCGCGGCCAGTTTCAGGATGCCGTAGAAGGCCACGTGGAACTGCGGGCAATTGCCCATCATCACCGCGACCCGGTCGCCTGCGCCGATGCCGTCGGCCTTGAGCCGCGCGGCGCAGCGCTCGGACAGGTCGTCGAGTTCGGCATAGGTGACGGTGGTGCCGTACCACTCCAGCGCGGGATGGCGGGGCCGCTTGCGCGCCCACGCGCGCAGGTAGTCGCCCAGCGGCGCTTCGCCGTGCGGATAGGCCGGGGCGGTGGGCAGGCCGGCGGGCCAGATCTTGCGATGCCGGGCTTCCAGGTCTTCGAAGAACGCTTGCTCGTTCATTCCTGCTGTCTCCTGTCGCTATTGTCCTGACTGTCCGTGCCGTGCCGTGCCGTGCCGGCCGTTGCCGCTACCAGGCGTCGACGTAGCTTCGCACCGGCCGGTCCGGATTCGCTGCGCCGGCGTCCAGGCCGCTGACCAGCCACTGGCGCGTGGCCGCGGGGTCGATCACGGCGTCGATCTCCAGCGCCGCCGCCGCGTTGATGGCGTGGCCGCGTTCGTACATCTGAGCTACCAGCTGCTGGTACAGCGCGTCGCGCTGCGGGCCCGCCGGCAGCGCTTCCAGCTCCTTGCGGAAGCCCAGCCGCACCGCGCCTTCCAGGCCCATGCCGCCGAACTCGCCGGTCGGCCACGACACCGTGAACGACGGCGCGCGGAAGCCGCCCGCCGCCATCGCCATCGCGCCCAGGCCATAGCCCTTGCGCAGCACCACCGCCAGGAACGGCACGCGCAGCTTGGCGCCGATCACGAACATGCGCGACACGTGCCGCACCTGCGCGCGCGCCTCGACCTCCGGGCCGACCATGAAGCCCGGTGTGTCGATCAGCGAGACGATGGGCAACCCGTGCGCGTTGCACAGCTGCATGAAGCGCGCGGCCTTGTCCGCGGCGTCGGCGTCGATGGCGCCGCCGAGGTGGCGCGGATTGCTGGCGAGGATGCCCACTGGCCGCCCCTCGATGCGCGCCAGCGCGGTGTGGATGCCGGTGCCGAAGCCGGCGCGCAGTTCCAGCACACTGCCGGCGTCGGCCAGGCCGGCGATGGCGGCACGGGTGTCGTACACGCGCAGGCGGTTCTCCGGCACCACGTGGCGCAACGCCATCGGATCCGGCGCCTGCCAGTCGGCGACGCGGCCCTGGAACATCGACAGGTAGTGCCTCGCCGCGGCCACGGCGGCGGCTTCGTCGTCGACCAGCAGGTCGGCCACGCCGTTGTGGTACTGCACCGCGGCCGGGCCGATATCCTCGGGGCGGAACACCCCCAGGCCGCCGCCTTCGATCATGGCGGGACCGGCCATGCCGATATTGGCGTTGCGTGTCGCGATGATCAGGTCGCAGCAGCCCAGCAGCGCGGCGTTGCCGGCGAAGCAGCGCCCGGAGGCGATGCCCACCACCGGCACTTCGCCGCTCAGTTCGGCGAATGCGGCGAACGACGGCTGGTACAGGCCGGCCACCGTGGGAAAATCGACATCACCCGGACGCCCGCCGCCGCCCTCGGCGAAGATCACCGTCGGCAGCCGGTCCCGCAGCGCGACCGCCAGGATGCGGTCGGTCTTCATGTGGTTGCGCTTGCCCTGGGTGCCGGCCAGCACGGTGGCATCGTAGGCCAGCACCGCGCAGCGCGCGCGCTCCGGCGCGAACAGGCTGCCGTTGACCGCGCCAGTGCCGGTGATCAGGCCGTCGGCTGGCGTGTTGGCAATCAGGTCGGCCTCGCTGCGCCGGCTGGCCTGCGCGGCCACCGCGAGGCCGCCGTATTCGCGGAAGCTGCCGGCATCGCACAGGTCGTCGATGTTCTCGCGCGCGGTGCGCTGCCCGCGCGCGCGGCGCCGGGCCACCGCATCGGGGCGGGCGGCATCGTAGAGGAAGGCATGGCGGTCGAGCACCCGCTGCAGGTCGGCGCGGATCGCCGACGGGTCGGTGCGCTCGGCCTCGGTGCCGGCCTCGGCGCCGGCATCGGCCGGTTCCAGCACCAGCATGACCTGGCCTTCGCCAACCTGCGCGCCGGCTTCGGTGCGCAGGTCGATCACGCGACCGGCGCGTTCGGCCACGATGGCGTGCTCCATCTTCATGGCATCGAGCACGGCGACGGTCTGGCCAGCCTTGACCAGCGCGTTGTCGGCCGCCAGCTCGATCACGCGGCCGCCCATGGGCGCGCGCACCGCGCACAGGCCTTCGCCCAATTGCTCGTCGAAGCTCGCCGTGCTGGCCGCGGCGGCCACGCTGGCCGGGCTACCTGTCGCAAGCGCCTGCCGTGCCGCGCACTGTGCGCCGATCTGCGCGGCACGCTCCAGCAGCTGGGGCAGCGCGGCCTCCATATAGCGCGTGTGCACCTGCTGGCTGGCAAAGTCGTCGCGCTCGGCCAGCGCGCGCAGCAGGTCGAGATTGGTGTCGATGCCGCCGATATTGAATTCGGCCAGCGCGCGCTGCAGGCGCCGCACCGCGTCCGCGAACTGCCCGCTGGCCGAGGTGACGATCAGCTTGGCGAGCAGCGTGTCGTAGTGCGCCGACAGTGCGTAGCCGGTATAGCCGTGGGTGTCGACGCGCACGTCCGGGCCGCTGGGCGGGTCGAAGCGTTCCAGCCGGCCCTGCGCCGGCCGCGCCAGCCCTTGCGCGTCGGTGGACTCGGCATTGACTCGCACCTGGATGGCATAGCCGCGCGCGCGCGGCGGCTGCTGCGGGTCCAGGCCGAGCTCGGCGAGGCGCCGGCCCTGTGCCAGCCCCAGCTGCACCGCCACCAGGTCGATCCCGGTCACCTGTTCGGTGACCGTGTGCTCCACCTGCAGGCGCGGATTGGCTTCGATAAAGACAAAGGGCAGGGCGGCGCCGTCGCGCCGCGCGCCGGGCTCGGGCTCCTCGACCAGGAACTCGAAGGTGCCCAGGCTGCGGTAGCGCGCTTCGCGTGCCAGCGTGCAGGCGGCATCGACGATGCGCCGGCGCAGCGCCGGATCCAGTGCCGGGCTGGGCGCGATCTCGACCACCTTCTGGAAGCGGCGCTGCAGCGTGCAGTCGCGCTCGCCCAGCGCGATCACGCTGTGACCGTCGCCGGCGATCTGCACTTCGATATGGCGCGCACGCGCGACCAGCCGCTCGGCATAAACGGCGTCGACACCGAAGGCCGAGCGCGCCTCCGAGCGGCAGCGCGCGTAGGCTTCGGGCAGCGCCTCGCGCTCGCGCACCACGCGCATGCCGCGCCCGCCGCCGCCGCCGACCGCCTTGAGCACGATGCCGGCACCGCCCTGTTCGTTGAAGAAGGCCGTGACCGCCTCCAGCGTGGCGGCGCCGGCGGTGGCCGGCATCACCGGCACGCCGCAGCGCGCCGCCAGCGCCAGCGCGTGGCCCTTGTCGCCGAACAGGCTCAACTGCTCAGGCTCGGGCCCGACGAAGACGAGCTCGGCAGCGGCGCAGGCGCTGGCAAAGTCGGCGCGCTCGCTGAGGAAGCCGTAGCCAGGGTGGACGGCGTCGCAGCCGGTGGCGCGCGCCGCGTCGATGATGGCGGGAATGTCGAGGTAGGCAGCGGCGCCCTGGCCCTGCAGGGCGACGGCTTCGTCAGCCAGGAGCCGGTGCCGGCTGGCGTGGTCGTCAGCGGCATAGACGGCCACGGTGGCGATGCCAAGGTCTCGCGCGGCGCGCTGCACGCGCAACGCGATCTCGCCGCGGTTGGCGATCAAGAGCTTCTTCACAAGTGTCCCCTTCCGTGCGAAGCGGCTTCACGCAGCCAGGGGGTGCGCGGCACGCTTCTGTCTGTTGGTTTGTGATTCTGCGCAGTGGAATCTACGCGGCAGCTCAACCGAACGCCAAGCGCGATGCGCGGGAACCATGTATGGCATGCCGCGCGTGCATGACCACGCCGCGCACGGAGGCCGCGCGCGGCTTATCTTGTTCTGCTATGCGGAATTCTTGACGCGCAGGCTGCGCGCAAAGGGGAGGGGAGCGAAGCGGAGGGGGAGCGAAATGCCGGAGAGCGCGGTACGCGCCGCCGGCTTGCGCCGCTCCCCGAGTGCGGAGGCGCGGCGCGGTCCTGCAATCAGCGGATGCGCATCCCCGGCACGGCGCCGCTGTGCGGCTCCAGGATGTACAGGCCCGGCGCGGCCTTCTCGTCAGCCGCGGAGGCCGCCAGGACCATGCCCTCGGACATGCCGAACTTCATCTTGCGCGGTGCCAGGTTGGCCACCACCACGGTCAGCTTGCCGACCAGCTGCTCCGGCGTGTAGGCCGACTGGATGCCCGAGAAAACATTGCGGGTCTTGCCCTCGCCCAGGTCCAGCGTCAGCTGCAGCAGCTTGTTGGAGCCTTCGACCTTCTGGCACTCGACGATCCTGGCCACGCGCAGATCCACCTTGGCGAAATCGTCGATGGTGATGGTCTCGGCCACCGGCTCGATCGACGGTGCGGCAGCGGGCGCCGCCGCGGCCTGCAGCGAATCGCGGTTGGCGGCCAGCAGTGCATCGACCTGCTTGGCATCGACGCGCGTCATCAGGTGCTGGTACGCCTGCACCGGCCTGGCGGCGGCCAGCTGCTTGTCGATCGCGCGCCAGTCGAGCGGTTCGACGTTCAGGAAGCGCTCGACGCCGGCGGCCACGTTCGGCACCACCGGCTTCAGGTACACCGTCAGCAGGCGGAAGGCTTCCAGCGATACCGAGCAGGCGGCGTGCAGCGCGGCACGCTTGCTTTCGTCCTTGGCCAGTTCCCACGGCTTCTCGGTGTCGACGAAGGCGTTGACCGCGTCGGTCAGCTCCATCACCTGGCGCAGCGCCTTGCTGTACTCGCGCGCTTCATACAGCTGCGCGATCTGCGGCGCGGCCTGGCGCAGCTGCTCCAGCAGCGGATGCGCCAGCGCGGCCTCGTCGACCTTGCCTTCGAAGCGCTTGACCAGGAAGCCCGCCGCGCGGCTGGCGATATTGACATACTTGCCGATCAGGTCGCTGTTGACGCGGGCGATGAAGTCGTCCAGGTTCAGGTCCAGGTCTTCCATGCTCGCATTGAGCTTGGCGGCGAAGTAGTAGCGCAGCCATTCGGGGTTCATGCCGGTGTCGATGTAGCTCTGCGCGGTGATGAAGGTGCCGCGCGACTTGCTCATCTTGGCGCCGTCCACGGTCAGGAAGCCGTGCGCGAACACGTTGGTCGGGGTGCGGTAGCCCGAGAAGCGCAGCATCGCCGGCCAGAACAGCGTATGGAAGTACAGGATGTCCTTGCCGATGAAGTGGTATTGCTCGGCGGTCGAGTGCGGGCCGACCCAGGCGTCGAAGTCGATGCCGCGCTGCTGCGCCAGGTTCCTGAAGCTGGCGTAGTAGCCGATCGGGGCGTCCAGCCACACGTAGAAATACTTGCCGGGCGCGCCGGGGATCTCGAAGCCGAAGTAGGGTGCGTCGCGCGAGATGTCCCAGTCGGACAGCGTCGAGGCCTCGCCCTCGGCGCCCAGCCATTCCTGCATCTTGTTGGCGGCCTCGGGCTGCGCCAGGTCGGCCACCCATTCGCGCAGGAAGGTCTCGCAGCGCTGGTCGGACAGCTTGAAGAAGAAATGCGTCGACGACTTGCGCACCGGCGTGGCGCCGGACACCACCGAGTACGGGTTCTTCAGGTCGGTCGGTACGTAAGTCGTGCCGCAGACTTCACACGAGTCGCCGTACTGGTCCTTGGCGCCGCACTTCGGGCATTCGCCCTTGATGAAGCGGTCCGGCAGGAACATGTTCTTGACCGGGTCGAAGAACTGCTCGACATCGCGCTCGGCGATCAGGTCCTCGGCCTTGAGGGCGAGGTAGATCTTCTCGCAAAGCTCGCGGTTCTCTTCGGCGTCGGTGCTGTAGTAGTTGTCGAACGACACCAGGAAGCTGTCGAAATCGCGCTTGTGCTCGGTCCAGACGCGGTCGATCAGCTGCTTCGGGGTGATGCCTTCCTTCTCGGCGCGCAGCATCACCGGGGTGCCGTGCGTGTCGTCGGCGCCGACGTAGTAGACCTCGTTGCCCATCATGCGCTGGAAACGCACCCAGATATCGGTCTGGATGTATTCCACCAGGTGGCCGATATGGATCTGGCCGTTGGCATAAGGCAGGGCGGATGTGACGAGGATGCGACGTGCGGTCATAGACGGAGGGCCGGTCAGGAGCGGGGAATATCAGTGGCGACGGCGCTGCGCGCGGCGCGGGCGCGTGCCGGGGAGGGGTATTTTAGCAACGTCGTGCCGCAGGTGCGCCGGTTCCGCATGGCGGAATTCTCCGAAGCGGCGCGGGAAGTTTGCTGCAAGCGGCCAAAAAAAAGCGCCGGTCAGAGCCGGCGCAGCTTTCCACAACGGAAAAGGAGGAGAAATCAGGCACCGCCCGGGAGGTCAGCCACCCATCGCGAGCCAGCAACGGTGGCAAGCGGTACCTGTTTCTATGACTAGGTCATCCCTGAATTGGTTTCAAAAAAATTTCGACGCGGCGATTTTGTTGCCGGCCGGCCTCGGTGGCGTTGTCTGCAACGGGCTGGGCCTGGCCCCGGCCCTCGGCCGTCAGGCGGTTCCGTGCGACGCCGCGGTCACCCAGGTAGCTCGCCACGCTCTGCGCCCGGCGCTGCGACAGCTGCATGTTGTAGCTGGGATTGCCGGTGCTGTCGGTATGGCCCACGACATTGGCGCTGACTTCCTGGTGCTGGCCCAGTGTCTGGGCGACCTGGTCGAGCACGGAGCGGAACGACGGCTTGATGCTGGCGCTGTCAGTATCGAAGGTCACCTGGCTGGGGATATTCACCTTCAGCGAGCCGTCCGGCTGCTCGCTGATCTGGGTGCCAGTGCCGGCGGTGTCCTTGTTCAGCTTGCCGCGGATGGCATTCCAGTTGTAGCCGGTCGCACCGCCAACGGCACCGCCCACGGCCGCGCCGACCAGCGTGCCGGTGGTATTGCCGCCGATCAGGTTGCCAAGCCCGGCGCCCACGGCGGCGCCTACGCCGGTACCGACCGCAGTATGGGTCTGCTGTTCGGTGGCGCAACCCGCGGCCAGCAGGGTGGCGGCGGCGAGCGAGACAGTGACGAGCTTGATCTTCATGCTTTCTCCTTCTGATGTTCCCGTAAATGTTCCTGGTACCGCATGCGGATGGTAACTCCATGGCGATACCGCAGATAACCCTTTGTACGCGTTGGCGGCGGCGCGGCCGGCGCGGTGGCCAATGCCGGGTGCCTGTCCGCCCAACCGCACTACAATATGGATATGGCGGCGCGCGCACAAGTGCAAGGTTGTGAGATTTGTAAATGTCTGTAATTCCACACCTGGCGCAGGGGTTTCCACGCGCTTCTCCGGCTACCCATGGCCGGTGCTTCATACTTTGATACATTGGGTGCTAGTCCAGCCGGTGGCGCCGACCGTACGGGCCATCCCCCACATCCAGAAAAACCAAGCGGAGTTTGTCTTGAGCGTCAGCACTGAGCAGGTCACCGAAGCCCTGCGCACCGTCATCGATCCCAACACGGGCAAGGACCTGGTGTCCACGCGCTCGGCCCGGAACATCCGGGTCGACGGCGGCGAGGTTTCGCTGGAAATCGAACTCGGCTATCCCGCCAGGAGCCAGCTGGATCCGATCCGCAAGCTGGTGGTTGCCGCGGTGCGGGAAGTGCCGGGCGTCACCAACGTCAGCGTGGCCGTGACCATGAAGATCGTCGCGCACGCGGTGCAGCGGGGCGTCAAGCTGCTGCCGGGCGTGAAGAACGTGATTGCCGTCGCCTCGGGCAAGGGCGGGGTGGGCAAGTCGACCACCGCCGTCAACCTGGGGCTGGCGCTGGCCGCCGAGGGCGCACGCGTGGGCATGCTCGATGCCGATATCTACGGCCCCAGCCTGCCGATGATGCTCGGCATCGACGGCCGCCCGGAATCCGCCGACGGCCAGACCATGGAGCCGCTGGAGGGCCACGGCGTGCAGGCCAACTCGATCGGCTTCCTGATCGAGCAGGACAACCCGATGGTGTGGCGCGGGCCGATGGTCACCTCGGCGCTGGAGCAGCTGCTGCGCCAGACCAACTGGCACGACCTCGACTACCTGATCGTCGACATGCCGCCGGGTACCGGCGATATCCAGCTGACGCTGTCGCAGAAGGTGCCGGTCACCGGCGCGGTGATCGTGACCACGCCGCAGGACATCGCGCTGCTCGATGCCAAGAAAGGCCTGAAGATGTTCGAGAAGGTGGGCATCCCGATCCTCGGCATCGTCGAGAACATGGCGGTGTACTGCTGCCCGAACTGCGGCCACGTCGAGCATATCTTCGGCCATGGCGGCGGCGAGAAGATGTGCGCCGACTATGGCGTGGAGCTGCTGGGCAGCCTGCCGCTGAACCTGCAGATCCGCGAGCAGGCCGATTCGGGCCGCCCCACCGTGGTGGCCGAGCCCGACAGTCCCGTGGCCGAGCTGTACCGCGGCATCGCGCGCAAGGTGGCGATCAAGGTCGCCGACAAGGCGCGCGACATGACCAGCAAGTTCCCGAGCATCGTCGTGCAGAACACCTGAGCGCGCGGCTTGCCGCGCCAGAGAGCCATGGAAGCCGAAACCACGTCCGTGCCACAGCCGCCGCCACCCGGCGCCCGTCCCGCCGTCACCATGGCGGTGGTGATGCGCAAGGTTGCGCTGGCCAGCCGCTGGCAGCCCTGGAAGTGGCAACTCGATGCGGTGCTGCCGGACCTGGGCGAGTTCGGCACGCAGGCGGTCTGCCTCGAGCACGACGACCACGGCGCGCGCTGGCTGTATCCCGGCTACGAGGTCGAGCTGTTCCGCGACCAGGGCGAGGGCTACTACCTGAACCTGACCTCGACCACGCCATGCTGGTTCGTGCTGTGGCGCATGCCCGAGGACGAGGACGGCGGCGGCACCGGTGAAGACGCCCACCCGGTGCCGATGACGGTCACGCTGTCATACAACGAAGCCGGCCGCTGGCTCGACGCCGGCGAGATCGTCGAGAACGTGCCGCTGGCGCCGGAGCAGCGCGACTGGCTGCAGGCCTACGTCAGCGAGCATTACCGGCCCGAGCCCAAGCAGCGGCGCCGGCCCGAATCCTTCAAGGCGCCGCAGGACCGCGCGCGCTACTGACCCTACTGTTCGAACAGGCCGATGAGCGATTCGTCCTTCCTGTCACGCTGGTCGCGCCGCAAGGCCGCGGTGCGAGAGGGCGTGGCCGTGCCGGCGGAGCCGGCGCAGCCTGCCGAGGCGTCATCGTTGCCCGTGCCACCGGAAGGTGCGGCCGCGGTGCCGGAGGCCGAGCCAGAAGTTCCGCCGCCGACGCTGGCGGACGTGGCCGCGCTGCGCCCTGGCGACAACATCGCCCGCTTCGTCGCGCGCGGCGTCGATGAATCGGTCAAGCGCGCCGCGCTCAAGACGTTGTTTGCCGATCCGCACTTCAATGTGATGGATGGCCTCGATACCTACATCGACGACTACAGCAAGCCCGACCCGATCCCGCCCGAGATCCTGCGCCAGCTGCGCCAGGCCGAGTCGCTGGCGCTGTTCGAGCCGACCGACGAGGAGCGCGCGGCAGCCCAGGCGGCCGCCGCCGCACAGCCGGACGCACCGGCGGATGCACAAGTGGATGCACAAGTGGATGCACAAGTGGATGCACAAGTGGACGCTAAACCGGACGCCCAAGCGTACGATGTACCGCCGGCGGCGCCTGCCTTGGTAAGCGACCCGGCCGGTGCTACGGACATACCCGCATCCTCCGAAACGCCGCCGCCGGTGGCCAGTCAAAGCGCAAAACAGGGCCCGCAAGACCCGCAAGATCTGGATAAGTGCGCGTAGCCCGACCGGGCAGCGCAGCCTACAATAGGCATCCCACAATCCGCCGGGCCGCAGATCCTCGCAAGAAGGACGTCCGGACCGGTCAGCCGCATTCGCCATGCCGACGCTGATCTGCAATTGCAACGACACCATGCCGCTTGACGGGGCGGCGCTGTCGGAAGCCTGTCAGGGCCCGCAACAAGGCCCGCAACAAGGCCCGCAACACGGTCCGCAACACGGTCCGCAACACGGTCCGCTTAAGGTCCACCATCTGCTGTGCCGGCGCGAAATTGGCGCCTTCACCGCGGCGCTGGACGGCACCGACGATGTCATCGTGGCCTGCACGCAGGAGCGCGCGCTGTTTACCGAAGTCGCCGCGCAGACCGCGCAAGGCCAGGATGGGCGGCCGGTGGTGACCGCGCCCGTCCGCTTCGTCAATATCCGAGAAACCGGCGGCTGGTCGCAGGGCGCGCGGCGCGATCCGCGGACCGCCAATGCCAAGATTGCCGCGCTGCTGGCGGTGGCCGCGTTGCCCGAGCCGGAGCCGGTGCCCGTGGTCGACTACCGCTCCGACGGTACGGTGCTGGTGCTGGGCCCCGCGCAGCGCGCGCTGCCCTGGGCCGAGCGTCTCGCTGCCATGCAGTTCGAGGTCACGGTGCTGCTGACGGGCAGCGCACCGGGCGAGGGCGCTGCCGCGCAGCCGGCCGCGCGCGCCTGGCCGGTCCACAGCGGCCGGCTGGCAGCGCTCAGCGGCTGGCTCGGCGCCTTCGAAGCCAGCTGGGAAACCGGCGCGGGACGCAGCAACCCGATCGACCTCGACCTGTGCACCCGCTGCAACGCCTGCATCGACGCCTGCCCCGAAAATGCGATCGATTTCAGCTATCAGATCGACCTGTCACGCTGCCGCTCGCATCGCGACTGCGTGCGCGCCTGCGGCGCGGCCGCGGCCATCGACTTCGACCGGCCGCAGGGCACCATGCAAGGCCGCTTCGACCTGATCTTCGACCTGTGCGACCAGCCTGCCTTCACCATGCACCAGCCGCCGCAAGGCTACCTGCACGCCGGCGCGGATCCGGCGCGACAGCAAGCACTGGCATTGACGCTGGTGGGCCTGGTAGGCGAGTTCGAGAAGCCAAAGTTCTTCCGCTACAAGGACAGCCTGTGCGCGCATGGCCGCAACCAGACCACCGGCTGCACGGCCTGTATCGACATTTGCTCGACCCAGGCGATCCAGTCGCGCTGGCATGACGGCAAGGGCCGCATCGAAGTCACGCCCAACCTGTGCATGGGCTGCGGGGCCTGCACCACAGTGTGCCCCAGCGGCGCCATCAGCTACGGCTATCCCGGTCCCGAGACCACTGGCGCGCGGCTGCGCACGCTGCTGGCGGCCTACCGGCAGGCCGGCGCGCGCGACCCGATCGTGCTGCTGCACGGCGAGGAATATGGCACGCCCGCCTTGCTGGCGCTGGGCCGCGCCGCGCGCGCGGGCCGTGCCGCAGGCGTGCCCGCCAATGTGATGCCGCTGTCGCTGTTCCACCCGGCCGCGGCCGGGCTGGAGCTGTGGCTGGCCGCGCTGTGCTGGGGCGCCAGCGGCGTGGCGGTGCTGCTGACCGGCGACGAGGCGCCGCAATACCGCACCGCGCTGCGCGAGCAGATGGAAGTCGGCCGCGCATTGCTGGCGGGGCTGGGTTATGACGCCGAAGTGCTGTCGCTGGTCGATGCGACCGGCACGCCGTCACTGGATGCCGGCCTGTCTGCGTTGCGTCCGGGCCGCAATGCGCTGCCGCCGGCGCCGTTCGGCGCCGTTGCGGCCAAGCGCGAGATGCTGGACTTCGTGCTTGAGCATCTGGTGCGCCACGCGCCGGTGCCCGCCGACATCGTGCCGCTGCCGGCGGCCGCGCCGATCGGCGCGATTGCCGTCGATACCGGCAAGTGCACCTTGTGCATGGCGTGCGTCGGCGCCTGCCCGTCGCAGGCCCTGCGCGACAACCCCGAGCGCCCCGTGCTCAGCCTGATCGAACGAAACTGCGTGCAGTGCGGCCTGTGCGAGAAGACCTGCCCGGAAGATGCGATTACGCTGGTGCCGCGCCTGCTGGCCGGTGATGCCGCGCGCCGTCCGGTCACGCTCAACGAGACCCAGCCGTTCCATTGCGTGCGCTGCGCCAAGCCGTTCGGCACGGCACAGATGGTGGAGTCAATGCTGGTCCGGCTTGCTGGCCACCCGGCGTTTGCCGGCGCAGCCGCCGAACGGCTGAAGATGTGCCCGGATTGCCGCGTGATCGACATGATGGAGCACGATACTGGCACCGGCAGCGGCATTGTGGGCGGCGCCACGCTGCGCTGAGTCGCCATCGACACAATTCATCACGACATGACAGATTTCCAGCCGATCCAGCTCACTGCCGCGTCGCCCGCCGAAGATGCCGAGGACACCGCCCGCGCCGACTTGTACGGCCTGCTGGCCACGCTGTTCTATCGCGCCCCCGATGCCGCGCTGCTGCACCACATCGCGGCCAACCGCGCTGTCGGCGAAGACGCCGATACGGTACTGGGGAAGGCCTGGAATGCGTTGTGCGACGCAGCATCGGAGACCACTGCGGCGGAGTCTGAAGAGGAATACCGGCAACTATTCGTCGGCGTGGGCAAGCAGGACGTGTTCCTGTATGGCTCGTTCTACCTGACCGGCTTCCTCAACGAGCGCCCGCTGGTGGCGCTGCGCGAAGACCTGGCCCGCTATGGCCTGGAGCGCCATGAGGAAGTGAGCGAGACCGAAGACCACATCGCCACGTTGTGCGAGGTGATGCGCTTCCTGGTGGCAGGCGAGGACCTGTCGGTGTCCAACCTCGGCGAGCAGCAGCGCTTCTACGCGAAGCACATGCAGCCGTGGGTCGGGAAATTGTGCGATGCAGTGATCGCGCACCCGCAGGCGCGCTTCTATCGCAGTGTCGCCGGATTGCTTGCCGCCTTTGCCAATGTCGAGGCGCTGGCGCTGGAGATGAGCTGAGGCCGCTGTAAGTCAGGAAAAACCCTTGCATATCATGGTCTTTCCTGCGAGATGCTCCTAGAATATGCATAACAACGCATAACGGCGAAACCATCGGGCTTTGACAGCCGAGGAGCCCCCCACATGAGAGAGAAGCCAACCCGGGTCGCGCGCCGCTCGTTTCTCGCGGGCGCTGGAGTTGTGGCTGCCGCAACGGGCGCGGCAGCGCTGACAGCGCGTGGACCGGCACTACCGGACCAGGCCGCCGCTCTGCCGGATCCCGCCGACACCCCGTCGGACAACAAGGGCTACCGGGTCTCGGAACACATTCGCAAGTACTACCGGACCACACTGGTGTAAATGCCAGGGCGGCGTGGTTCGCCGCGCCGCCAGCAAACGGACGGCTCTCGTCCGCATCTGAGGTGAGACATGATCTTGACCCGCAAACGCGCGGCGCAGGGCGCATCCGCCCGCCTCGCTGACGGCCTCGCCAACCGGCACGACCCTGCCGGCGCGCAAGCCGGAACCGGACGCCTCTCACAGCGGCTTGCCGCAGGCCTGGCCGGCGCCATGCCGACCATGGACCGGCGCGGCTTCCTCAAACGCTCGGGCATCGGCGTCGGTGCCGGCCTGGCGGCGTCGCAGCTGACGCTGCTGCGCAAGGCCGATGCCGCCGACGACAAGAAAGGCGCCGCCGAGGGCAAGAGCGGCATCGTCGTGCGACGCACCGTATGCGGCCACTGCTCGGTCGGCTGCGCGGTCGACGCGGTGGTGCAGAACGGCGTGTGGATCCGCCAGGAACCGGTGTTCGATTCGCCCCTTAACCTGGGCGCGCACTGCGCCAAGGGCGCCGCGCTGCGCGAACACGGCCATGGCGAATACCGGTTGAAGTACCCGATGAAGCTGGTCAACGGCAAGTACCAGCGCATCGGCTGGGACCAGGCGCTCGACGAGATCACCGCGAAGATGAAGGAGATCCGCCAGCAGACCGGCCCGGACTCGCTGTTCTTCATCGGCTCGTCCAAGCACAGCAACGAGCAGTCCTACCTGCTGCGCAAGTGGGTCTCGTTCTTTGGCACCAACAACACCGACCACCAGGCGCGCATCTGCCACTCGACCACCGTGGCGGGCGTGGCCAATACCTGGGGCTACGGTGCGATGACGAACTCATACAACGATATGCAGAACTCGAAGGCTGCGTTGTATATCGGTTCGAACGCGGCCGAGGCGCACCCGGTATCGATGCTGCACATGCTGCATGCCAAGGAAAATGGCTGCAAGATGATCGTGGTCGATCCGCGCTTCACCCGCACCGCGGCCAAGGCGCATCACTATGTGCGCATCCGCTCGGGCACCGACATCGCCTTCCTGTTCGGCATGCTGTACCACATCTTCAAGAACGGCTGGGAAGACCAGAAGTATCTGAGCGACCGCGTCTATGGCATGGACAAGGTCAAGGAAGAGGTGCTGGCCAAGTGGACGCCCGACAAGGTCGAGGAAGTGACCGGCGTGCCCGAGGCACAGGTCTACCTGGTCGCCGAGACCATGGCCAAGAACCGCCCCAGCACGCTGGTGTGGTGCATGGGCCAGACCCAGCACACCATCGGCAACGCGATCGTGCGCGCGTCGTGCATCGTGCAACTGGCGCTGGGCAATATCGGCGTGAGCGGCGGCGGTGCCAATATCTTCCGTGGTCATGACAACGTGCAGGGTGCCACCGACGTCGGCCCCAACCCCGACTCGCTGCCCGGCTACTACGGCCTGGCCACCGGCGCGTGGAAGCACTACGCGGCGGTGTGGGGCGTGGACTACGAATGGATCAAGAAGCAGTTCGCCTCGCAGACGATGATGGAGAAGTCCGGCACCACGGTGTCGCGCTGGATCGATATCGTTACCGAGAAGAACGAGTTGATCGACCAGGACAACAACGTGCGCGGCGTGTTTTTCTGGGGCCATGCGCCCAACTCGCAGACGCGCGGGCTGGAGATGAAGAAGGCGCTGGACAAGCTCGATCTGCTGGTGGTGATCGATCCGTATCCGTCAGCGACCGCGGCCATGGCCAACATGCCGCCGGCGGAGGGCGACAAGGTCAATCCGAACCGCGCCGTGTACCTGCTGCCGGCGTGCACGCAGTTCGAGACCTCGGGTACGTGCACGGCATCGAACCGCTCGCTGCAATGGCGCGAGAAGGTCATCGAGCCGCTGTTCGAGTCGATGCCCGACCATACGCTGATGCAGGCGTTCGCTGACAAGCTAGGCTTCGGCAAGGAACTGTCGAAGAACTACAAGATGATCGAGGTCAAGCGCGCCGGCCGCACCTGGATGGAGCCGGAGCCAGAGTCGATCCTGCGCGAGATCAACGCCAGCAACTGGACCATCGGCTACACCGGCCAGTCGCCGGAGCGTCTGAAGTCGCATATGCGCAATATGCAGATGTTCGACGTCAAGACGCTGCGCTGCAAGCAAGGCAAGGACCCCGTCACGGGCTACGACCTGACCGGCGACTACTTCGGCCTGCCGTGGCCGTGCTACGGCACGCCGGAGCTGAAGCACCCGGGCTCGCCCAACCTGTATGACACCAGCAAGCACGTGATGGATGGCGGCGGCAACTTCCGCGCCAACTTCGGCGTGGAGCGCGACGGCGTCAACCTGCTGGCCGAGGACGGCTCATATTCATTGGGCGCGGAGATCACCACCGGCTATCCGGAATTCGACCACGTGCTGCTGAAGAAGCTGGGCTGGTGGGACGACCTGACCGACGCCGAGAAGGCCAAGGCCGAAGGCAAGAACTGGAAGACCGACCTTTCCGGAGGCATCCAGCGCGTGGTGCTGAAGAACCATGGTTGCCATCCGTTCGGCAACGCCAAGGCGCGCGCGGTGGTGTGGAACTTCCCCGACCCGATCCCGCAACACCGCGAGCCGCTGTATTCCACGCGGGCCGACATGGTCGCCAAGTACCCGACCCACGACGACAAGATGGCGTTCTGGCGGCTGCCGACGCTGTACAAGTCGGTGCAGCAGCGCAATATCGAGAACAAGGTCTACGAGAAGTTCCCGATCATCCTGACCTCCGGGCGGCTGGTCGAGTACGAGGGCGGTGGCGAGGAAACCCGTTCCAACCCGTGGCTGGCCGAGCTGCAGCAGGAGAACTTCGTCGAGATCAACCCGCGCGCGGCCTCCGATCGCGGCATCCGCAATGGCGACTTCTGCTGGGTCAGGACGCCGACCGGCGCCGCGCTGAAAGTGCGCGCGCTGGTGACCGAGCGGGTCGGGCCGGATACCGCCTTCATCCCGTTCCACTTCTCGGGCTGGTGGCAGGGCAAGGACCTGAAGGACTACTACCCCGAAGGCGCGATGCCGGTGGTGCGGGGCGAAGCCGTCAACACCGCCACCACGTATGGCTATGACTCGGTGACGATGATGCAGGAGACCAAGACCACCGTTTGCCAGATCGAGCGGTTTGCATAAGTCACAGGACAGGGCAGAGGAACATCATGGCACGCATGAAATTCATCTGTGACGCCGAGCGCTGCATCGAGTGCAACAGCTGCGTCACGGCCTGCAAGAACGAGCACGAGGTGCCGTGGGGTGTGAACCGGCGCCGCGTGGTCACCGTCAACGATGGCATGGTTGGCGCCGAGAAATCGATCTCGGTGGCCTGCATGCACTGCTCCGACGCACCGTGCATGGCGGTGTGCCCGGTCGACTGCTTCTACCGCACCGACGACGGCGTGGTGCTGCACGACAAGGACGTCTGCATCGGCTGCGGCTACTGCTCGTACGCCTGCCCGTTCGGCGCGCCGCAGTTCCCGTCAACCGGCACCTTCGGCGTGCGCGGCAAGATGGACAAGTGCACGTTCTGCGCCGGCGGTCCGGAGAAGAACGGCAGCGAGGCCGAGTTCGAGAAGTACGGGCGCAACCGGCTGGCCGAAGGCAAGCTGCCCCTGTGCGCCGAGATGTGCTCGACCAAGGCGCTGCTGGGCGGCGACGGCGATGTGATCGCAGACATCCTGCGCAACCGCGTGATCAAGCGCGGCACCGGCGGCGACGTGTTCGGCTGGGGCACGGCCTATGGCGTGCCCAAGGCCGCGCCAGGGGCGCCGGCAGCGCCGGCTGGCCCCGCCGGGCCGGACGCGCCCGGGGCTCGCACCACACCAGCCGCGCCAACCCCGGCTGCCGCGCCGGCTGCACCGACTACCCCAGCCGCAACCGGCGCTCCGGGAGGCCAGTCATCATGAACCGCACCAGCGCCATCCTCCTGTTGACACTGTGCGGCGCGCTGCTGGCCGCGTGCGGCGAAAAGCCGCAGACCATCAACCAGTCGCACCGCAAGGCCGACGCCCAGGCCTACCAGGGCGCGCCCGACGACCCCTTCGTCGCCAAGGGCTGGACCGCGGGCGACAAGACCAGCTGGCATAACCAGATCCGCCAGCGCAACCAGTACCAGAACGAGTACAACCGCGTGCAATGAATGCGCCGCAGTGGGGAGACGGTGCCATCCGCGCGCCTGCTCCCGATGACCTGAAGGAGGGCGTATGACGCCGTCGCACAATGCATGCCACAGCGGGCAGGGCGCCGGATGGCGCCGCTGGCTGGCGGCCGGCGCGCTGGCACTGATGGCCGTGGCCGGCAGCGCCGCGGCCCAGGCTCCCGCACCGGGGCCGTCGACCGGCCCGGCCACCGCGTCGGGCAGCGCCGATGCCAACAACCCGGCCACGCATCCGGCCCAGCCGCTGGCTGGCATCGCATCGCAAAACATCTTCGACGTGCCGCCCCGTGACATCGCCGCCGAGGCCCGCTCGCAGCAGGAGCGCACTGTCACGCAGCCCGGCAACAACGCGCCGGTATGGCGCGAGGTCAATTCGGACCAGCGCCACTACAGCAGCCTGCCCGACAAGGAAGCCGGCGTGCTGATCCAGCGCGCCGGACAGCAATGGCGCCTGTTCCGCAACGGCGTGATCACCGTCTGGGGCGGCTGGCTGCTGCTGGTGGTGCCGCTGGCCATCCTCGGCTTCTACCTGTGGCGCGGCACCATCCCGCTGCGCGAGCCGCGCACCGGCCGCATGATCGAACGCTTCACGCCGCTGGAGCGCATTATCCACTGGACCATGGCGATCTCGTTCGTGGTGCTGGCGGTGTCGGGCATCGTCATGCTGCTCGGCAAGCATTTCCTGCTGCCGCTGATGGGGCACATGCTGTTCGGCTGGCTCAGCTACATCCTGAAGAACCTGCATAACGTGGTCGGGCCGATCTTCACGCTGTCGGTGATCGTCGCCTTCGTGGTGTTCGTGCGCGATAACCTGCCCAGCCGCGACGACGTGCGCTGGGTCACCCGCCTTGGCGGGCTGACGTCCGGCAAGCACGTGCCGAGCGGGCGCTTCAACGCCGGCGAGAAGATGTGGTTCTGGGTCGGCGTGTTTATCTTCGGCATTGTGCTGTCGGCCTCGGGCTGGGTGCTCGACATGATCGTGCCGGGCATGGACTACTACCGCGCGACCATGCAGATCGCCAACGTGATCCATGGCATTTCCGCCGTGCTGATGATCGCGATGGCGTGCGGCCATATCTACATGGGCACGGTCGGCATGGAAGGCGCCTACCGCGCCATGCGCGACGGCTGGGTCGACGAGGCGTGGGCAAAGGAGCATCACGAGCTCTGGTACGACGACATCCAGTCCGGCAAGATCCCGGCGCAGCGTTCGCCCGGTCCGGCCAGTCCGGATGCGGCGTCCGGCCGGGCCGCACGGCAAACCCCGGGCGAAGCTTGAGCAGGCAGGACACCCAACACTTCGGGAAGCATCGACCATGACACGCACCCTGACGTTGATCGCCCTGGCCGCCGGCGCCACGTTGAGCGCCGGCGCGCTGGCCAAGCTGCCGCCACCCAGCGAAGCCCAGCAGGCCAAGGCTGCCGAGACGAAGGCCCGCGCCGCCTGGTCGGACAAGGTCGCTGCCTTCCAGTTGTGCCGTGCGCAGGACAGGATCGCGACACGCTACTATGCCGAACGCCAGGCGCAGGGCAAGGACGCGCGCGCGGCGGTGCAGACGGCGGCGTGTGCCGATCCGGGACCATTTGTCGCGCCCGTTTCCGCGACACCCCCGGCGGCGCCCCCGACAGCGCCGGTGCCCGCGGTCGCGAGCACCGGTCCCGACGCCAAACCGGTTGCGCCCGGCGCGGTACAATCCCCCGCAAAGGCACCGTAAACGCAGCCCCGATGCTCGCCTGGACGGCACGGGGCACCTTCCAGCAGCCCTGAGCCTTCCTGTCATGATCCTGCGTCCCGAGCTTACCCAGGCAGCCGTTCCGCTGATCGAAGAGGTCGAAGTCGTCGACGAGCAAGGCCGCGTGCGCGCGGCCTACCTGCCGGGCGAGCGCCCGCTGACGGTCTACCTGGACAAGCGCGAGCTGGTCACGCTGATGACGCTGGGCGGCGCTCCCGAGCACCTTGTGCTGGGCTACCTGCGCAACCAGCGGCTGGTCGAATCGATCGAGGACATTGCCGCGGTACAGGTCGACTGGGAAACCGAATCCGCCGCCGTCACCACCCGCACCGGCGTCGACCGCATCGAGGAACGCACCGCGCGCCGCGTGGTGACCACCGGCTGCGGGCAGGGCACGGTGTTCGGCTCGCTGCTGGACGAGGTCGACAATATCCGCCTGCCGGTGGACACCACGCTCGACCAGGACACGCTGTACGGCATTATCGACACCATCCGGCTGCAGCAGTCGGTCTACAAGCAGGCCGGCTCGGTCCATGGCTGCGCGCTGTTCAAGGGGACCGAGCTGTTGATGTTCGTCGAGGATGTCGGCCGCCATAATGCGGTCGACGCCATTGCCGGGCGCATGTGGCTGGAGGGCATGACCGGCACCGACAAGATCTTCTACACCACCGGCCGCCTGACCTCCGAAATGGTCATCAAGGGCGCGCAGATGGGTATCCCGTTCCTGCTGTCGCGCTCCGGCGTGACGCAGATGGGCTACCAGATGGCCAAACGGGTCAACCTGACATTGTTCGCGCGCTGCACCGGCAAGCATTTCCTCCTCTACACGGGGCGCGAACGGTTCCGTCATCGGATTCCCGAAGACGCAGTCGCTTGAGTGCGTCTCAAACGCCACTTCATGGCCCGGCGACGGATGCGGCGTTGTCTCAACGGAACGCAGGCGGAATGGTTGTACAATGCGGCGCACTCCGAGCCAGTGTGTCTACCTCCCAACTATGAGCATCAAATCCGACAAATGGATCCGCCGCATGGCGGAGCAGCACGGCATGATCGAGCCGTTCGAGCCAGGCCAGGTCCGGGAGGCCGACGGGCGCAAGATCGTGTCGTACGGCACTTCGAGCTACGGCTACGACATCCGCTGTGCCGACGAATTCAAGATCTTCACCAATATCAACAGCACCATCGTCGACCCGAAGAATTTCGACGAGAAGTCGTTCGTGGACTTCAAGGGTGATGTCTGCATCATTCCGCCGAATTCCTTCGCGCTGGCGCGGACGATGGAGTATTTCCGCATCCCGCGCAGCGTGCTGACCATCTGCCTGGGCAAGAGCACCTATGCCCGCTGCGGCATCATCGTCAACGTGACCCCGTTCGAGCCGGAATGGGAAGGTTATGTGACGCTGGAGTTCTCCAACACCACGCCGCTGCCCGCCAAGATCTATGCCGGCGAAGGCTGTGCCCAGGTGCTGTTCTTCGAGAGCGACGAAGTCTGCGAGACCTCGTATGCCGACCGGGGCGGCAAGTACCAGGGCCAGCACGGTGTCACACTGCCGAAGACCTGAGCGCATTACAATGCCGGCGTTTGCCGGAACGGCCGCTGCGCGATGACCGCGCGGGGGCGCCAAGACCTGACGTGAGAGCCACATGCCGCCGTCGCAGGGGAACCCCCGCGGGCCATGTGGCTCAAGTCCTTTATGTCCTGCTGCTTTCCATAAGGATGCCCGATGAAATTCCGCTTCCCCGTCATCATCATTGACGAAGACTTCCGCTCCGAGAACATCTCAGGCTCGGGCATCCGCGCGCTGGCCGAGGCGATCGAGAAAGAGGGCATGGAGGTCATGGGGCTGACCAGCTACGGCGACCTGACGTCGTTCGCGCAGCAGGCCAGCCGCGCCTCGACCTTTATCGTGTCGATCGACGACGATGAGTTCGTGCGCGACGACGACCAGCCTGAAGCCGCTGCGATCGAGAAGCTGCGCGCCTTTGTTGCCGAAGTGCGCCGCCGCAACTCTGACCTGCCGATCTTCCTGTACGGCGAAACCCGCACCTCGCGCCATATCCCCAACGATATCCTGCGCGAGCTGCACGGCTTCATCCACATGTTCGAGGACACGCCGGAGTTCGTCGCGCGCCACATCATCCGCGAGGCCAAGGTCTACCTCGACACGCTGGCGCCGCCGTTCTTCAAGGCGCTGATCGACTACGCGCAGGACAGCTCGTATTCGTGGCACTGCCCCGGCCACTCGGGCGGCGTGGCGTTCCTGAAAAGCCCGGTGGGCCAGGTCTTCCACCAGTTCTTCGGCGAGAACATGCTGCGCGCCGACGTCTGCAACGCGGTGGACGAACTCGGCCAGCTGCTCGACCACACCGGACCGGTGGCCGCGTCCGAGCGCAACGCCGCGCGCATCTTCAATTCGGACCACATGTTCTTCGTCACCAACGGCACCTCGACGTCGAACAAGATGGTGTGGCACGCCAACGTGGCGCCGGGCGATATCGTGGTGGTGGACCGCAACTGCCACAAGTCGATCCTGCACGCGATCATGATGACCGGCGCGATCCCCGTGTTCCTGATGCCGACGCGCAACCACTACGGCATCATCGGCCCGATCCCGAAGAGCGAGTTCGATCCCGAGACCATCCGCCGCAAGATCGCCAACCACCCGTTCGCCAGCAAGGCCAAGAACCAGAAGCCGCGCATCCTGACCATCACGCAGGGCACCTACGACGGCGTGCTGTACAACGCCGAGCAGATCAAGGAAATGCTGGCCGCCGAGATCGACACCCTGCATTTCGATGAAGCGTGGCTGCCGCACGCAGCGTTCCACGACTTCTATCACAACATGCACGCGATCGGTAAGGGCCGCCCGCGCAGCAAGGACGCGCTGGTGTTCGCCACGCAGTCCACGCACAAGCTGCTGGCCGGCCTGTCGCAGGCCTCGCAGATCCTCGTGCAAGACTCCGAGACACGCAAGCTGGACCGCTACCGCTTCAACGAGGCGTACCTGATGCACACCTCGACCAGCCCGCAGTATTCGATCATTGCCTCGTGCGATGTGGCGGCGGCGATGATGGAAGCGCCTGGCGGCACCGCGCTGGTGGAAGAAAGCATCCAGGAGGCCATGGACTTCCGCCGCGCCATGCGCAAGGTGGAGGGCGAGTACGACGCCGGCCATAACGGCGACTGGTGGTTCAAGGTGTGGGGTCCGGACGCGCTGATCGAAGACGGCATCGGCGATCGCGAAGAGTGGATGCTGAAGGCCAACGAGCGCTGGCACGGCTTCGGCGACCTCGCCGACGGCTTCAACCTGCTCGACCCGATCAAGGCCACCATCATCACCCCGGGTCTGGACGTGGATGGCGAGTTCAGCGAGCGCGGTATCCCGGCGGCGATTGTCACCAAGTACCTGGCCGAGCACGGCATCATCATCGAGAAGACGGGCCTGTACTCGTTCTTCATCATGTTCACCATCGGCATCACCAAGGGCCGCTGGAACTCGCTGGTGACCGAGCTGCAGCAGTTCAAGGACGACTACGACCAGAACCAGCCGCTGTGGCGCGTGCTGCCGGAGTTCGTCGGCAAGTATCCGCAGTACGAGCGCATGGGCCTGCGTGACCTGTGCGATGCGATCCACAGCGTGTACAAGGCCAACGATGTGGCGCGCGTGACCACCGAGATGTACCTGTCGGACATGGAGCCGGCGATGAAGCCGTCGGATGCGTGGGCAATGATGGCGCACCGCGAGATCGAGCGCGTGCCGGTCGACGACCTCGAAGGCCGCGTCACCGCGATCTTGCTGACGCCGTACCCGCCGGGCATCCCGCTGCTGATCCCGGGCGAGCGCTTCAACCGCACCATCGTGCAGTACCTGAAGTTCGCACGCGAGTTCAACAAGCTGTTCCCGGGATTCGAGACCGATATCCACGGGCTGGTGGAGGACGAGGTGGACGGCAAGAAGGCTTACTTCGTGGACTGCGTGAAGCAGGTAGCCTGAGCTGTAAGCGAATCCGGCACTGGAAGAAGCCCCGCGCATGCGGGGCTTTTTCTATCTAGTCAGCTGAACGGATTCAACAGCTCCGCCCCCGTCCCGCTGAAATCCTCCACATTCCGCGTGACAATCGTCAGGTCATGGATCAGCGCCGTCGCAGCAATGAACTTGTCCAGGGCATGCTCCGGACGCGGCACGCGTAGCCGGCCCCATATCTGGGCGACATCGGCATCGATCGGCAACACATGCCGGCCGAAATCCTGCAGCACCGCCGTCAGCCATTGCTCCAGCGCCTGGGCCTGCGCCGTGCCCGCGTGCTGGCCGATAAGCCGATTCGCAATGCGCGAAAGAAAAAAAGCCCCGCAGCGGTTGCGGGGCTTTTCGACCTTGCGGGTCCGGACGATGCCGGCTCTAGTTCTTCTTTTTCTCGAACTCGAACTGGGGCACCGACGGCTCGCTCTCCGCGGCTGGCTGGGCCGGCAACTCCAGACCTTCGCCGCCGCCCGCTTGCCCGGCCGGCGCCGGCACCGACAGGCTCGGCGCCGATGGCTTGGGACCGGCGCTATCCAGGTCGATGCTCAGGTCACGCGTGATGCTGCGGTCCTGGGCCTTGTGGCCGCCGGTCGCAACCAGGCCCGGGAAGACGATGATCAACGCCACCATGATCAGCTGGATGGCCACGAACGGCACCGCACCCCAGTAGATGTCCGACGTCTTCACCTCGCGCGGCGCCACCGAGCGCAGGTAGAACAGCGAAAAGCCGAACGGCGGGTGCATGAACGAAGTCTGCATGTTCACCGCCAGCAGTACGCCGAACCAGATCAGGTCGATGCCGAGCTTGTCCGCCACCGGCCCCACCAGCGGCACCAGGATAAAGGCAAGCTCGAAGAAGTCCAGGAAGAACGCCAGCAGGAAGAACAGCACGTTGACTGCGACCAGGAAGCCGGTCTGGCCGCCCGGCAGGGCGGTCAGCAGGTGCTCCACCCAGATATGGCCGTCCACGCCGTAGAAGGTCAGCGAGAACACCCGTGCGCCGATCAGAATGAAGATCACGAAGGCCGACAGCTTGAGCGTCGCCTCCATTGCCTGCCGGGTCAGCCCCAGATCCAGGCGGCGCTTCAGCAGGGCCAGCACCAGCGCGCCCAGCGCGCCCATGCCGCCGCCTTCGGTCGGCGTGGCCACGCCGACGAAGATGGTGCCGAGCACCAGGAAGATCAGCGCCAGCGGCGGGATCAGCACGAAGGTGACCTTTTCGGCCATGTGCGACAGCAGGTTCAGCTTCAGCGCCTTGTTGATCACCGCCAGCACGAAGGCGAACAGGATCGCCGCGCCCACCGAGATCACCAGGCGCTCGTCCAGCGGCGCCTCCGGCTTGTACATCTTGTCCACCGCCACGCCTACCGCGACCGACAGCGCGGTCAGCACCAGTACCGACGCCGCGCCACTCTTGCCGCTGGGCTCGCGGAAGGTGCGTGCCTCGATCGGCAGCGCCGGCGCCGCGCTCGGCTTGATCAGCGTGACCAGCAGCACGTAGCCCATGTACATGCCCGTCAGCACCAGGCCCGGCACGAACGCGCCCTTATACATGTCGCCCACCGAGCGGCCAAGCTGGTCGGCCAGCACGATCAGCACCAGCGACGGCGGGATGATCTGTGCCAGCGTGCCCGAGGCGGCGATCACGCCCGATGCCAGCCGCTTGTCGTACTTGTACTTCAGCATCAGCGGCAGCGAGATCAGGCCCATCGAGATCACCGAGGCCGCCACCACGCCGGTGGTTGCCGCCAGCAGCGCGCCGACGAAGATCACCGCATAGGCCAGGCCGCCCCGGATCGGGCCGAACAGCTGGCCGATGGTGTCAAGCAGGTCTTCGGCCATCCCGGATCGCTCGAGGATCAGGCCCATGAAGGTGAAGAACGGGATCGCCAGCAGCGTGTCGTTCTCCATGATGCCGAACAGCCGGCTGGGGAGGGCCTGCAGCAGCTCGGGCGGCAGCATGCCCAACTCGATACCGATAAAGGCGAACAGCAGGCCGTTGGCGGCCAGCGCGAAAGCGATCGGGAAGCCCGACAGCAGGAATACGACCAGCGAAGCGAACATGATCGGGGCCATGTTCGCGATCAGGAATTGCGTCATCGTGCGCGCCCCTTATTGTTTTTCGGACGGACCGGGCTGGTTGGCCTGCGCGATCGCGGCGATCTCCAGCGCCGGGTCGACGGCGTGCTTGCGGAATGCCGAGAATGGCAGCTCGCCCTTCAGGTACGCAAAGCGCTTGATCAGTTCGGACAGGCCCTGCAGGATCAGCAGCAGGAAGCCCGCGGCGATCAGGAATTTGGCGGGCCAGCGGATCAGGCCTCCGGCATTGCCGGACATCTCATGGCCGACATAAGACAGCCAGAAGTAGGGGATCGCCAGCCAGAGGATGATGGCCGAGATCGGCAGCAGGAAAAACAGGATGCCGAAGATATCGATCCAGACCTGGGTGCGTTCGGAGAAGCGGCCGGCGATGACGTCGATGCGCACATGTTCGTCACGCATCAGCGTGTAGGGGGCGCCGAGCAGGAACACGCCGGCGAACATATACCATTGCAGTTCGAGCCATGCGTTGGAACTGATGCTGAAGGTGTAGCGAATGATGGCGTTACCTGCGCAGACCAGTACGGCCAGCAGGATCAGCCATTTCGCCCATTGCCCGATGAATTCATTCACGGCGTCGATAAGCCGCGAGATCCTCATAAGGAGAGACATGTGATCGTCCTAGGGATTGGGGATACAGGGGTGGCGCGTTAGTTTACGGCGTCACTTGTCCTACATCTTTAGGGTGAATCCCCAGTGCATCACATTTGCGGCCGCGCTTGCAGCGAACAGGCACTAATGCACGCGGAATTGCGGCGAATTCCGTATTTTCTGGGCGGCATTGCCCCGAGGTGGAATAACCGCTTCGTGGAAATAACAACAGTGTCGGTGCGAACGCGCACAGAAAAGACAAAACGGGAGCGCGCGCTCCCGTTTGTCATGACCGGCGTGGGGGTGGGCGCAGGGCGCCGCCCTCCTGGCCGTCAGGCGTTCAGTGCCTTGCGCGCGTCGGCAATGGCAGCGCGCACCTGGTCCGGCGCGGTGCCGCCAATATGGTTGCGCGCGGCGACCGAGCCTTCCAGCGTCAGCACGGTGTGCACGTCGTCGCCGATCAGCGCGGCCTTGTCGCCCAGGCCGGACACGTCGCGCAGCTCGGCCACGGTCAGGTCGGCCAGGTCGCACTGGCGGCTGTCGCAGGCACGGACAGCGTGGGCGACGGCCTCGTGCGCGTCGCGGAAGGGCAGGCCCTTCTTGACCAGGTAGTCGGCCAGGTCGGTGGCGGTGGCGTAGCCCTGCAGCGCGGCGGCGCGCATCGCTTCCGGCTTGACGGTGATGCCCGGCACCATGTCGGCGAAGATGCGCAGCGTGTCCACGATGGTGTCGACGGTGTCGAACAGCGGCTCCTTGTCTTCCTGGTTGTCCTTGTTGTACGCCAGCGGCTGGCCCTTCATCAGGGTCAGCAGGCCGATCAGGTGGCCGTTGACGCGGCCGGTCTTGCCGCGCGCCAGCTCGGGCACGTCGGGGTTCTTCTTCTGCGGCATGATCGAGCTGCCGGTGCAGAAGCGGTCGGCAATGTCGATAAAGCCGACGCGCGGGCTCATCCACAGCACCAGCTCTTCCGAGAATCGCGACACGTGGGTCATCACCAGCGCGGCGGCGGCGCAGAATTCGATGGCGAAGTCGCGGTCCGACACGGCATCCAGCGAATTGCGGCAGACGCCGTCGAAGCCCAGCTGCTGCGCCACGAACTCGCGGTCGATCGGGTAGCTGGTGCCGGCCAGCGCGGCGGCGCCCAGGGGCAGGCGGTTGACGCGCTTGCGGCAGTCGGCCATGCGCTCGGCATCGCGGGTGAACATTTCCACGTAGGCCAGCAGGTGGTGGCCGAAGGTAACCGGCTGCGCCACCTGCAGGTGGGTGAATCCGGGCAGGATGGTGTCGGCGTTCTGGTCGGCCAGGTCGAGCAGCGAGGTGCGCAGCGCGCCGAGCAGGGAGATGATGTTGTCGATCTCGCTGCGCAGCCACAGGCGGATATCGGTCGCGACCTGGTCATTGCGCGAGCGGCCGGTGTGCAGGCGCTTGCCGGCATCGCCCACCAGCGCGGTCAGGCGCGCCTCGATATTCAGGTGGACGTCTTCCAGGTCCAGCTTCCATTCGAAGCTGCCGGCCTCGATCTCGCCCTTGATCTGGGCCATGCCGCGTTCGATCTCGGCGCGGTCGGCCTCGGCGATGATGCCCTGTTTCGCCAGCATGGCCGCGTGGGCCAGCGAACCCTGGATGTCGAACAGGGCCAGGCGCTTGTCGAAGAACACCGAGGCGGTGTAGCGCTTCACCAGGTCGGACATCGGTTCGGAGAAGCGGGCGGACCAGGCTTCGCCTTTCTTGGCAAGTTGGGAGGTGGACATGGACGTCGGCTGCAGTGGTTCGCCGCGGGCGGCCGGCGCGTGAGCGTCGGCGGGCGCAAGCGAATTGGAGAATTTGGGAAAAGGGCGATTATATCGTCCGCCGGGGGCATGGCGGCGCCGGCCGGGCGCCGGTTACAGCGGGTTGTGGAGCACAGGCCCCTTGAACACCACCGGGCCGCTCGGCCCGTCGGCACTGGGCGAGCCGCCGGTCGGCTCGATACTGACCGCCAGCGCCGGCACCGCGGCAGGGGGCTCCGCCAGCGCGAGGCGGGCCTGCGGCGCCCGGCCGATCACGCCGAGCGAGCGCGGCTTGCCGTCGGCCGGCAGGGCCCACAGCTGCAGCACCTGCCGCTCGCTCAGTTCCAGGTGATCCAGGCGTCGCACGATCAGGCTGCGTGCGCTTGCGTCCCACGACACCAGCATGGCGGGCTGGGCGTGGTCGTCGTTGAGCACGGCGATGATCGCGGCCGGCGCGGCCTCGCGCTGCTGTCCCACCTGCATGCCGATCCCGATCGACAGCACCGCCACCACGGCCATTGCCGCCGCCGCGCCGCGCCAGAAAAGCGGGGTCGACCACAGCCGCTGCCACCACCCGGCCGCCGGTTCGGCCATCGGCGGCCCCGGCGCCAGACTCTCAACGGGCGCCTTCCAGCCCAGCCGTGTTTCGATGCCGCACCAGACCTTGTCGACCGGTTCCGCCGTCGCCTGCAGCTCGGACACGCCGGCCAGCCGGTCCTGCCAGCGCAGGATGGCGGCGTGCACCGCCGGTTCTTCGCGCGCGAGGTGTTCCATGCGCCGGCGCGCGCCACCGCGCAGCACGCCCAGCGCGTACTGGGCGGCAAGGCGGTCGAGCAGCTCGGGATGGGCGGCCAGCTTCATGTCGCCGCCTCCATGCAGTGGCGCAGCCGTTCCAGGCCGCGGCGCACCCAGGACTTGACCGTGCCCAGCGGCACGCGCAGCCGCGCCGCCAGTTCGGCATGGCTCAGGTCGTGCAGGTACGCCAGCACGATGGCCTGGCGCTGCGCCTGCTCCAGCCGTTGCAGGCAGCGGTTCAGCGCGCGCGCCTGCTGGCTGGCATCGGCGAGCTCGGCGGGCCCGGCGGCGTCGTCGGCCAGCCACTCGCCCAGGTCTTCTTCCAGCTCGACGGTCTGCGCAATGCGCGCGGCGGCGGCGCGGCGCAGGCAGTCGAGCGCCCGGTTGCGCACGATCGCGGTCATCCAGGTCATCGGCGCGGCCAGGTGCGGCCGGTAGTCGCCGGCGTGGTGCCAGATGCTGACAAAGCTTTCCTGCACGACGTCCTCCGCCCAATCGCGCCTGCCAGTGATACGCAGCGCGAGGCCAAACAGTTTCGTTGCGGTGAGGTCATAGAGGCCGCGCAGTGCCTGGCGGTCGCCCACGGCCACGGCCTGCAGCAGTGCCTCCAGCCGATCGGGACTGGCAGGCGCGGCATAGGACGGCTGGGGGGCGGACGGCACCGGGACGGGTCCTCGCAAGGGAGCTTTGCCGGATTATAGGTAGCGCCGCATCCAAAAGCGCGGCGCGTGCGTAGAAGTGACAGGCGCAAGCCCGGCACCCCGGCCAACGGGGCGCCACGTTGTCATCCCTCACAGGAGAACACCATGGACCGCATGTCACAGACACCCGCGCACGAGGCGGGAACCATCGTCACGCTGCCGGATGCCCGCCGGCGGGGCTTGCTCAAGGCGCCCGGCCTGTTCGCGCTCGGCTCGCTGGCCGTCATCACGCTCGGGGAGTCGATGCCGGCATGGGCGCAGACGCAGTCGGGCAGCACCAAGGACGACATCAATATCCTCAATACCGCGCTGGGGCTGGAGTACCAGGCGATCGCCGCCTACCAGGTCGGCGCAGAAAGCGGCCTCTTGCAGAAGCCGGTGCTGGCCACCGCGGTCAAGTTCCAGGACCACCACAAGGCCCATGCGCAGGTGCTGGCCGGGACGGTGTCGAAGCTGGGTGGGACGCCGGTGGTGGCGAAGAAAGCCTTGGAATACAAGTTCCCGACCGAGAGCCTGAAGAACCAGGCCGATGTGCTGCGCTTTGCCGCGGGGCTGGAGAAGGGTGCGACCGCCGCCTACCTGGGCGTGCTGCCGAACTTCCACAACCGCGAGCTGACCCGGGCCGCCGGCAGCATCCTCGGGGACGAGGCAATGCACTGGGCCGTCCTGCTGCATGCGCTGGGAGAGGACCCGGTGCCGGGTGCGTTTGTGGGCTGAGGTCGGCTGAGGTCGGCAACGCTTGCCGATTGTTTGCTCCCCTCTCCCGCTAGCGGGAGAGGGGCAGGGGGTGAGGGCGGGCGTTGGCAGGACTGCAGGGGGTCGATTTGCCGGCAGATCGGGGTCTGGCACCGGGGAGGCCGCCGCCCGTTGCAGGCGCCAGCCCTCACCCCCGGCCCCTCTCCCACTTGCGCGGAAGAGGGGAGCAAACCGGCAGCCCGCTTTCGTCTTATGCCAGCGGTCGTCACCCCGTATTGCGCAACCCCGCCGCCACCCCATTGATCGTCAGGTGGATCCCCCGCCGGACACGGATATCATCCCCGTCCTTGCCCGCCCGGTAGCGCTTCAGCAGCTCCACCTGCAAGTGGTTCAGCGGATCCAGGTAGGCAAACCGGTTCTTGATCGAGCGCGCCAGCAGCGGGTTGTCCGCCAGCCGGTCCTGGTGCCCGGTGATCAGCGCGAGCATCTCGCTGGTCAGGTGCCATTCCTTGCTGATGCGGTTGAACACATTGCGGCGCAGCGCCGCGTCATCGCACAGCTGCGCATAGCGCGAAGCCACCGCCAGGTCGGTCTTGGCCAGCACCATGTCCATGTTGGACAGCAGCGTGGAGAAGAACGGCCAGGTCTTGACCATGCGGCGCAGCGTGGTGACGGCGGACTTGCGTGCCTTGTCGTCCGGCGCGCGGTCCAGCAGCGACTTCACCGCGCTGCCGAAGCCGTACCAGCCCGGCAGCAGCAGCCGGCACTGGCCCCACGAGAAGCCCCACGGGATCGCGCGCAGGTCTTCGATGCGGCGGTGCTTCTTGTCCATCAGCTTGCGCGAGGCCGGGCGCGAACCCAGGTTCAGGTCGGCGATCTCGGTGATCGGCGTGGTGGCGAAGAAGTAGTCCTTGAAGCCCGGGGTCTCGTAGACCAGGTCGCGGTAGGCCGAGAAGGCGCGGTCGGACAGCTGCTGCATCACCGCCTCGAACATGTCGAGATCCTTGGGCGCGTTCTGCTGCGGCAGCAGCGACGCCTCCAGCGTGGCGGCGACCACCGTCTCCAGGTTGCGCCGGCCGATCTCGGCGTTGGCGAACTTGCTGTTGATGATCTCGCCCTGCTCGGTCAGGCGGATCTGGCCGTTGACCGTGCCCGGCGGCTGCGACAGGATCGCGTCGTAGGTGGGACCGCCGCCGCGGCCTACGGTGCCGCCGCGGCCATGGAACAGGCGCAGCTTGACCTTGCGTTCCTCGAACAGCTGCACCAGCGCCAGCTCGGCCTTGTACAACTCCCAGGTGGAGGTCAGGAAGCCGCCGTCCTTGTTGGAGTCCGAATAGCCGAGCATCACTTCCTGCTCGACGCCATGGTGCGCGATCACCGAATCGAAGCCCGGCAGGTCCAGCAGCGACTGCATGATGCCGGCGGCGTTGCGCAAGTCCTCGATGGTCTCGAACAGCGGGATCACCATCAGTTCCATGCGCGCCGGGTCGGTCTTGCTGCCCAGCGTGCCCTGCAGCATGCCCGACTCCTTCTGCAGCAGCATGACCTCGACCAGGTCCGACAGCGTCTCGGTGTGCGAGATGATGTAGTTGCGTGCGATGCGCTTGCCGTAGCGCTTGCGCAGCTCGCGCGCGGCGGCAAAGATCGCCAGTTCCTTGCGGGTCTGCTCGGAGTATTCGTGCCACGGCAGCGTCAGCAGGCGCGGCTGGCGCAGCTCGGCCAGCAGCAGTTCCAGCTTGCGCTGCTCGGGCAGGGCGGCGTAGTCCGGGACGATGCCGGCGGCGGCGAACAGCTCGGCGATGACGGCTTCGTGCACGTCCGACACCTGGCGCATGTCGACCGACGCCAGGTGGAAGCCGAACACGCCAATGGCCCGCGCCAGTGCGTCGATGCGGGCGCCTGCCAGTGCCTGGCCGTGGTTCTCGCGCAGCGAGTCGATCACGACCTGCACGTCGGCGGCGAAGGCTTCGGCGTTGTCATAGGGCTCGGCCGGCGCCACCGGGCGGCGCGGCGCGGCATGGCCGGTCAGCGTCTTGCAGGTGGCGGCCAGGCGCGCGTAGATGCCGATCAGCGCACGGCGATACGGCTCGTCGGCGCGATGCTCGGAATGGTCTGGCGAGCGCTCGGCCAGCGCCAGCAGTTCGGCGCTGGCATCGACCATCAGCGTCGACATCGACAACTCGGCGCCCAGCGCGTGGACTTCATCCAGGTACCAGTCCAGGATCATCTGGGCCTGCTGGCTGGATGCATGCTCCAGGGTCTCGGCGGTCACGTTGGGATTGCCGTCGCGGTCGCCACCGATCCACGAGCCCATCTGCAGGAACGGAGCCAGCGGCGCCTGCTGCGCGCCCGGCGTGCCCTTGCGCTTGCGCGTGGTCGGGAACACCGCGGCGATGTCTTCTTCCAGCTCCGTCATCAGCTGCGGGATGCCGCGCAGGAAGCAGGTGCGGTAGTAAGACAGCGCGTTGTCGATCTCGTCGCCCACCGTCAGGCGCGCGTCGCGCAGCATGCGCGTCTGCCACAGCGTGGTGACCTTGGCGCGCAGCTGGGCCGTGTTGTGCTCGCGCTCGCGCGCGGTCGTCGGCAGGTCGCGCTCGGCCAGCAGGCGGGCGATCTCGCGCTCTGCGTCCAGGATGCTCTTGCGCTGGACTTCGGTCGGGTGCGCGGTCAGCACCGGCACGATCAGCGCCTCGTCCAGGAACTTGCGCAGCTGCTTGCCGGTGACGCCGGCGGCGTCGATCTTCTCCAGCGCGTGCTGCAGGCTGCCGGCCTGCGGCGGCGAGCCGGCCAGCGCATGCACGCGGCGGCGGCGGTTATGGTGCTGGTCCTCGGCGATATTGGCCAGGTGCGAGAAATAGCTGAACGCGCGCACCACCTGGTTGGTCTGGTCGCGCGACAGGCGCTTGAGCAGGCGGTCCAGCTCGGCGCCGGCGGCGCGGTCGTTCTCGCGGCGGAAGCGCACCGCGGTCTGGCGGATGGTCTCGACCACCTCGAAGGCGGCGTCGCCTTCCTGCTCGCGCAGGCAGTCGCCCAGCAGGCGGCCCAGGAAGCGGATGTCCTCGCGCAGCGGCAGGTCCTTGTCGGGGGTGCGGCGGCCGGCGGCGGCCGCGACGGTGGTTCCGTTGCTCGACACGATGGAAAGCTGGGGTTTGGTGACGCGCTTGGCGCGCGACGAGGTGACGCCGCTGGTGCCGTTGGTGCCGCTGCGGCGAGCCGCGCGGGTCGGTTTGGCGGCGGATGCGCCGTTTGCTTCACCCTGGCCAGCGGCCGGATCCTTCGTGGCCGAAGCGCCGGATGTGCCCGAAGCGCCCGAAGCGGCGGACTTGCGGCCAGCGGGGCGCGCAGCGTGCTGCGTC
Source organism: Cupriavidus phytohabitans (assembly GCF_017815025.1). NCBI lineage: Bacteria > Pseudomonadati > Pseudomonadota > Betaproteobacteria > Burkholderiales > Burkholderiaceae > Cupriavidus > Cupriavidus phytohabitans. Next base: position 224,287 of record NZ_JAGIQB010000001.1, read on the forward strand.
ATGCAATCTCCTCGTCTGCTTATCTGATATATGGTGCGGAGCGGCTATTGGGTCGCGTGCTACCATTCACGGATGCAAGCACCCGCCACCCCGTCTTCCTCTACTGCTGTCGTGTCTAGCAACCTTCCGCAAAAGCTCGTCATTGCCTCCCGCGAGAGCCGTCTGGCCATGTGGCAGGCTGAACATGTGCGTGCTGCATTGCAACAATACTATCCCGCGTGCGACGTGTCCATTCTCGGCATGACCACACGCGGAGACCAGATTCTAGACCGTACGCTGTCGAAAGTCGGCGGCAAGGGTCTGTTTGTCAAAGAACTGGAGTTCGCGATGGACGAAGGCCGCGCGGACCTGGCGGTGCATTCGCTCAAGGATGTGCCGATGGAACTGCCCGCCGGCTTCGCGCTGACCGCGGTGATGGAGCGCGAGGATCCGCGCGACGCGCTGGTTTCGAACAGCTTCGCCTCGCTCGACGAGATGCCGCCCGGCACCGTGGTCGGCACCTCCAGCCTGCGCCGCGAGGCCCTGCTGCGCACCCGCTATCCGCACCTGGTGGTCAAGCCGCTGCGCGGCAACCTCGACACGCGGCTGGGCAAGCTCGACCGCGGCGAATACGGCGCCATCATCCTGGCCGCCGCGGGGCTCAAGCGCCTGGGCCTGAATGACCGCATCCGCGCGCTGATCCCCGTTGAGTCGTCGCTGCCTGCTGCCGGGCAGGGCGCGCTTGGCATCGAGATCCCTGCCAACCGCCCCGAGCTGGCCGCATGGCTGGCCCCGCTCAACCACCAGCCGACGCTGCTGGCCGTGACCGCGGAACGCGCAGTGGCGCGCATGCTGGGCGGTTCATGCCAGGTGCCGCTGGCGGCCCACGCGTATTGGGAAGGCGACCAGCTCAAGCTTGACGCCTTTGTCGGCATGCCCGACGGCACGCGCGGCCTGCGCGCCGCCGCCGCGGGCCCGGCCGCCGATCTGGCCGCCGCCGAGGCGCTCGGCCAGGCCTGCGCGCGCGACCTGCTTGCGCAAGGGGCCGAAGCGATTCTCGCCGCGCTCGACGATCGGGCAGCCGGCTCGCCCGGCACGCAAGCACCCGCCTGAGGCTGCCCGATGCCCCGCCCGACCGTCGTTGTCACACGACCCGCCGGGCAGTCCCGGCAACTGACCGAGGCGCTGCAGGCCGCCGGTCTCGACGTCCTCAGCTTTCCGCTGCTGGCCATCGGCCCGTCGGCCGACGACGCGCCGCTGCGCGCGGCCCTGGCGCGGCTCGACCAGTTTGCCCTGGTGGTCTTTGTCAGTCCCAACGCCATTGCCTATGCGCTGGATGCGCTGGCCGGCGTGCAGGGCGCCGCCACGGCGCAATGGCCCGCCCAGGTGCCGGCCGCCGTGGTTGGGCCGGCCAGCGTGGCGGCGCTGGCCGAGCGTGGCATCGCGCCGCCCACCTGCCGGGTGATCGCGCCGGCCGGCGCCGCCACGAACGGGCAGGGTGCCGATGACGCCGGCGACAATGCCAATCACAGTCTCAGTCACGGCTCGAACCACGGCTCGAACCACGACCCGAACCACGATTCGAACCACGACGCCGACGGCCCGCGCTTCGATTCCGAGGCACTGTGGGCCCAGCTCGATCCCGCCGCGCTCGCCGGCAAGCCAGTCCTGATCGTCCGCGGCAACGGCGGCCGCGACTGGCTCGGCGACCGCCTGCGCGAAGCCGGTGCCCAGGTCGAGGCCGTCGAGGCCTACCGGCGCACGCTGCCCGAGCCCGGCGCGATGCAATGGCAAGCCGTGCGCGACAGCCTGCAGGCCGGCGCGCCGCCCCATGTATGGCTGCTGACCAGCTCCGAGGCCGTGCGTAACCTCGACACGCTCGCGCGTCAACACCTTTCGCCGCAGGAAAATGCCGGCCTGCGGCAGGTGCAGTGCATCGCGCCGCATGCGAGAATCGCCGAACAAGCGCTGGCACTGGGCTTCAGCCACATCCTGCGCGCCGCGCCGGGCGATGCCGGCCTGCTCGCGGCGTGCCTGCAATGGGCCGATGCCCACGCCGGTCCGGTGCCGGTGGCCGCTGCGCCGGATGCATCCGGTGCATCCGGCCGCGCCAGTGCGATAACAGACACCGGCCCGGCGCGCGCCGAGGCACCGGCGCCCGCGCCGGCTGCCGCAGTCCCCGCAACGTCAACGAAGGTCGAACGCGTGACGCAAGAAACCACGTCCTCCTCCGCTACACCTCCGCCCTCGGCGGCCGCGGCGCCCGTGCCGGGCTCCGGCGCTTCCGCTTCCTCCGCCGGCCAGCATGCTGCCGCGCGCAAGCCCGCGGCGCTGTGGGCCCTGGTGGCCGTGCTCTTGGTCGCCACCGCCGGCGGCTTCTGGTGGCTGCAGCAGCGCGTGGACCACCTGACCGGCGAACTGGCCCGGCGCCAGCAAAGCAACGATGCGCTGGTGCAGGAGTCGCGCGTGCTGACGCGCAATGCGCAGGACACGGTCAAGGAACTGCAGACCAAGGTCGGCGCGCTTGAAAACCAGGTCGGCGAAACCCGCGACAAGCAGGTGGCGCTGGAGCAGGTCTACCAGGACCTGATGCGCAACCGCGACGACTGGGAAATCGCCGAGATCCAGCAACTGCTGACCAACGCCGGCCAGCAGCTGCAGCTGACCGGCAACGTGCAGGTCGCGCTGGCCGCGCTGCAGAGCGCCGACGCGCGCCTGGCACGCGCCGACAAGCCGCAGTACAACCTGCTGCGCCGGGCCATCGCCCGCGACATCGCGCGCATGAAGGCCGTGCCCGACACCGACCTGACCGGCGCCGCGATCAAGCTGGACGAAGCCATCAACCAGGTCGACGCGCTGCCGCTGCTGTCCAGCGAACGCATGCTCGAACGCACCGAGGCCGATGCCCGCAAGGATGGCGCGGCCGGCAAGGGCGCGGCCAGCGCCCCGGCGGCCGCCGCTGCCACCAACGGCTGGTTCTCCCGCCTGTGGACCTACCTGCGCGACGAAATGGCCCAGGTGATCCGCATCCGCAAGGTCGACGACGCCGAGGCGCTGCTGCTGTCCGGCGACCAGGGCTGGTTCCTGCGCGAGAACGTCAAGCTGCGCCTGCTCAATGCGCGGCTGGCGCTGCTGTCGCGCAACGAGCCGGTGTTCCGCAATGACCTGGCCGCCGCGCAGGCGATGATCGGGCGCTATTTCGACACCAAGTCGCGCCGCGTGCAGGGCGTGCTGACCCTGCTCAGGCAGGCACAGGCAGGCGCGGTGACGGTGCAGCTGCCGACCATGTCCGAGAGCCTGGGCGCGTTGAACGCCCTGAAGAAGGAGTAAGCCCATGCGCCTTCTGTTCTGGGTTGCGGTCCTGTTCGGCGGCGCCGTCGGGCTGGCGCTCTTCACGCAGTTCAACCACAGCAATGTGGTGCTGTTCTATCCGCCGTACCGCGTCGAGCTGTCGCTGAACCTGGCACTGGCCTTGCTGCTGCTGCTGTTCTTCGTGGTCTGGACGGTGATGTCCACCATCCGCCATCTGGGCGACATGCCGCGCCGCGCCGCCGCCTACCGCGAACGCAGCCGCATGAACAAGGCCCAGGCTGCGCTGCGCGAGTCGATCGAAAACCTGTTCGCCGGCCGCTTTGCCCGCGCCGAGCGCTGCGCGCGCGAGGCCCAGTCGTGGGAAGACCAGGCCCAGACCGCCGCGCTGATCGGCGCGCGCGCCGCGCACCGCATGCAGGAGACCGAACGGCGCGATGCCTGGATGTCCCAGGTCACCGATCCCGAGCGCGAACAGGCGCGGCTGGTGTCGATGGCCGAGCTGCTGGTTGACGCACGCGACGCAGACGGCGCGCTGGAAACCATCGCCCAGCTGCAGGCGCAGGGCGCGCGCCAGATCCACGTGCAGCGCATTGCGCTGCGCGCGCACCAGCACCTGAAGAACTGGTCCGAGGTACTGCGCCTGGCGCGCTCGCTGGAGAAGCGCAACGCGCTGCATCCGGTGCTGGCGCTGCGGCTCAAGCAGATGGCGGTCGAGGCCATGCTCGACGAGCGCCGCCACGATGCCGACGCCCTCGGCGAATTCTGGCGCTCGCTGTCCGCCGACGAACGCCGCGCCACGCGCATCGCCGAACCCGCCGCGCGCTACTTTGCCGCGCTGGGCCGTCAGAACGAAGCCCGCCGCATCATCGAGGACGCGCTCAAATTCAATTGGGACAGCCGCCTGGTGCTGCGCTATGCCGACTGCGCCGTGCCCGGCCACGCACTGCCCCAGATCCAGCAGGCCGAGAAATGGCTGGCCGGGCATCCCGCCGACGCCGACCTCTACTACACGCTGGGCGTGCTGTGCCTGGGCGAGAAGCTGTGGGGCAAGGCCCAGTCCAGCTTCGAGCGCGCGCTGAAGTACGCCGATATCGACCAGCAGCGGCGGCTGCGCGTGCGTACGCACCTGGCGCTGGCGCGGCTGTTCGAGGAAACCGAGCGTTTCGACGACGCGCAGCGGCACTATCGCGAAAGCGCGATGCTGGCGGCCTGAGCGGCGCCCCCCGGGCGATCAGTCGTCGGGGGCATCCTGTTCCAAGCCGGCGGCGCTGCGCTTGCCGGCTTCCTTCACCACCCCATAGCGCTCCAGGGTTTCCTTGCGTGCAATATCGTGCTGCACCAGCGGACGCGGGTAGTCCTCGCCCAGCCGCACGCCGGCGTCCGCCAGTACATGGTCTGGCGCGGTCCATGGCGCATGCAGGTACTTGTCCGGCAGCGCCGCCAGCTGTGGCAGGTACTTGCGGATGAAGCGCCCCTGCGGGTCAAACTTCTCCGACTGGGTCACCGGGTTGAAGATGCGGAACCACGGTTGCGCATCGCAACCGGTCGACGCCGCCCATTGCCAGCCGCCGTTGTTGGCGGAAAAGTCGAAATCATTGAGCAGGTCGGCAAAATACTGCTCGCCGCGGTGCCAGTCCACGCCCAGGTCCTTGACCAGGAAGCTGGCCGTGACCATGCGCAGCCGGTTGTGCATATAGCCGCTCTGCCGGATCTGCAGCATGGCGGCATCGACCAGCGGATAGCCGGTGGCCCCATCGCACCAGGCGCGGAAATAGCGCTCGCCGGTTGCGCCGTCCTGCCAGCGGATCGCGTCGTAGGCCGGGTGGAAGGGCGCGCCGTCGGCCACGCGCGGATGGTGGTGCAGGATCATGAAGTAAAAGTCGCGCCAGATCAGCTCGGACAGCCACACCGCCGCGCCCGCGCTGTCCGCGCCGCCGCGCAGCATCGCTTCATGCGCGGCGCGTGCCAGCGTGCGGATCGAGATGGTGCCGAAGCGCAGGTGCACCGACAGGTAGCTGGGACCGCGCAGGGCAGGATAGTCGCGGCGGCGGCCGTAGTCGCCGATGCGCCCGGTGAACTCCTCGAACAGGGCCTGCGCACCGGCGGCGCCGGTCGGCATGGCGACTTCGGCAAGGTTGCTGTTGCGGAAGCCTAGCTGTTCGAGCGTCGGCAACGGCTTGCGATATGCTGCCGGCACCGGCGCCAGCGCGTGCAGGTACGGGTCGATCGGATACGGGCGCAGGTCGAACGGCTGCACTGTCCGCAGCCAGGCATTCTTGTAGGGCGTGAACACCGAGAAGGGCTTGCGCTGGCCGTTCAGGATCTCGTCGCGTTCGAAGACGGCCTGGTCCTTGAACGTGAACAGCAGGCGCGCCTGTGCCGCCAGCGCCTGGCGCACGGTGTCATCGCGTGCCATGGCGGCAGGCTCGTAGTCGTGGTTGGCAAAGACCGCCTGGACGTCCAGCGCTTGCGCCAGCGCGGGCACGGCGTCGACGGCGCGGTCGTCCAGCACGATCAGCCCGCCGCCGGCCGCGGTCAGCGTGTGGGCCAGCTCCCGCAATGATTCGAGGATGAATTCGACGCGCCGGTCGGCATGCAGGCCGCGCGCCAGCAGCGGGTCGAGGATGTCGCGGTCGAATACGAAGACGCACCACACCCGGGCACAATGCCGGAGGGCATAATGCAGCGCCGCGTGGTCCCTGGCGCGCAGGTCGCGCCGGAACCAGGCCAGCCCGCGCTCGAAATCCCGGCCGATACGGTAAGGTTTGCGGCCCGATGCCGAAGGGTCTGCTGGCTGCATGCTCGCTGCCTGACGGAGTCGAAGGAAAATGCGCGCAATGAGGCCGGCAAGTGGGCGTCGCGGCGGGGACTGTCGCCGGGTGCGTCGCGCCAATACCCTAACATAGCGGTTCGGCACCAATCTGCCACTCAACCAACGAATACAGCAACAAAGCACATGACACTCGACCGCATCCTCCAATCCCAGGGCTTCGGCACGCGCCGCTACTGCGGCGACCTGGTCGCCGCCGGGCTGGTCGAAGTCAACGGCGAGCTGTGCGAGGATCCCCGCGCCCAGTTCGAGGTGGACGGCCTGCGCCTGACCGTCGACGGCGAGGAGTGGATCGCCTGCACCAAGGCCTACCTGATGCTGAACAAGCCCGCCGGCTATGAATGCTCGCAGCGTCCGCGCCACCATCCCAGCGTCTACAACCTGCTGCCGGTGCCGCTGCGCCAGCGCGAAGTCCAGGCCGTGGGCCGGCTCGACCACGACACCACGGGGCTGCTGCTGCTCACCGATGACGGCCAGTTCATCCACGCCCAGACCTCGCCCAAGCGCAAGGTGCCCAAGGTCTATGAAGTGACGACTGCGGAGCCGGTCACGCCCGAACAGGCGCAGGCACTGGTCGCCGGCGTGCAGCTGCTGGACGAACCGGCGCCGATCGCCGCAGAAGCCTGCGAGATCACCGGCGAACGCAGCCTGCGGCTGACCCTGCTGCAAGGCAAGTACCATCAGGTCAAGCGCATGGTGGCCGCGGCTGGCAACCACGTCAGCGCCTTGCACCGCAGCGCGCTCGGCAGCCTGCAGCTGGACCCGGAGCTGGCCGAAGGGGAATGGCGCTGGCTGACGGCGGACGAGCTCGCGGCGCTGACCCGCAAGGCATGACAAGGCATGATCAAAGGGCCGTATCATCGGTCCGTAGCTTCCGGCAAGCGGCCCGCGCGGGCGCCCATTGCTGCACTGCAACGCCCGCCAATCTTTTCCGGAAGACCCCCGGCGATTTGATAAAATGCAAGGCATGGCGAAGCCCGAAGCACCCATCAATCTGACCAATCAGTTCCTGATTGCCATGCCTGGCATGGCTGATCCGACCTTTTCGGGTTCCGTCGTCTACATCTGCGAACACAACGAGCGTGGCGCGCTCGGGCTGGTGATCAACCGGCCCATCGACATCGACATGGCCACGCTGTTCGACAAGATCGACCTCAAGCTTGAAATCCAGCCAGTGGCGGCCCAGCCGGTCTACTTCGGCGGCCCGGTGCAGACCGAGCGCGGCTTTGTGCTGCACGACCCGGTCGGCGTCTATGTCTCGTCGCTGGCGGTGCCGGGCGGGCTGGAAATGACCACCTCCAAGGACGTGCTGGAGGCCGTGGCCAACGGCAGCGGCCCGCATCGCTTCCTGCTGACGCTGGGCTATTCCGGCTGGGGTGCCGGCCAGCTGGAAGAAGAACTCAGCCGCAACGGCTGGCTGACCGTCCTGGCCGATCCCGAGATCATCTTCAGCGTGCCGCCTGAAGGGCGCTTTGCCGCGGCCATCGGCCTGTTGGGCGTCGACGTCAACATGCTGTCGGGCGAGGCCGGGCATGCCTGACGCCGTGGGGCGCGAACTGCCCCGCGACGGCACGGTCCTGGCATTCGACTACGGCGAAAAAAAGATCGGCGTCGCGCTGGGCAATTTCATCACGCGCGAGGCGCGCGCGCTGGCCATCCTTCCCAATATCACCGTTGAAGGCCGCTTCGAGGCCGTGGGTGCGCTGATCCAGGAATGGAACCCGGTGCAGCTGATCGTCGGCATGCCGGTCAACCCGGAAGGTGGCGAGCAGCCGATGATGCGGCTGGCGCGGCGCTTTGGCAACCAGCTCAACGGACGCTTCAACCTGCCGGTGGAATGGGTGGACGAGCGTTATTCCTCGCGCGCCGCCTCGATGGCCGGCGCGCGCCGCGGCGAACTTGACGCCGAAGCCGCGCGCATCATCCTGCAACAGTATTTCGACCAATTCCCGCTATGACGCAGATTTCCGCACCCGACGCCGAGTCGCTGTACCGCAAGCTGCTGGACCAGGCCCGCGCCCTGATCCCCGACGCCGAGCGTGAACGCTGGTCTGTGGCGGGCATCCATTCCGGCGGCGCGTGGATCGCCGCGCGCCTGGCCAACGACCTGAACCTGCCCGAGCATGGCGTGATCAACGTCGCCTTCCATCGCGACGACTACGCCAAGAAAGGCCTGCACAGCCAGGCCCAGTCGACCACGCTGCCGTTTGCCGTGGAAGACCGCAACATCCTGCTGATCGACGACGTGCTGGCTACCGGCCGCACCATCCGCGCCGCCGTCAACGAACTGTTTGACTACGGCCGCCCGGCGCGCGTGGCGCTGGGCGTGCTGGCCGACCGCGGCGGGCGCCAGCTGCCGATCGCCGCCGACCTGGTCGCCGCCGAGATCGAACTGCCGCGCGGCACGACCCTGGTGCTGTCGCGCCAGGGCGAGGGCGCCGACGCGCGCTTCGCCTTCGCCACCGAACCTGCCGATACCGCCGCCGGCTGAGCCGGCGTTGCCTGCCAGGCGCCGCATTGCGCCGCATTGCGCTGTAGCGCGCCTGGCGCCTGCCACGAGACCACACCACCCCGTTTTTTGCCCGCGCCCGACCTGCCATGACCAAGACGTTCCGCAACCCGCAGCTCACCAAGAACGGCGAACTGAAGCATTTGCTGTCGATCGAGGGGTTGTCGCGTGACATGATCACGCACATCCTCGACACCGCCAGCCAGTTCGTATCGCTGTCCGACTCAGACCGCGATGTCAAGAAGGTGCCGCTGCTGCGCGGCAAGAGCGTGTTCAACCTGTTCTTCGAGAACTCCACCCGCACCCGCACCACCTTCGAGATCGCGGCCAAGCGGCTGTCGGCGGACGTGCTCAACCTGAACATCAATGCGTCGTCGACCAGCAAGGGCGAGTCGCTGCTCGACACCATCAACAACCTGTCCGCCATGTCCGCCGACATGTTCGTGGTGCGCCATGCCAGCTCCGGCGCGCCCTACCTGATCGCCGAGCACGTCGCGCCGCACGTGCACGTGATCAACGCCGGCGACGGCCGCCACGCGCACCCGACGCAGGGCCTGCTGGATATGTACACAATCCGGCACTTCAAGAAGGACTTCACTAACCTGACGGTAGCGATCGTCGGCGACATCCTGCATTCCCGCGTGGCGCGCTCGGATATCCACGCGCTGACCACGCTCGGCGTGCCCGAAGTGCGCGCCATCGGCCCGCGCACGCTGCTGCCATCCGGCCTGGAGCAGATGGGCGTGCGCGTCTTCCACAACATGGAAGAAGGGCTCAAGGGCGTCGACGTGGTCATCATGCTGCGGCTGCAGAACGAGCGCATGAGCGGTGCGCTGCTGCCGTCGGCGCAGGAATACTTCAAGGCATACGGCCTCACGCCGGAGCGCCTGGCACTGGCCAGGCCCGACGCCATCGTGATGCACCCGGGCCCGATGAACCGCGGCGTGGAGATCGACTCCGCCGTGGCCGACGGCCCGCAGTCGGTGATCCTGAACCAGGTGACCTTCGGCATCGCCGTGCGCATGGCGGTGATGGGCATCGTGGCCGGGAACAACGACTGAAACGATGCGGCATAGCCAAGACCTACCGAACACGCCAAGCGACACGACCGATACGACAAGCCACGCTATGAAGATTCACATCCAGGGCGGCCGCCTGATCGACCCCGCCAGCAACACCGATGCCGTCCAGGACCTCTATCTCGCCGCCGGCAAGATCGTCGGCGTCGGCAGCGCCCCGGCGGACTTCACCGCCAACAAGGTCGTCGACGCCAAGGGCCTGATCGTGTGCCCCGGCCTGGTCGACCTGTCCGCGCGCCTGCGCGAGCCCGGCTACGAATACAAGGCCACCCTCGAATCCGAAGTCGCCGCGGCCGCCGCCGGCGGCGTCACCAGCCTGATCTGCCCACCTGACACCGACCCCGTGCTGGACGAGCCCGGCCTGGTCGAGATGCTCAAGTTCCGCGCCCGCACGCTGAACCAGACCCACGTCTACCCGCTGGGCGCGCTGACGCTGGGGCTGAAGGGCGAAGTGCTGACCGAAATGAACCAGCTGACCGAGGCTGGCTGCGTCGGCTTCAGCCAGGCCGAGGAGCCGGTGCGCAACACCCAGGTGCTCCTGCGCGCGCTGCAGTACGCGCAGACCTTCGGCTTTACGGTCTGGCTGCGCCCGGAAGACCCGTTCCTGGGCGGCGGCGTGGCCGCCAGCGGCGCCGTGGCGTCGCGCCTCGGCCTGTCCGGCGTATCCGTGATCGCCGAGACCGTGCGCCTGCACACCATCTTCGAGTTGATGCGCTCCACCGGCGCCCGCGTGCACCTGTGCCGCCTGTCCTCCGCCGCCGGGCTGGAGCTGGTGCGCCAGGCCAAGCGCGAAGGCCTGCCGGTCAGCTGCGACGTCAATATCCACCACGTCTCGCTGACCGACATGGATATCGGCTACTTCAACTCGCAGATGCGCTTCTCGCCGCCGCTGCGCAGCACCCGCGACCGCGACGCCATCGTCGCCGCGCTGGCCGACGGCACCATCGACGCCCTGTGCTCCGACCACACCCCGGTGGACGACGACGAGAAACTGCTGCCCTTCGCCGAAGCCACCCCCGGCGCCACCGGCCTCGAACTGCTGCTGCCGTTGACCCTGCGCTGGGCCGCCGAGCACAAGGTGCCGCTGGCGCAGGCACTGGCCCGCATCACCTCCGAGCCCGCGCGCGTGAGCGGCCTGAAGGCCGGCACGCTGGCCGCCGGCGCCACCGCCGATGTCTGCGTGTTCGATCCGAAGCAGGTATGGAAGGTCGATCGCCGCTCGCTCAAGAGCCAGGGCAAGAACACGCCGTGGCTCGGCTATGAGATGGAAGGCAGGGTGCGCGTGACGCTCGTCGGCGGCCAGATCGTATATGGCAACGGCAACGGCAACGGCAGCGGCAACGGCAGCGGCAGCGGTAACGGCAACCACGCCACCGCATGATCTGGCTGCGCAAGACCGCGCTGGTGCTGCACCTGCTGCGTGGGCTGCTGACCTGCGCCGTGCTGTTCCCGTGGCTGGGCGCGCGTTCGCGCGCCTGGCACATCCGGCGCTGGTCGCGGCGGTTGCTGCGCATCTGCGGGATCGAGGTCGAAGTCGTCGACGTCCGCGGCGAGGCCCCGCAAGGTGCGGCCCGACATGGCGCGCTGGTCGTCTCCAACCATATCTCGTGGCTGGACATCTATGTGATCCATAGCTGGCAGCCCGTACGGTTCGTTGCCAAGTCCGAGATCCGCGGCTGGCCGCTGATCGGCTGGCTGTGTGACAAGACCGGCACCATCTTCATCGAACGCGCGCGCAAGCGCGACGCCCACCGGGTCCTGCACGACATCACCGACGTCATGCTGCAGGGTGACCTAGTCGGCGTCTTCCCCGAGGGCACCACCACCGACGGCACCGGGGTGCTGCCGTTTCACGCCAACCTGATGCAGGCCCCGATCTCCGGCGGCCTGCCGGTGCAGCCGGTCGGACTGAACTACCTCGACGCGGCCTCCGGCCAGCCGACGCTGGCGGCCGCCTACATCGACGACACCACGCTGCTGCAGTCGCTGAATGCCGTCCTGCGCGCCCCGCGCATCAAGGCTCGGGTGGTCATCGGCCCGTCCCTGATGCCGATCTCAGCCGACCGCCGCGAACTGGCAAGTGCCGCCCGCGAGGTTGTTCATCATCTCGCGCAGGGTGCCGGTGACGAGGCAGTGGCAACGGCCGAGCGGCTGAACCAGCCGGCCAACCCTGTCGCCGAACCTGCGGCAGCCTCCGCTGCCATCAGCTAGCGCGCTTGTCCTCCCCGCCAACGCGGGATTGCGCCTCAGGCCAGCGGATCACAATATTGCGGGCAATCGACTTGGACCACGGTCCGCTCGGCCGGATCCGCCGCCATGCGCGCCGCCGTCAGCTTGCCACCCCAGACGCAGCCGGTATCCAGTGCCATCAGGTCCGGCCGCATCACCAGGCCCAGCGTCGACCAGTGCCCGCACACCACGGTCACATCCCCGGTGCGCCGTCCCGGCACATCGAACCACGGCATAAAGCCGTCCGGCGCCTTGCCGAGCCCTTCCTTGGTCTTGAAGTCCATCACGCCATCGACGGTGCAAAAGCGCAGTCGGGTAAGTGCATTGACCACCACGCGATGCCGTTCGATGCCACGCAGGCCGTCGTGCCAGCGGTCGGGGGTATTGCCGAAGATGTCGGCGAGGAAGCCTTGCCAGTTGGGGCCCTGGAGCTGGGCTTCGACTTCCTGGGCTAGGTCGATGACCTGGGGGGCGGTCCATTGGGGGAGGACGCCGGCGTGGACCAGGAGGAAATTGTTTTCGAGCAGGGCCAGGGGGCGGTGGCGGAGCCAGGTCAGGAGTTCCTCGCAGTCAGACGCGGCGAGGATGTCGTCCAAGGTGTCCGATTTGCCTCTTTTGCGGACGCCCGCGGCTACGGCAAGGAGGTGGATGTCGTGGTTGCCAAGTACAGTTTCAGCCCGGATGCCCATGGCGCGGACGGTGCGCAGCGTTGGCAGCGCGGCGGGGCCGCGGTTGATCAGGTCGCCGACGAAGCGCACCGGTGTTTCGGCATGGAGTTGGGCGAGAAGATTATCGAGGGAGGGGGCACAGCCCTGAAGGTCGCCAATGGCGTAGGGTGATGCTTGGAATGCTTTGTGATTTGTCATTAGGGTGAGCCGCATCCGCAATCCGTTCCGGTACCTGTTATCTGAGGCTACCCAACGAACTGCGGCGATCGTAGGATGGGTTACCGGCAGATAGAATACCGTTCCTTTCAGAGGGGATGAACGCAGCCGTAGTTTTCTTCTCGAAATTGAGCGCCCGGCATGACGGGTTTGTCGACATACATTGGCAGGAGCAAGCGTTGTCGCACATTTTGGTTACAGGCGGCGCAGGTTTCATCGGCGCCAACTTTGTTCTCGACTGGCTGCGCCAGGGCGGCGCCGACGGAATCGTCAATGTCGACAAGGTGACCTATGCCGGCAACCGCAAGAACCTGGCCGCCATTGAAGGCGATCCCCGGCACATCTTTTCGCAAACCGATATCTGCGACGGCGCAGCGATCACCCGCTTGCTGCAGTCCTACCGGCCTCGCGCGGTCCTGCATTTTGCGGCGGAAAGCCACGTCGATCGCTCTATCGATGCGCCGGCCGACTTTGTGCAGACCAACGTGGTGGGCACGCTCACGCTACTAGAAGCGGTCCTCGCCTACTGGCGAGCACTGGATGCCGCCGCCCGGGCCGCATTCCGCTTCCTGCACGTCTCCACCGACGAAGTCTTCGGCTCGCTCGGCCCTGCCGACCCGCCGTTCTCGGAAACCTCGCCCTATCAGCCGAACAGTCCGTATTCCGCCTCGAAGGCGGCATCGGATCATATGGTGCGCGCCTACCATCATACCTACGGGTTACCGGTGATCACGACCAACTGCTCCAACAACTACGGGCCATTCCAATTTCCCGAGAAGCTGATCCCGCTAATGATCACCAGCGCGCTGGCCGGCAAGCCGCTGCCCGTCTATGGCGATGGCCTCAACGTGCGCGACTGGCTCTACGTCAGCGACCACTGCGCGGCCATCCGCGAGGTGCTGGCATGCGGCCGCCCCGGCGAAACCTACAACGTCGGCGGCTGGAACGAGAAAACCAACTTGGAGGTCGTGCATACGCTTTGCGACATGCTGGACGCACTGAAGCCCAAGGCCTCCGGTTCGTACCGAACCCAGATCGCGTTCGTCAAGGACCGCCCCGGGCACGACCGGCGCTACGCCATCGACGCCAGCAAGCTGGCGCGGGAACTGGGATGGAAGCCGGCCGAGACTTTCGAATCCGGCCTGCATAAGACCGTGCAGTGGTATCTGCACAGCCAGGACTGGGTGCAGGACGTGCTGTCCGGCGAATACCGCCACTGGGTGGCGAAGCAATATGCCGCATAGCATGGAAACCCCCACGCTTCTCGTCACCGGCAGCAACGGGCAGGTCGGCTTCGAACTGCGACGCAGCCTGGCGCCGCTTGGCCGCGTCGTGGCGCTCGACCGGTCTGCGTGCGACCTTGCCGACCCCGACCAGGTCCGCCGCGCGCTCCGCAAGTATCGCCCCAACGTGATCGTCAATGCTGCCGCCTATACCGCGGTCGACAAGGCGGAAGCCGAGCCTGCGCTTGCCTTTGCCATCAATGCCGCGGCAGTGGTGGTGCTGGCCGAAGAAGCACGCACCATGAGTGCGCTGCTGGTCCACTATTCCACCGACTATGTGTTCGACGGCAGCAAGGACAGTCCCTATGTGGAAAGCGACCCCGTCAATCCGCGCTCAGTGTATGGCAAGAGCAAGTTGGCCGGCGAAGCCGCGATCGGGGCGGCAGGCATTCCTGCCCTGATTCTGCGCACGGCATGGGTGGCGGGGGCGCACGGTGACAATTTCGCTAAGACCATGCTGCGTCTTGCCCGCGAGCGCCAAAGCCTGCGGGTGGTGGCCGATCAGCGCGGCGCGCCGACCTCGGCGGCGCTGATCGCCGACGCAACGGCTCAGATCGTTGCGCGCCACTGGCTGTCCGGCAATCGAGCTGACTTTGCGGCGGGCATCTACCACCTGGCTGCTGCCGGCGAGACCACGTGGCATGCCTATGCGAAGGAAATCCTGCGCCATGCGGCGGCACGCGGCATCGCCCTGAAGGCTGGGCCCGACGATATCGAAGGCATTGCTGCGGAAGAGTATGCCGCCGCAGCGCCACGGCCGGCAAACTCCCGGCTAAATACGGCAAAGGTGCGCCAGGCTTTCGGCATCCACCTTCCTCCATGGGAAGAAGGGGTGCGCTATCTGCTGGACCAGCTCCTTGCTGAGCGAGATTTCCATGCGTAAAGGCATCATCCTCGCCGGGGGTTCCGGCACCCGGCTATACCCGATTACGCGGTCGGTATCTAAGCAACTGCTCCCGGTGTACGACAAGCCGATGGTCTTCTACCCGCTGTCCACCCTGATGCTGGCCGGCATCCGCGACATCCTGGTCATCTCCACGCCACAGGACACGCCGCGCTTCGCCGAGATGCTCGGCGACGGCAGCGACTGGGGCATCAACCTCCAATATGCCGTGCAGCCATCGCCCGATGGACTGGCGCAGGCCTTCATCATCGGTAAGGATTTCATCGGCAATCATTTGTCTACGCTGATCCTCGGCGACAACATCTTCTATGGCCACGACCTGGTGGCCCAGCTCAGGTGCTCCGCCAGACAGACCGATGGCGCCACGATATTCGCCTACCACGTGCAGGATCCCGAGCGCTATGGCGTGGTGGAATTTGACGAGGACTTTCGCGCCGTGTCGCTGGAAGAAAAGCCGCGCAAGCCGCGCTCCAACTATGCGGTGACCGGCCTCTATTTCTACGACAACCAGGTATGCGACATCGCCGCAGGGATCCGGCCATCGGCGCGCGGCGAGCTGGAGATCACCGACGTCAACAATCACTATCTGCGGGCCGGACAGCTCGATGTGGAGATCATGGGGCGCGGCTATGCCTGGCTTGATACCGGCACGCATGAATCATTGCTGGAGGCGGCCAGCTTCATCGCAACACTACAGAACCGGCAAGGTCTGATGGTGGCTTGCCCGGAAGAAATCGCTTACCGCAGTCAGTGGATCAACGCCGACAAGGTTGCCGAGCTTGCCGGATCGTTGGACAACAATAGCTACGGAAAGTACCTGAGGCAAATCATTGCGGATCCGGTCAAATGAAACTCACCGTCACTCCCACCGCACTGCCCGAAGTGCTGGTCATCGAGCCACAGGTGTTCGGCGATGCGCGCGGCTTCTTCATGGAAACCTTCAACGCGCGGGCGTTCGAGCAGGCGACCGGCATCCGACCTACCTTCGTCCAGGACAACCATTCCAGCTCAATGCGCAATGTCCTCCGCGGCCTGCATTACCAAGTCCGGCATCCCCAAGGTAAACTGCTGCGGGTAATCGCGGGGGAAGTGTTTGACGTCGCGGTGGATGTCCGCATCGAGTCACCTACCTTCGGTCAGTGGGTGGGTGTGACGCTCTCGGCCGCAAACAAGAAGCAACTTTGGATACCGGAAGGCTTCGCGCACGGATTTCTGGTTTTGTCCGAGCAGGCCGAAGTCCTCTATAAAGCGACTGACTACTGGTACCCTGAGCACGAGCGCACTCTGTTGTGGAGTGATCCGTCGGTTGGTGTGCGCTGGCCCCTACAGGGCACTCCGTTCCTTACGGCGAAGGATGCGGCGGGCAAGTTGCTGGCGGAAGTAGCTTTCGAAGTTAAACAACCTCAGTAGCTGTGTTTGTACAGAGGCTCGCAGGCGCACGGGCATCAGGAACGGCTATTGCTCTGTCCTGTCCGCGCGCGGCGATTCTGTAAGTGCGTGTATCGGGCCGTTCCATCCGTTTTGTGATCTAATTACCACAACACCGACATCGAGAGGCGCATTTGGCATCTCCTGCCGTGGCGGTGACGCTGCAAGGCAATCAATTTCGCCCCATATCCGGCCGCTAGCAACATAGAGCGCTCTTGGCAAGAGGCGAGAGGCTAATTGCCGTGAACGTTACAGATGGCAAGACAAAATTACATGGGTCTTACAGGGTCGGCGGGATGCTCCGTTACAATTTGGCCCTGAGTCAAAAAAGTGGTCAATCATGCAAATCATTCCAGTCATTATCTCCGGTGGTGCAGGAACCCGTCTCTGGCCGGTTTCCAGAGAGGCATTCCCCAAGCCGCTGTTGAAGCTTGCTGACGGTGAAAGTCTGCTGCAGAAGACATTTAAGCGGGCCACTTTGTTTGATGAAGTGCCGGAGGTGGTAGTTGTGACCAACCGGGAAACCTTCTTCCTGACCCGGGACGAGTGCCAGGAGGTCAATGAGGAACGGATTCCGCTTGGCTTCGTTCTGGAACCGTTTGGCCGCAATACCGCAGGGGCCGTGGCTTCGGCGGCTTGCTGGGTTCGCGAGAATCATGGCGAGGATGCGGTAATGTTGGTGTTGCCGGCGGATCACCTCATCGAAGACTTGGACAAGTTCCGGGCTGCCGTCGAAGCAGCCGCTGCTGCGGCCTTGGAAGGGCGGATTGTCACTTTCGGCATTCGGCCCACTGCGCCGGAAACCGGCTACGGATACATTGAATTTGACTGCGAGCAAGGTCTGGATGGTGTTCATCCAGTCGTGCGTTTTGTGGAAAAGCCGAAGCTTGAGGTGGCTGAGGCACTGGTGGCTGGCGGGGCACATCTGTGGAATTCCGGGATGTTCTGCTTCTCTGTCCGAACCATTCTCAAGGATTTCAGCCGCTTCACGCCGGATTTGCTCCAGGCATGCGAGAGCAGCTTCGGTGCGGGTGCTAGCTCAACCGCAGACGGATGCCGTTCGCTTGAACTAGACGCGGCTCAGTTTAAGCGCGTCACCGATATTTCCATCGACTACGCAATCATGGAAAAATCCGATCGCGTGTCGGTTGTGCCTAGCGACATGGGTTGGAGCGATATCGGTTCCTGGCACTCCATTAGCGAACTGACGCCGCCAGATGCGCAGGGGAACCGGATTTACGGGGATGCTCTGCTGCATGACGTAAGCAACTGCTATATCAAGAGCGATGCGCGCGTGGTTGGCGCCGTGGGTGTTGATAACCTGATCATCGTCGACACTCCTGATGCGTTGCTGGTGGCCAATCGCGACTGCACGCAAGATGTCAAACACATCGTCGGGCAGCTGAAAAAGAACGGTCACGACAGTTATAAGATCCACAAAACTGCGCACCGTCCATGGGGCACATACACAGTGCTGGAGGAAAGTGACCGCTTCAAGATCAAGCGGATTGTGGTCAAGCCGGGCGCTCAGCTGTCGTTGCAGATGCATCATCACCGTAGTGAGCACTGGATTGTGGTAAGTGGCACCGCAGATGTGGTCAATGGTGAACAAGTCATCTCGCTGCAACCGAATCAGTCTACGTATATCCCGGCGGGACACAAGCATCGGTTGATCAATCCGGGGGTAATGGACCTCGTCCTGATCGAGGTCCAGTGCGGTGAATATCTGGGCGAAGACGACATCGTACGCTTCGAAGATTCATACGGCCGGGTGGTGTAGGCCAAGGGGCATTTTCGTGCGGTGCGGTGAGCGCTTGTCGTAACTATGACAAGCGCTCACCGAATCTGGTGCCGCTTATGCGCTTCATTCGCCGTCCTGATTACCAGCCACAGCCGAATCGATGGAAAGGCATCTCCCCCAACGGCTGTGCCCGACGGCGTCTAAACGTGGCTCGCCCCTGACCAAGGCTTCTGCGCAGGTGATCAGGCCGAATGCGCGGTGGGCCCACAAGTCCTAACTAGTAAGTCAATGACAATTACCTCGTACGCGCAGAATTTCGAAGACGTTTTGCTGTGGCGCGCGCTCAAACACGTGTCTAATGGCTTCTATGTTGACGTTGGTGCGAGTGACCCGGATATCGATTCAGTAACCAGGCTGTTTTATGAGCATGGCTGGTCTGGCATCAACATTGAGCCGGAGCAGGATAGCTGGCGACGGCTTTGTCAGGTACGACCGCGCGACATTAACATTGCCATTGCCGTCGGAGATTCAAAGGGGACGGTTCCGTTTTATTCTATTCCTGTGCGAGGGCTGTCAACGCTTGATTCGGCCGTTGCCGATGCTTATCGCGCCCGTGGCACGGACGTCTTTACGCAGCAGATCGATGTCGACACGCTTTCAAGTGTGCTTGACCGCTACGCAATGCGTCCAATCCATTTTCTCAAGATTGATGTAGAAGGCGCTGAGAGGGCCGTACTGAAGGGTCTCGATCTGGAGGTCTGGCGTCCCTGGGTACTGATCGTGGAGGCTACCAAGCCGAACAGTACCGAGCAAAATCATCAGCTTTGGGAGCCGATTATCCTGTCGGCCGGATATAACTTTGTATATTTCGACGGGCTAAATCGCTACTATGTTGCCAAGGAGCAGCATGATGCGCAATTCGCATTTGAAGTGCCTCCTAACGTATTCGACGATTTCGTTATTGATCGCATGGTCTCCATCGGCCGCGTCGAGGAGCGGCAGGCTGGTGTAGCGGAAAAAGGGGAGATGGCAAGACAAGGTGCACAGCGTCAAGCGGACCTTGTAAAGGCGGTTCGTCGCTATGAGGCCCTCTACACCGAACTCGAACAGTTGCGAACTGAGAACGGCAACTTGCGATCTAGCCTCGATGCTATGCATGCTAGTACGTCATGGCGTCTTACCAAGCCGCTGCGGGCGTCCGCAAAGGCGCTGCGTGCAGTCAAGCGGCCAAGAGCAAGTGCTTTTGCATTATTTAGACGCGTGACCAAAGCATTGGTGCTGGTCGTGCAGGCTCAGGCATGGTTGCGACCAATCCTCAGGTTGATCGCCAAGCGATTCCCGGGACTCTGGGATTGGTTGATGCGCCGCGTTCGTGCTGCTATAGCCACCGAGACGCTGGTAGTGCCATATCTCACCGAAGATGCGCAGATTTTTAAGGCTGCCCTCATCAATCGGCTGAAGACTGATTATAAGATCGTCGGGGAACCCTCCTGATGCGGCTTCTGGTTGACCTTCTTCCCTGCCAAACGACATCCCGTCTGCGTGGCATTGGCAGATATGCGCTGGCACTGACGCAGGCGCTTGTGCGCACCAATGGCGGGCATCAGTTTCATGCTTTGGCGGACGCCCAGTATGGCAAGTCGTGCGACGAACTGCGTACCATGCTGTCACCCATGCTTGAGACCGGACACTTCGCTAGTTATCGGCATAGCGGTGTGTCTGCGTCCATGGACGAGCGACTAGCTGCAAGCCTGGTAACCGGCGCCTATCGGGTTCTGTCCCCGGATGCGGTCCTGTGCCTGAGTCCATTCGAGGGCTGGGCGGAAAATGGCGTTGCGCCGGATCCGGGGATTCGTGTGGGTGCTAGCCTGCGTGCTGCAGTCCTGTACGATCTGATTCCGTGGCTCTTTCCTTCACAGTACCTGGATGCCTCGCCAACCTTCAAGAAATGGTATACGGCGCGCCTTCAGCATCTGAAAAGGTTCGATCTGCTGCTTGCAATCTCGGAGGCGACGCGGCGGGATGCCATAGAGCATCTCGGCATCGAGCCGGGTCGCATTGCCGTTATCGGCGGAGCCGTGGACGAACGGTTTCGCCCCCTCGCCAAGGGCGGGACACCTGGTGATGTCTCCCGGTTTGGTATTCAACGCCCCTTCGTGCTGTATACAGGCAACGCGGATTACCGCAAGAATCTGTCAGGCATGGTGCGCGCCTATGCGCGCATGCCCGAAGCATTGCGGCATACGCATCAGCTCGTAGTGAATCAAACGGGAGATCGCGGGGAGTTCTGGCATGAGGCGAAGGCGCTCGGCCTGCGCGATGGTGATATCGTTGTCACGGGCCATGTCGATGACGCCGAGCTGGTTGCGCTCTACCAGCAGTGCAAGGTCTTTGTATTCCCATCGCTTTATGAAGGCTTCGGCTTGCCGGTCCTGGAGGCAATGGCCTGTGGTGCGCCAGTCATTGCGGCTGACAATTCGTCGATCCCGGAAGTGGTGGGTCGAACCGATGTATTGTTTGACGCGAAAGATCCGGAGGCCATCGCTGTCACCCTGTCACGGGTGCTCTCCGATGAAGGTTTGCAGCAGGAGTTGCGGACCTTCGGCATCGCTCGCGCGGCTGAGTTCAGCTGGGATGCAACGGGCATGAAAGCCTGGCAGGCTATCGAGCACGCGAAGGAGATGCCCCGCGTCCGTGAGCAGTGTAGTGCGAGAGGAGTTGGAGATACCCGGCCGGCGGTTTCCATCATATCTGCTGACGCGGGCTGTTCCGGCAGCGACGAGCCAGGCGAGGGTAGCCAGCTTGCCGTTCAGCTTTCCGCGTTTGCGAATGTCGAGGTGCAAGCAGCGCAGCCCGGTCACAGTCTGTCGATCCACGCCGGATCGGCAGAAGGGACGGCCTTCGATGGCGCTTTGCGCAGTGGAACGGTCGTGTACTCAAGCCAGGATTCTGCACCTCCTGCCTGGCTGCTACGCGAGATGCGGACGAATCCGGGCGTACTGGTACTAGGCCCTTCCGGCCTGGCGGGCGCTTGCCTGGAGCCAGGGATCCGATCCCTGTTATTGCCGCCTTGCGATGAGAGTAATGGGGGAGAGCCAGCGGTCCTCGATGTGCTTGCTTCCACCTTGTCCGTCGTTACGCAGACTGAAGAGGCCGCAAACCAGGTGCGCCGGCTTCAAGCCGGCGGGTGGTGCCCGCCGATCACAGTTCTGGATTTGGTGGGTGGCAATGTCGAAGGCATTCAATCGCTTCTTGATAGCGCTTCATATCTTGCGCCTTCTCGCCTCGTGGATGAGGTCGCACAGTCATTGGAGGAATTGCCTTCGGACGAGTCGCTGCTCGACAGGATCTGCGCAAGTGCTGGCCATAACCTGAGGCTCAATCGGCATGGCCGGCTCCTGATCGATGTGACGCAATTGGCCAGGACTGATGCACGCAGTGGAATCCAGCGGGTGGTGCGCAATATCGTGCGTGAGCTGTGCCTCGGTGCGGATACGCCGCCGATCGAAGTTGTGCAGCTTGTCAACGGCAGGCTGGTTCGGGCTGCCGGTGTGGTCGCGTCGGTGTTCGATCGAAAGCGCGATGCATATGGGGACGCGGTTATCGATATCCATCCGGGTGATGTGCTGTTGATGCTCGATTCGTCCTGGGAACAGTATGAGCAGTTCCTGCCCGTATTCGAGGAGGTCAGGCAGTTTGGCGGGCGTATTGTGTCGGTTGTCTACGACCTGATCCCAATCCTGCACCCCGAGTACTGCAGTCCTGGCCTAGTTTCCGTTTTCAAGAACTGGCTGCGGTCGGCGGTGATGGAGAGCGATATGCTGATCTGCATTTCGCGAGCAGTGAAGACAACTCTGGCGGATCATCTTGCTGACGCGAAAGTACAGCCTCCGCGGCCGCTTCTGCTTGAGCATTGGAACCTTGGCGCCGATCTGGCAGTGCTAGAACAGGAATTGAGCATCAGGCCAGCGGTGCAGGCCATGGTCGATGACGTGTCTTCACCCCTCTTTCTTCTGGTGGGCACCATTGAGCCGCGCAAGGGGCACGGTTTTGTACTTGATGCCTTTGAGCAGATCTGGGCCGCCGGCGGCGACGCACGATTGTGCTTCGCGGGAAAGCAGGGGTGGCATGTGGAAGCCCTCGTATCGAGGATTCGCAACCATCCCATGAACGGGAAGAAGCTGTTTGTGATCGAGGCTTTTACCGACGCGGAGATCAATCGCTGCTACGAAAGCGCCACAGCGCTGATTGCCGCCTCCACGATTGAAGGCTACGGCTTGCCGATTGTGGAAGCCGCAATGCACCGGGTGCCAGTGCTGGCAAGCGACATCCCCGTGTTCCGCGAGGTCGGCGGCGAGGGTGCCATCTACTTTCAACTTGGCGTGCCTTCCTCGCTCGGAGAGGCGGTAAGTCGCATCACAGAGATGCCGGAGGACGAGCGTCGGGCGTTGGCGGGTAGAATTCGACCCATTACTTGGCGGGAGAGTGCGCGCCAGTTGGCTGGGAAGCTCTTTGGGCGGCTGGCGTGACGTCCATCCCGAATCGAGAACACTGAATGTCAACATTTCTTCAGGACTAGAACGATGAATCAACGTGTTGCTGTAATTACCGGGGTGACCGGTCAGGATGGTGCCTATCTCACCGAGCTTCTGCTGGAGAAGGGCTATACCGTCTACGGTACCTATCGCCGGACCAGCTCGGTCAACTTCTGGCGCATGGATGAACTAGGCATCACCGATCACCCCAACCTTCATCTGGTGGAGTTCGACCTCACTGACCTGAGCACGTGCATTCGCCTGCTGCAGACCAGTGGCGCCACGGAGGTCTACAACCTGGCTGCCCAGAGCTTCGTCGGGGTCTCATTCGAGCAGCCCGTGACCACGGCTGAAATTACCGGTGTCGGAGCGCTCAATTTGCTCGAGGCTATTCGCACCGTCAATCCGAAGATCCGCTTCTATCAGGCATCCACCTCCGAAATGTTCGGTAAGGTGCAGGCCATCCCGCAGATCGAGACGACGCCGTTCTACCCGCGCAGCCCGTATGGCGTGGCCAAGCTTTATGCCCACTGGATCACGGTGAATTACCGCGAGTCCTATGGGATCTTTGGTTCCAGCGGCATCCTGTTCAACCATGAATCGCCGTTGCGCGGGCGCGAGTTCGTGACGCGAAAGATCACGGACTCGGCAGCGAAAATCAAGCTGGGTAAGCTCGATGTCCTGGAACTGGGCAACCTGGATGCCAAGCGGGATTGGGGTTTCGCCAAGGAATATGTCGAAGGCATGTGGCGCATGCTGCAGGCTGACGAGCCGGACACCTTCGTGCTTGCCACCAACCGTACCGAAACCGTTCGCGATTTCGTGACGATGGCTTTCAAGGCCGTGGATGTGTCGCTCGAGTGGAAGGGCAGCGGGGAGGCTGAAATGGGTGTCGATACCGCGACGGGCAAGACCATCGTGCGCATCAATCCGAAGTTCTACCGGCCCGCTGAAGTTGACCTGCTGATTGGCAATCCGGCCAGAGCAAAGGAAAAGCTGGGCTGGCAACCGCAAACCACACTCGAGCAACTGTGCCAGATGATGGTCGAGGCAGATCTGCGGAGAAATCAGATTGGCTTCTCCTTCTAAGAAGGCGGTGCCACGCGCCTTGATTACTGGGGCGCGTGGATTTACCGGACACTATCTCAGCGAAACGCTGCGCCAGGCCGGCGTCGGCGTAATGGGGGCGTCCGTCCATCCGGACGTGGCTGCCACGGATGATATTCCGCTGGATGTTACCGACCTCGATCAGTGCCGCCGCGTCATCGATGAGCAGCGGCCAGATTATATTGCGCACCTTGCCGCCATCAGCTATGTCGCACATGCGGATGAGCTGGCGTTCTATCGCGTCAATGTCCTCGGCACGCTGAATCTGCTGCAGGCGTGTGCCGACGTTGGGCACCAGCCGGCGAAGATTCTCATCGCGAGCAGCGCCAATGTCTATGGCAATGCCTGTGAAGGCGTCATTGAAGAGAGCCAGCAGCCGCAGCCGGTCAATCACTACGCCGCCAGCAAAGTCGCGATGGAGTATATGGTCCGGACCTGGTTCGATCGTTTACCGATCATCGTGACCAGGCCGTTCAACTATACCGGTGTCGGCCAGGCAGAGCATTTCCTGGTGCCGAAGATCGTTTCGCATTTCAAGCGGGGCGAGCGTTCCATCGAGCTCGGCAACCTCGATGTAACACGCGATTTTTCCGATGTGCGCACAGTCGCCAGCATTTACGCTGCGCTGCTGGACGGCCCTGCATGCGGGGAGATGGTGAACGTCTGCAGTGGGCAACCGTTCAGCTTGCGAGACATCATCGCTGTCGTCGAGCAGCTCGCTGGCTATTCGATTGAAGTCCACGTCAATCCGGCTTTTGTACGACCCAATGAGGTGCGTATGCTGGTCGGATCCACCAGGAAGCTGGAGTCCCTGGTTCCTGGTCTGGAAAGACCGGCATTCGAAGAAACGCTGCGCTGGATGTACGCAGGATGAGGGAGCTGCGTGTCGGCATCAGTTCCCTGCCTATAGTGGGAGGTGCGCATGGTGGACGAATCGATGGGATCGGCGTCTACACCAGCGCGTTGGTGCGTGCGCTGCCCGGCTCCGGGTGCCAGCCGATTCCGTGCGTCTACTCGAACCGCTCGGCAGGCACGCTTGCCATGACCGCGGCCGTCACCTTTCCGCACCCATTCCTCGTGCAGGCGGCCATCAGCAGTCTGGGATTCCGGCTAAGGGTCGGGAGGCAGATCGATGTCTATCACGCCACGGATTTCCGTGCGGTACGTATGGATTGCCCGGTAGTCGCCACTCTCCATGATGCCGTTCCACTGAAGCATCCGGAATGGACCAGTCCAAGGTTGCGTGCACTGAAGAACTGGCAGATCAGGCAGGCTGGCCGCAATGCCGATCATGTGATTGCTCACGCGCGCGCTTCGATCGCGGACCTGGTCGAGTTCTTCGGCGTCGATGAAAGGAAGATCTCGGTAGTGCCCTGCGGCATTGATCGCCAGTGGCTGCAACCGGTCGATGCGCAGGAAGTCGTAAGCGTCGCATCGAAGTACGGGCTGGCGCCGGAATATTTCCTGTTTGTCGGGACGATTCAGCCGCGGAAAAATGTTGGCCGGATTCTGGCCGCTTATCTTGCCCTGCCAAGGCGAATTCGCGAAACGCGACAACTGGTCATCGTCGGCCGGGCTGGCTGGCGCTGCCAGGCGGAGATTGATGGGATCCGTGCCGCGCAGGCCCGCGGAGAGCGTGTCGTGTGGCTCGAGTCAGTGAAGAGTGAGCAGGAATTGAAGGCTATTTATACCGGTGCAGGCGTCTTTGTGTTTCCTTCACTGTATGAGGGATTTGGTATCCCGCTGCTGGAGGCCTTCGCTTGCGGCGTACCCGTGATTACTTCGACCAGTTCGTCCTTGCCAGAGGTTGCCGCCGGTGCGGCCGTGGAAGTCGACGCGTCCAGCGTGGCTGAACTTGTCGTAGCGATGGAGCGGCTGACCGAGGATCGGAACGTCCGCAGCACATGTATTGCCCTGGGCCGGGAGCGTGCGTTTCGCCTGTCGTGGGAGAATACGGCCAAGCTGACTGCCGAAGTTTACCGACGCGTCGCCTGAGAAGCCGGACCAACATGCGCGTATTGCACGTTTTTAAGACCTATTACCCTGACTCCTTCGGTGGCGTCGAGCAAGTGATTCGTCAAATCATCCTGTCGGCGCGCCCGCTGGGTGTGGAAGGTCGCGTCTTTACGCTGAGTAAATCGACACGTCAGGTGCGTCGGGTGCGTGACGGTGAGATCGAAGTCATTCAGGCGCCCACCAATCTCGATGTGGCATCAACCCCGTTTTCGTTGTCGGCGCTGAAGCCATTCAAGGATGCTTCGAAATGGGCGGATGTCATCCATTACCATTTCCCGTGGCCTTTTGGGGATATGCTCCATCTGCTTGGGCGCCCGCGTAGGCCTTCGCTGTTGACCTATCACTCGGACATAGTCCGGCAACGTACCCTTTTGCACTTTTATCGCCCACTGATGCGGCGCTTCATTGGAAGCATGGACGCGGTGGTGGCGACCTCTCCCAACTATGTCGAGACCAGTGAAACCCTGCAGGAGTTTCGTGACAAGGTTTCAGTGGTCCCGATCGGCTTGAACGAGGCCAGTTACCCGACCGTTAAATCAGAGCGCGTTGCCTATTGGAAGGACAGGGTGGGTAACCGCTTTTTCCTGTTTGTTGGCGTTATCCGTTATTACAAGGGCCTGCATATCTTGCTCAACGCCATACAAGGAGCTCCTTTTCATGTCGTTATTGTGGGGGCTGGACCGATAGAATTACAGCTGCGCAAGCAGGCTGAGTCGCTCGGGCTTGATAACGTCCATTTTCTCGGAGCATTGCCGGACGAGGATAAAATGGCGCTGCTGAGTCTCTGTCATGCAGTTGTATTCCCGTCACATTTGCGTTCGGAAGCTTATGGCGTGACCCTGCTGGAGGGGGCCATGAACAGCAAACCGTTGATTTCTTCCGAAATCGGAACTGGAAGCAGTTTCATCAATATCGATGGTGAAACGGGTCTGGTGGTGCCACCAGGCGATCCGGCTGCCTTCCGCAAGGCAATGGAGCGGTTATATGAAGATGATGCTCTCGCTGCCATCATGGGCGCTCAGGCCCGCCAGAGATTCGAGTCAGAATTTACGGCGGAGAAAATGGCTGCCTCCTACGTGGAGTTATATCGGCGCATCGTGCAGGTTGACGGGGCGATTTGCCGCCGGAAGTTCTGAATACGGTTGGCAAAGATGACTCACACCTTTGCCTGGATTAAAATTGCATTTTGTGACTAACTCGGTGTTTGTAATGCGCAATGGTTTGGCAGTTGCAGCGGTTTCTGACATAAGCGCGGCATCGCGGCGCCTTTCCCTGGTGGCAATGCTGGGATGGCAGGATGTTCGCCAACGCTATCGACGATCTGCGTTGGGGCCATTTTGGCTGACGCTCAGCATGGGTGTCATGATCGGCACTATTGGGATCGTTTTCGGGCAGATTTTTAAATCGCCCCTAGACGAATTCCTGCCCTATCTGGCGGCGGGCATGATTCTGTGGGCTTTCATTTCTTCCATTGTCACGGAAGGTTGTACTGGATTTATTGCCGCGGAAGGGATTATCAAGCAACTCCCGATCCCCTTGTTCGTTCACATTTTGCGCATGATCTGGCGGAATGTGCTGATTCTTGGCCACAATATCGTGATTCTGCCGCTGGTATTCCTGGCCGTGGGAAAGCCATTGAGCATCGTTGCTTTGCTAATTATCCCGGGCCTGTTTCTGGCGATCATCAATCTGACGTGGGTTGCCTTGATTCTGGCGATCCTGTGTGCCCGATATCGCGATTTGCCGCAAATGGTGGGTAGCGTTTTGCAGGTTGTTTTTTACCTGACGCCCATCATGTGGATGCCAAGCCATTTGCCGGAGCGAGCCAGTCTCTATCTGCTTGATTTGAATCCGATCTATCACGTGCTTGAAATTGTCCGCTCTCCGTTGCTGGGCCAAGTTCCGACCGCGCTGAACTGGAGCGTATCCCTTGCCATGGCGCTTTTGGGGTGGGGCGCAGCGATTCTGGTGTATGGACGTTACAAGCGCCGCATCGCCTATTGGCTCTGAATAAGGAAATTGAACAGTGGCTTCGATTGAATTCAAGGACGTCTGCGTCGATTTTCCTATTTACAACGCGAGTGGCAGATCATTGAAGAAGCGGCTGATCCAAGTCGCAACCGGTGGTCAATTGGGCGCGGATCAGCAGGGCCGGGTGGTGGTCCGGGCCTTGGAGGGGCTGTCCTTTACACTTCGCGATGGCGATCGGGTTGGCCTGCTCGGTCACAACGGGGCGGGGAAAAGCACGCTGCTTCGCCTGTTGAGCGGCGTCTATGAGCCATCCTCCGGAAACGCCAGGATCAAAGGCGAAATCGGATCGCTGATCGATATCTCGCTCGGAATCGATCCGGAAGCGACCGGCCGGGAAAATATCTATCTTCGTGGCGGCCTGCTGGGCATGACCAAGGCGCAGATCACCAGCCAGATCGAGAATATTATCGAATTCTCCGAATTGGGAGATTTCGTCGATATGCCGTTGCGTACCTATTCGACCGGTATGCATTTGCGGCTGGCATTTGCCGTGTCGACCATCGTGCGGCCGGAGATCCTGCTGATGGATGAGTGGCTTTCGGTCGGTGACGAGGGCTTCAAGCATAAGGCCGAAGAGCGCATGACGGAGTTGGTGCAGTCCACCAACATCCTTGTGATCGCCAGCCATTCACGTGATCTGGTGCTGCATACATGTAACCGTGTTATCTGGCTCGAACATGGTAAAGTCCGGATGGATGGGGATCCGCAATCGGTGGTTCCAGCCTATTTCGGAGCCTGAGTTCGTAATGAACGAGATACATCGCGACGGCGTGGATGTTTCGGCAGCCTTTCAGGTTGCGTCAAAGCGAATGAAAAATGGAAAACAGGCTGGCGGTGCGGCGTGCTCCAGCGCAGGCCGATATCACCATGACTCATGATCACGACACCGGGCAGGAAATTCCACAAGATGGAGTGACTACGTCCTGGATCAAGAAGGTGTTGCGGCCGGTCGCGCGGTTCGGATTTCGTCTGGCCAAGCCCTTGCTTCGGCCGATTGCATCAAGGATGGGGAGTTATCTGCTCGATGGCGTGCATCAGAATATTCTGCACGAAATCAGGCATGCGTCCACTATTACGGCGCAAGAAGGTCGTGCAACGAGGGGAGTTGCTCGAATCGTATGGGAAGTCACAGCAGGAGATTCGCAGAGCATTGGCTTCCACGCTCCAGGAATTACATGTACCGCCCGAACTGCACATGCAGTCCCAGCATCGCTTTCGGCAGCTATCTGATCCCGCCTCTCAGAGACTGCAGGATTGGATCGAGAACATTTATTCTCGTCTCGATCGAATTGAAGAATATAGCTATGCCACGGCGCGTCGCGTTGCCATACCTTGTAGCCAAGGGATGTTCTTGTAAAGACCGAGGCAGGTTTCATTCTGTTTGCCGCGAGCGACCATGCCTTCCCGCGGCCCTCGCGCCGAACGCTGCGCCGGCGCAGGAAGAAGAAGGGACGGCCGAGGTCGAGGTGGCGGGCCCCAGGCGCAAGAAGCGCGGTCGCAAGCCGCTCGATCCGGCACACAACACAAGAGTTGCCACCCCAACTGGGCGAGGACGGAAAATGATCGCGACGATCGGCCATGGACTGTAAATCGACTGCATCACCCTGATGGCTTTGACATTGTGCCACAGCTTTTATCGTCGGAAGTGTAATGCGGGAGATTCAGTCGATTTATCCCCGTTTCCTCCTTGGGGCTGTGCGGACGGGGCTGAACTCACTGGCGACTATGGTATTAAAAACGAGCAGGCCAGAAATAATCATATTAATAACAGTTATCAAAGCAAGATCATACACTGGAATTTAATGTGATTAATGTCTAGACAAGCGTTTTTTGGGGCGGGGTTTGATTGTAGACTGGCATCAGGAGCTCATTATGAGTTATGAATTTTATCGCGCGTTTGAAGATCGACATCGTGGCTCCAGGACGCAGATAAAAGAGCGACAGAGATCGTATTTGCCATTTATCCGCCCATTGCTTACGTTTGGGTTTGACATAGTTGCTCTTGATTTAGGGTGTGGCCGTGGAGAGTGGTTGGAACTCCTGACTGAGGAGGGATTTCTCGCCAAAGGAGTCGACTTGGACGATGGCATGCTTGAGGCGTGCCATGTGTTGGGGCTAAATGCTCAAAAAGAGGACGCGCTGAGTGCATTGCGCTCAATACCCGACGAGTCCTTATCTGTGGTTTCGGCGTTTCACGTAGTGGAGCACCTGGATTTCGAGTGCCTTGCTGCACTAGTATCGGAGGCGTTTCGCGTGTTACGCCCGGGTGGGATTTTGATTCTTGAGACCCCCAACCCTGAAAACATTATTGTTGCGGGGTGTAATTTTTATTTAGATCCCAGTCATAAAAATCCGATCCCTCCAGAGCTTCTTGGATTCGTCGTTGAGTACTCTGGGTTTTCAAGGATAAAAAAAATACGATTGCAAGAATCGGAGATCCTGCGCGACCAGAATGTTGACGTTCATTTATTGGATGTATTGGGCGGCGTAAGCCCAGACTATGGCATAGTTGCTCAAAAAGTCTGTGATGGAGATCTGTCGAAATTATTTGACGATGCATTTAATGCAGATTATGGGCTGACCTTGGCAGTATTGGCGAGTCGATTCGAAAATCGGTTGACCAATCGAAATAATGAGTTCGAGGACCAACTTCAGAGCCTCGGCAAAAATGTTGCTCTACTGGATCGTCGTATCGAGAAGTTCGACCAGCATAACCAACAAGCTAGAGCGCATAGCCATCAAGTTGAATTACATTTCCAGCAAGTCGAATTGGACATACGGCAAGTTCGAAGCGAAATGCAACAGATTTCGACGCAATTGCAGGCGGTCTATTGCAGTACATCGTGGCGTATTACGGCACCGCTGCGGCGTGTAGCGACATTCGCGCGTAATGCAAAACGAGGGAGCAAAGAAAAAGCGCGACGGTTCTTGCAGCGGTGCGCGATATATGCCGACCGTCGGCCATTACTACGACGACTGGTCGGGCGAGCGCTGGATGTTGTTCCAAGCGTTAAACAACGCTTGATTCGCATTATTGTCGGTGCTCCCATACAATCGACGGCTGAGGTTCCGACGACCGACGTGCCGGTGACCGAGGTTCGTATGAACGTGGTTCCTGTTGAGGATGACGGGTTGACGCCCCGAGCCCGGAAATTCTACGTGGCATTGAAAGCTGCTCTGGAAAGTAGAGATAAGGGAAGACATTGATGCGTATTGTTTTCGACATGCAGGGGGCGCAGAGCCTTGCGTCGCGAAATCGAGGCATAGGCCGCTATACCTTGTCTATCGTCAAGGCTATGATTCGGCATCGCGGTGAGCATGAAATCCTCCTCGCATTGAATGGTTCGTTCGAAAGTGAGAACGCTTCCCTATGCGAAGAGTTTAGACATACGCTTGCGCGGAAAAACATTCGCATTTGGTCTCCACCGAAGTCGGTTGCTTACGTTGGCGAAGAAAATGGTTGGCGTCGCCGAGCAGCTGAGCTGACTTATGAAAGTTTTTTGCTAAGTCTGAAGCCGGACTTTATCTATATCACCAGTCTTTTCGAGGGTTTTGGCGACGAATCAGTAACGAGTATTCATGCTCTCCAAGAAAGCGTCCCGGTTGCCGTTACGCTTTTCGACTTGATTCCGTATATCTACCCCGATCCATACTTGGAAAATCCTTCTTTTAGGGCTTGGTACATGGAAAAGATCGAGCACCTGCGGCGGGCCGATCTGTGGTTGGCGATATCCGAATCTTCTCGTCAGGAGGGTATCAGATATTTGAATTTAGCAAATGAACAGTCGGTTAATATTTCCACCGGCGTGGATACATGGTTCCTACCCACGCGTATTGATTGCGAGCAGGAAGCGATTCTGCGCCGCAAATATGGATTATCCAAGCCTTTCGTGCTGTATACGGGTGGCATTGATCACCGTAAGAATGTCGAGGGACTGATTCGCGCCTTTTCACTTCTGCCGCAAGAGTTACGGCAGTCTCATCAACTGACGATCGTTTGTTCGATCCAGCCGGCTAGCCGCGAGGTGCTCGAGCGCTTGGCCAGGCAATTCGGTCTAGATGCACAGGATGTCGTATTTACGGATTTTGTGCCGGATGAGGAATTACTGTCTTTCTATAATTTGTGCCGACTATTCGTGTTTCCTTCGTGGCACGAGGGATTCGGATTGCCAGTATTGGAAGCAATGCGATGTGCTGCTCCAGTCATTGGTTCGAATACGTCGAGCGTGCCGGAAGTGATTGGCTGGAGCGAGGCGCTGTTCGATCCAAAATCTGATGGATCAATTGCCGAATGTATGCGGCGCGGCCTGACTGATGAGCAGTTCAGGCAGGAACTGGTGGTGCGCGCCGAGAACCAAGCACAAAAGTTCTCATGGGATGAAAGCGGTCGTCGTGCAATTAGTGCAATGGAGTCGCGGTATGAGGCTTGGTTGGAGCAGAAACGGACTGCATTAGGCCAAACATCGCGCCCCCGGTTGGCGTATGTATCACCTCTGCCGCCCTCTCGAACGGGAATTGCTGACTTCAGTGCGCAGTTACTGCCTGCGCTTTCTGAGTTTTACGATATCGATGTTATCGTTGAAGATGGCATGGATGTTGACGTTCAATTCAAATACGGCGCCGTCAGAACATCGGAATTCTTGCTCCGAAATCCCGATGCATATGACAGTGTGCTGTACCACTTCGGCAATTCATCGTTTCATCGATACATGTTTCCGCTCCTCGAGGTCGTGCCTGGGGTAGTGGCGCTGCACGATTTTTTTCTTTCTGGGATTGCAGCCGAGATGGATACCCAAAGATGGCACCCTGGCTACTGGTCCACGGCGCTGTACGCGGGGCACGGTTATGCTGGTGTGAGAGACCGGCATCAGAAATCGGATACGGCAGATGTTGTGTGGGAATATCCGTGTAGTTTGGATGTGATTCAGAAGAGCCTGGGGCTTATCGTTCACTCGGAAAATGCGATACGATTGGCACGGCAATGGTACGGTGGGGATACGGCCGATTGGGTTCAGATACCTCTTGCGCGCAATACTGCGGTTGATTTTGATAAAGCCGACGCTCGCGCATCGTTAGGATTTGGGGAAAACGATTACTTGGTCTGTGCATTCGGCTTACTAGGTCCGACAAAATTGAATCACCGGTTGTTACAAGCATGGGCCGACTCGTCGCTGGCCCATAATTCTACGTGCCATCTAATTTTCGTTGGAGAAAATCAGCTCGGTCGTTACGGTGACGAACTGGTCAGTAGTATTCATGAACTGGGCGAGCGACCCAATGTCCGCATTACCGGTTGGGCAGACACCCAAACTTTCCATCGATATCTGGCTGCAGCAGACGTCGGTGTGCAATTGCGGACTCTTTCTAGAGGGGAGACTTCCGCAACGGTCCTAGATTGCATGAATTACGCAAAGGCGACGATCGTTAATGCGAACGGCAGCATGGCGGATCTGGATCCCGAGACCGTCTGGATGCTGCCAGACGAATTTTCCGATCACGAGCTAACGAACGCATTGGACACATTGTACTCAGACTCGAGCTTGCGCCAAAAAATGGGAGCGTTGGCACGAGAAACCATTTTGACTCATCACTCGCCGGATGTGTGCGCCGCACGATATCGGAATGCTATCGAATCTTTCTATCACCAGGCCAGCGCGAATACCGCTGTGTTAGCGCGCACAATTATTAGCCGTGTTGGTGAGGCGGACGACACTCACTTTCGGCAATTGGCGACGTCTACGGCGATGAACTTTGTACCGCGTAACAGCCGGCGGCAATTATTGGTAGATATTTCGGAACTTGTCCAACGCGACGCAAAAAGTGGAATTCAGCGAGTGGTTTGTAGTTTGCTGAAGGAGTGGCTGGAGCATCCGCCGGAAGGTTTCCGAGTGGAACCCGTTTATGCGACGACCGAGCAGGCCTACCGCTACGCTCGCAGCTTTACGATGAAGCTAATGGGTTTTGAAGACCATTGGTTGCAAGACGCACCGATTGATTATGGTCCCGGGGACATTTTCATCGGATTGGATCTACAGCCACAGATTGTTCCGGCGCAACGCGCGTTTTATCAGGATATGAAGTTACGTGGAGTAGAGGTCAAATTTGTTGTTTATGACCTGCTTTGTGTTCTTCAGCCGCAATACTTCGTTCCTGGCGCGACAGAAGGATTTGAGCGGTGGTTGAGCGTGGTGTTGGAAAGCGATGGCGCAATATGCATTTCGAAAGCGGTTGCGGGAGAGCTTGCTGATTGGATCAATCAGTGGGCTCCCGAACGGGCCCAATCTTTTGCGATTGATTGGTTTCATCTCGGCGCGGATATTGACAATCCGCTCGGATTGCCAGGAGTTCCGGGCGATGCCGGCTCGGCATTCAAGCCGTTGAGTGATATCCCGACTTTCTTAATGGTTGGCACATTGGAACCTCGGAAGGGGCACGCCCAGGTGCTGGCCGCTTTCGAGCAACTGTGGCGTGAGAACCAGAACGTCAACTTGGTTATTGTCGGTAAAAAGGGGTGGTTGGTTGAGAATCTGGCGGTCGCGCTGCGAACCCATGCTGAACAAGGGAAGCGTTTGTTTTGGCTGGAAAGTGTTACTGATGAATATTTGTCGCGTGTGTATGCTGCAAGCTCATGTTTGGTTGCCGCGTCCTATGGTGAGGGCTTTGGTTTGCCTCTAATTGAGGCGGCTCGGCACGGATTGCCAATTATCGCGCGAGACTTGCCGGTATTCCGCGAGGTGGCTGGAGAACACGCCTACTATTTTTCGGCCAATCAGGGAAGCGACTTGGCCGCTGCCATTAAGACATGGCTTGAGCTCAGGAAAAACGAGCAAGAGCCCTCTTCTCGGGAAATACCTTTTTTGACATGGACGCAGAGCGCGCAAAATTTCGCAAAATTTTTTACGCAAAAGAAAGTATGCGAAGGCCTTCCTCGGTGATTGCGTATTTCCGGCCGATCGTGACCAGTCATTCCGGATTATCGTGACCGCGGATTCCGGCATCGTGACTGGCATTTCCGGTTTATCGTGACCGGCCGTTCCGGCGATCGTGACCGGCTCGCCGGGGGCCATCTCACCTCTGACGTGGTGGCGCCCGGCTTGCATGATCCGGTTGGGGATGTTGCTTATTTTTCAACCCAGGCTGTGGATAACCTTCTGCGTTTTTGCACGGAGAAGCGATGCCCAAGCCCCCATGACGATACGCATGATCAAAGACGTGTTACGACTCAAACACGAATCCAGACTGTCGCACGCCAGCATTGCCGCGGCGCTGCAAGTCTCCAAAGGGTGGTGTCCAAGTATGTGTCGCTGGCCGTTGAGGCCGGACTGGCATGGGACCAGCTACAACGCGACCTCGACGAGGCGGCGATCGCCGCCCGCTTGCTCCCAGCGCACGCAACAACGCCTACGTGCCGCCGGACTATCCCGCATCCATCAGGACCTGCGCCGCAAGGCGTCACGCTGACCCTGCTGTGGTAGGAATATGTCGAGGCTCATCCCGGCGGCGGCCGAAGGTCTGCAATGAGCCCTCAAAACAAGCAGAAAATACCGCGCTGCGTGCCGAAGTGGCCGCGTGGCGGGAATGTGCCGCCGCCAAGAGCGAATACCCTTTGAGGGGCAGCTCATTCGAGCCGGGCTATGCCTGCTGCCTGCTGCAGTAGACATCGCCACCTTTCAGCCTTCAGAAGACTGTGATCAATCGGGCTGCACCGACAGGCGGCGCAGGCCGATGCCGATCTTGCGTTGGTCGCCGCCGATTCCCAGTTCGTAAGGCGATCGGGGATTTCCTGCGGCAATCGTGATCTCCCTGGATCCCTCTGCGGGCGCGAAGTGCAGGGAGAATTGCTGCATGCGCGCAGTGGGCATGAAGGTAGAGGACTGTCCTCCGATGCTGACCATGACCGGATTGCCAGCGTTCGGGCCGAAAGCTTGCGCTTCGATATTCAGGACAAACTGCTTGGGTAGCGCGTCTGCAAAGCTCACCTTGACGGCGCGTGCTAAGTTGGCATCTGACCATCGTCCCCAGCTTTCGAGAATTGACAGCCCTTCCACGGAGGAGACGAACCTGGGCCAACCGGAGCGGCTGAAATCGATGCCTTGCTGCAGGGTGCCGCGATACCGCTCGCCGTCTGTGTCGGCGACAAAGTCGACGCGTTCCATGATGTCTTTGTCGCTCAGGCCGGTGAGGGAAGCGGCATTCGCGGGGTTGCTTGCCAGAGCGAAGAACGCTTGTTGCCCATCGTTGCTCACTAGCGTGGCGGGTTTGCCCAGCAACTGAGTCAGCTCTCGCTCAATTGCCGCTCCTTGATCGATATATCCGCGGCGGTCGATGTAGATGCCGGCGAATCCCAGGCTTTCCAGAATCGAGAGTTGTCGAGATGTCGGTTGTTGTGCCAAGGCGCGGAAGAAGAGATCGCCGGGGCGCCCTTTCATGCCGCCGTAGCTCCACTTGAGTGACGAGGAATGAAGGTAAGCCCGCCCCAAATCGTAAGTACCCAGCTTGTGCTGGTGTGGCACCTCGGGAAAACCGATATATGGCAACTGATAGATCATGCTCCCTTGAGGAACCTGCTTCTCAATGTTTGCCACGAACTTTGCGTCGTTCACCCAGGCCGCCTCGTTTGCCACGAGGCACGCGGTGCAAGCATTGGTCGTCTGATCCCATAGTGCCAGCGCGCATAGCGCGACGGCAATGATCGAGCGGCGAGGCGCGACTCGTGTGCCGAGATACTTGACGCCAATC
The DNA here is from genome assembly GCF_017815025.1 of Cupriavidus phytohabitans. Classification (NCBI taxonomy): domain Bacteria; kingdom Pseudomonadati; phylum Pseudomonadota; class Betaproteobacteria; order Burkholderiales; family Burkholderiaceae; genus Cupriavidus; species Cupriavidus phytohabitans. The sequence goes on from NZ_JAGIQB010000001.1 coordinate 260,893, forward strand.
ATGGCGGCGCACACCGAGGTGAATGCAATGAAAATACTGACCCGGTTCCAGCCGCGGATTGCTGGACTGATCAGCAGGCTGAAGAGAGATGAGAATCCGCCGATCGTCGATGCCAGCAGTAGAACCAGCGTCAGGCCCGCAAGCACATGGAGCAGCCGTCCATCTTCCCCGCTGGGCTGCGGTATCAGCAGTCTTGTGAGAAGGAACAGCAGGCCAATGCTGCCAATGAGTCCAAGCGCCGCGAAACGGTTCTCGTAGACCAGCGGGAAACTGTTCGAATACTGGGCGTTTAATGACGCGAATTTCGGAAGGCGATGTTCGGGGCGCGGCAATAGCAGTTGCACGAGCTTGAGCCCGTGGATTTCGGCTTCATATGCAAAACGTTGCACGGCTTCGGGATTGGCTGCGTGCTTGCTGCGGTCCAGCAGATTCGGCGCGACGTTTGCGGCGATTCCGAGCGTCACGATACCGACAGCAAGGAGGCTAGGCAGGAGTGCACTAAATTTCCGGGTGCTGAGGCTGCGTATGATTCCACCACCCAAGAATGCGATCAAGCCGAAGAGCGCGTAATAGACACCAAAGCATGATGCAGCGAGCACGGCGCAGACATCTATGACCAGCGTGGACTGCTTTCCTTTCCCCTTCTTCCACCCAAACGACCCCGTGGAGATTCGGTATGCGTACCAGACGAAAATGGGCGCAACAAAGTACCAGGTGTAGAAGAGATGCGGCAGCCGCATGAAGTGGAATGGCGCGATTGTATAGATCAGGCCTCCGGCGAAGCTGAGGGTACGGCTCAGGTTGAACTTGCGCAGCACGAAATACGCTGCCAACGCGTTCAACGGAAAACCCAGCAGATAGTAGAAGTTCAGTGCCGCGGCTGGCCCACCGAATAACGAGCCGAGAATCTTGAGCGCCAGCAGACTACCCGAGTCCGGCATCGGGTAGTCATAAAGGGATGAGCCGAAGGGCGTGCCCATGAGGTCGGTGTGGTAAATCCACTCGTTCTCGATGACTCGCTTGATGACCGTGAGCATCAGCAGGCCGTCACCCTCGTAGATCAGCGGTACCCCAAGTTTGACAACAGGACCTCCAGCGAGCACCCAGCCGACCAGTGCCGTTACTAAAGTAAGCGCGATCGGCGTGATGAAACACAAGCGCCCCGCACTGGCACTTGCGGTGGCTGCCGATGAAGGTTGGGCAGTGAAGTTTGTCACGGCGTTTGTCTACGAAGAAAGTTATTGGACGGGGTTGGTGTGCTGTGTCTTTCCCGCGCGGGCAAGTGCTCCGCCAACACGCCCCATTTGGGGGCGGCAGGAAAAATTCTCGTCATCAGAGCCAATTTTTCTGAGCGAACACGTCTTATCACTCTGAACGCACCAATTCACGCGGCTTGTTCAGCATAGCCCTAACTGTCGGACTCAGGAGATAGCGGTGGCGATCGGGCTGCCGCGATGTACACACTCATCGGCACCGCCCGGCTCAATGAACCCGGAAGCGTACTTGCGCCATGTGCTGGGCCGCATCGCCGATCACCCCATCAATCGGATCGCCGAACTCCTGCCCTGGGCCGTCGCTGACGAACTGCCGTTCCTCGACACGCCCGCTCCCTAACTCCTGCTACGCCAACAGCGATTCATTCGACTGTGCTGACCGGGTCGTTACGCCTGCTCGGCGAGCCCGCGCAGTAGTTCGGCCTGGCGCCCGCCGTAACTCAATCACTCTTGGCGAGTCGCCAAAATGCAGGATGGCGGCCCTTGCCAGGATCTGCACGATGACTTCGGAGCCAATATTCGCCGCTAGTTTCACTCGATTGCACTAGGAATCAAAATTTATGCGTTCAGCTTCGATCACTAGGGGCATGTTCCGAACCTGCGTATGTATTGATCCTATGTATTCGCCAAGCAGTCCAATGAAAAACGTCTGAATTGCACCAAAAAAGAAAATACCAATCAGAACTGGGGCAATCCCAAGCTGAAAGGAGTCCCAAAAAATAAATTTAGCAATCAGAAAGCCGATAGCGGTAAATAGGCTGAGAATGGATAGGAGAAAACCACCCATGGCCATAAGTCGTAATGGCACCTTTGAGTGATTCGTGATTCCTAACATTGCTATATCATACAGCGTGTAGAAGTTGTTCTTGGTTATTCCGCGCTGGCGCCTCGGTTGCTTGAAAGGCACGGTTGCGATCGGAAACCCTATTTCACATAGCAGACCTCGAAAATATGGATAGGGATCCTGAATTTTTCGCAAAATATCGATGATGACGCGGTCGAAAAGACCTGCTCCTGTGGCATTTTTGACGAGAGGAACCTCCGATATTCTGGAAATAAACCGGTAATAGGTTTTCCGAATAACAAACATCAGGGGGGATTCTTCGCTCTCTGGCTTGACGGCCAATACGGTTTTATATCCATTTTCCCACGCCTTTAGAAACTCCGCTATCATCTCCGGCGGATCCTGCAAATCCGAAGCTATCAGGATGCAGGCGTCGCCGCTAGATTGTAGCAAGGCATGATAAGGGGACCTGATGTGACCAAAATTTCTTGCATTAATAATAACCTTAACCCGCTTGTCCCTGGCAGCAATTTCCCTGAGCTTTCCGACAGTGCCATCCGTGGAGCAATTGTCGATACAAATATGCTCGTACTCATACGGAAGCTTGGACATCACCTCAGCGATCCGCCGATGCAGTTCTTCGATATTTTCTTCTTCATTATAGCACGGTGTGACAATGCTTATCAGCTTAGTCATAGTTGAAAACAAATCGCTTATTTAGGATAAATGCCAGCGCAGCCATCGGAAGAATGAGAATTGCACCCCCGACGTAAGGGGTGACTTCGATGAGAGAAAATGCCTTGATTCCGGCTGCGTTCACTATGTAAACCACAACATAGGAGCCAATAAAGCGATATATAAGGCGGTTGTTGCGAGAGCCAAATACGAGGGCGCCAGTACTTTTGAAGTTAAAAATTACTCCGAAAATCGTTGCCAAGAACAGGGCAAAGGTGAAGTGCAGCCCTGCATACACAAGGACTGCAAAACACCCATATCCGAATGCGGAATTCAAGGCGCCAACGAAAAGAAATTTTACAAACTGGTGTTTAAGCAATTCGTGGCAAATATTCAATGTGAACTTCTGCACGGTTGGCTATATTCGTTTGCTTATCAGACGAACTTCGTTCAAAATACTATCCATTGAATTTCGCGTTGGATAGAATCCGAAAATCTCCGCTTCGCGATTCATCGAATAGTAATTCATCTTCACCCCGGTCGCGTTGACGCCTGCCGGTGCATTTCTGACTTCATACGCCAAACCAAACTGTTCTTTCAGTGCTTCCAGTAACGTCATCTTGGCTACTGGCGCGAGGGTGTAACAATCCACTACCTTATTCGAAGGGGGGGCCTCGAGAATGAGGGAGACCAATCGCGTAAAGTCGTCCGGTCCAATGTAGTCTCGTACAATATTGTCCGGCGAAGTAATTAACGTCTCGCCTGACTCTATCGCGTGCAAGAGATCTGTAATAAAGAATCGCGCTGAAGGATTCTGCGTGTGGCTGAAATAGCTGAATACCCGAACATCCACAATCGAGAGGGTCGGGTGTGCACGATGGCGGCATTCAGCATACAACTTGGCAACGCCATACCAGTCCTGCGGCTGGAGGTTGTTGATTGCAATCACAGCCCTGGTATTTGCGTCCACCGGCTCGGCAAAATTTGAACCGTACGCGGCGCCACTGCTCAGAAAAATGTATCGGCAATCTGGGTAGTGCCTTAAGTAGTCCATTGCCAGGTCGTCGTATTTCAATGTGACATCGAGGATGGACGCTCCCATTGCCGCAGCCGTGGCTGGATTGCCAACGCCGACGAAATTCACAATGGCGTCGAAACGCTCATCTATGTCGAAGGCGCCGAAGTCCGCAACGCTATGACGGTTCGACAAGCCTGCCCCCGCCAGCCAATGTTTCATGGTCTCTGGGCGACGTACAAACAATGCTAACTCGTGATTGCGTTGCCCAGAGAAGGCCAGCACCAGATCTCCCGCGATTTGGCTGGTGGCACCAAGGATAGCTATTCGCATAGATTCGCTCGAGGCAGGGAGGCGAGGTAATCGCGAATTCGTTGCTCAATTGCCTGGCGATCTAGTTCGTGTTCCTTCAGCAGATACTCGTAGGTACCGCAATGATGCGAAAAACGATCGCGAACGCCAATTCTCAGAATTCGTAAAGGTGCAGATTCTGATGCAATTTCACATATAAGGGAACCTAGGCCCCCCAGTATGGAGTGTTCCTCAAGGACTACGATTGCACGACTATTCTCGCAGATGGCGGTCACCTTTGCGCTATCAATAGGCTTGATGAAGGGAGCGCTCCAAACTGCTGCATCGGGGTATCTCTGCGCAGCGATATCCTTGGCTGTGCGCACCAGAGAGCCTGTGGCGATGAATGTGATATCGCCGGGTTTTCCGGATTTGACTTCCAATAACGCCCCGATCCTTGCTTCTGGTTCGGCAAGATGGACGTCGCCGCGGTCAGATTTCCCCATGCGCAAGTAGACGGCAGACCTTGATTGATACGCCAATTCCATGCAGGCACTTAGCTCGAAACGATCCGCGGGCGAATAGACCGACAAGTCTGGAATCGCTCGTGCACAAGCAATGTCCTCGGTGGCCTGGTGACTCGTACCCAGATGGCTATAGACAAACCCTGCTCCATCGCCGATGAAAACGACAGGCAATTTGTCGTGAGCCACATCAAGTTTTATTTGCTCGATAACCCGTAACGGTATAAAGGCACTTAGACCGTAGACGAAAGGCCTGAAACCGGCCCGCGCCAGTCCTGCGGCCATCCCGACCATGTTTTGTTCGGCAATACCTGCATTGATGTATTGCGCGGGACACTCTTTGCGGAAAGCATCGAACAAGGCATATCCATGATCCCCGGTTAGGAGCAGCACATTGGGGTCGGCTTTTGCGAGGCGAATCAGTGCGTCAGAAAAAGCAGCTCTCATTGTGCACCCCCGGCAACGGCGGATGCAGCCTGTGCATAGGTTTCCGCATTTAGGCGTGTGTAATGCCAAATATTATTGTGTTCCATGAAAGGCACACCTTTGCCTTTGACCGTCTTGGCAATGACAGCTTTTGGCGACCTCGAATCGCTTTTCCAGAGATCGGTGATCGCGCAGTCAATGGCAGTCTCATCATGACCATCGATCGTTACCGCTTCAAAGCCGAAACTCTCGAACTTGGATTGGATCGAACCAAGCTTGAGGACTTCCTGAGTACTCCCCATTGCCTGGAAGCCGTTCTCGTCCACGATGACCATGAAGTCCTTTAGCTCGTGGTGGGCCGCGAAAAGTGCTCCCTCCCAGATAGGGCCTTCATTTAGCTCGCCATCGCCCACCAAGGCATAGGTCTTTTGACCAGTGCCACGTAGCTTTGCTCCGGTCGCGAGACCTACGCCGACCGAGAAGCCGTGGCCCAATGAGCCCGAAGTCACTTCGAGACCTCGTATTCTTGAATCGGAAAGGCCTTTCAGGTCGCTGCCATCGGAAAAATACCGCGACAGTGCCTCATCCTTAAGCCAGCCCAATTCGTGCATGCAGGCGTACTGTGCCATAACACCATGGCCCTTGCTGAGCACGAGATAGTCGCGGCCAGGATCAACCGGATTGTTGCCCGGATACCGCAAATGGTTTCGATATAAAACCGCTAGGAGCTCAATAATTGAGAACGCACAACCAATGTGCACCGTGGAACCGGCATAGGCCATATCCAGTACTTTTTTTCGGAGTACACTGGTATCGAAGGCTTTCGTCGGGAGGCTCATTGGAGGCACCGCTTAAAAATTCACGCCCAAATAGGCTTCGATCTTGCTGGCGGAAAATTCCAGCATGTCTTGCGTCAGCGCAGGCTGCACGCCGATCCAGAACGTGTTGTTCATTACTTTGTCGCTATTAGTCAGCTCGCCGCTTATCCGGAAATTTCGTCCGATCATATAAGGTTGACGAACTAGGTTGCCAGCGAACAGTAGACGGGTGCCGACCTTGTTCTGGTCAAGATATTGAAGCAGTTCGACGCGAGTGACCGGAGCGTTTTCCTTGAGGGTAATCGGGAAGCCGAACCAGGACGGGTCTGAATTAGGGGTGGCTTTCGGCAGGATCAGAAATTCTTCGCATGCAGCCAGACGCTCCCTGAGGAAGGAAAAGTTATTCTTCCGCTGCTGGATAAAGGTAGGAGCCTTTGCGAGCTGCGCCAAGCCACAGGCAGCTTGCATATCGGTAATCTTGAGGTTATAGCCGAGATGGCTATAGGTGTATTTGTGGTCGTAACCTTCGGGCAAGCTGCCGAGTTTTTGGCAGAAACGGCGACCGCAGGTGTTGTCCTTGCCAGGCGCGCAATAGCAATCGCGGCCCCAGTCTCGGAAGCTCTCAGCGATCAGTTTGAGTTCGGCATTGTTGGTGAAGACTGCGCCCCCTTCACCCATTGTGATGTGGTGGGCAGGATAGAAGCTCAGGGTGCCAATGTCGCCGAAAGTGCCGACGAGCTGACCGTTGTACGTGGAGCCCAGCGCGTCGCAGCAGTCTTCAACCAGCCAAAGGTTGTATTTCTTGCAAAGGGCGGTGATGACTTCCAGGCTGTATGGATTGCCCAGCGTGTGGGCCAACATGATCGCTTTGGTTTTGGGGCTGATGGCAGCTTCGATCTTGGTGGCATCGATATTGTACGTGCCTAGTTCGACGTCGACGAAGACGGGCACAGCACCAAATTGCAGAATGGGGTTGACAGTGGTCGGGAAGCCAGCGGCGACACCAATGACTTCGTCGCCGGGTTTGATTGCGCGCTCACCGAGCTTGGGCGATGTCAGCGTGGAAAATGCGACCAAGTTGGCGGAAGAGCCGGAATTGACAGTGATAAGGAATTTGACGCCGAGGAAGGCGGCAAGGCGCTGTTCAAATTCGTCGTTGAAGCGACCGGTCGTCAGCCAACCGTCGAGCGAGGCTTCGACCATGAGTTTAAGTTCGGCGGCGTCGAGGACTTTGCCGGACGGCGGCACGACGGAGGCACCGGGCAGGAATGGCTGTGGGGCCAGCGCGATAGCGGCGTACTCGTCGACCAACTTGGCGATTTGTTCGCGGAGTGCGTGGGTATTGGCGTTTTGCATGGTGTTCTTTAGCTTTTGATCAATGTTTGATAGCCGTGGATCTGGGCGAGGGTCAGTTGGCGGATGTCAGTACCGGCTTGGCGTTGCTTTGCCCAGTCTACGATTAGCTTCAAAGCATCGTTCAGGCGCAGGATCGGCCGCCAATTAAGACGGCTTCGCGCCTTGGATACATCCAGCTTGAGATAAGTAGCTTCGTGCGGATGGTGGCCAGTGTCGATTTGCCATCTGGCGCCGTTACCCCACATCTCAGCCAGTTGCTCCACAATCCACCCAACTGGCTTGGCGTCTTCGTCGCTGGGGCCGAGATTCCAGCCCTCAGCGAAGGCGGGGCCTTGTTCGTGAAGACGCTCTGCCAGTATCAAGTAGCCTCGCAGAGGTTCCAGGACGTGCTGCCAGGGGCGGATAGCGTGGGGGTTACGAATGCTGACGATCTTGCCCTGTTCGAAGGCGGTTAGGATGTCCGGAATCAAACGGTCTTGCGCCCAATCGCCAGCGCCAATGACATTGCCAGCCCGAACAGTAGCTAGGGCAATACCGTGTTGAGCATGCGAGGTAGCGTTAAAGAAAGACGAGCGATAGGCGGCACTGACTAATTCCGCGCATCCTTTACTGTTGCTATATGGGTCATAGCCGCCCATGGGTTCGTTTTCGCGATAGCCCCAGACCCACTCCCGGTTCTCGTAGCATTTGTCGGTGGTGATATTCACTACGGCTTTGACGCCAGGCGTGTTACGCACGGCTTCAAACAAATGCACTGTACCCATCACGTTGGTGGCATAGGTCTCGACCGGATTTTGGTACGAATAGCGCACCAGCGGCTGGGCTGCCATGTGGATGACGATTTCTGGTTGAGCGCTGTGCATGGCTTGTCGCAGCGCAGGGAGGTCACGAATGTCGCCAATGATTGATCGCATGCCGCCTGAGACATGAGCCTCATCAAACAGGCTGGGCCGCGTTGGCGGCGAAAGGGCGAAACCGGTGAGCTCTGCACCGAGACTTTGCAGCCACAACGACAGCCAGCTTCCCTTGAAGCCGGTATGACCGGTAAGAAAGACGCGTTTGCCGCGCCAGAAAGCTGAATTCATTACCAGATCATCCAAGGAGCTTTGCCGGACTGCCAGAGTTCTTCGAGGTAATTTTTGTCGCGCAGGGTATCCATTGGCTGCCAGAATCCATGATGCTGAAAGGCCGCCAGTTGCCCATCTTCTGCCAATTGTTCTAAAGGCTCGCGCTCCCAGCTTGTATCGTTATCCTTAATTAGGTCGATTACCGCAGGCGAAAGAACAAAGAATCCTCCGTTTATCATCCCCCCATCGCCCTTTGGCTTTTCTTTGAAAGAGAGGACGCGATTGTCGGTATGGATGTCTAGTGCGCCGAAGCGGCCTGGCGGGTAGGTGGCTGTCAATGTTGCCTTCTTCCCGTGCTGTCGGTGAAATTCGATGAGCTGGCTGATATCCACATTGCTGACACCGTCACCGTAGGTGAAGCAAAACGCTTCCTCATTTTCGACGTATTGTCGGACGCGCTTGAGACGACCACCGGTCATGGTATTGTCGCCAGTATCGACCAATGTTACCTTCCAGGGCTCCGCATAGCGATGGTGGACTTCCATTTTGTTGTGCCGCATGTCGAAGGTCACATCCGACATATGAAGGAAATAGTTTGCAAAATATTCCTTAATGACATAGCCTTTGTAGCCACAACAAACGACAAAATCATTGATACCGTGTGACGAATAAATCTTGAGTATGTGCCATAGGATAGGCTTACCCCCGATTTCGACCATGGGTTTGGGGCGGGAACTAGTTTCTTCACTGATTCGGGTGCCGAGTCCACCAGCGAGGATCACTGCCTTCATTCCAATCTCCATTTCTTATTTTCGGTCTTCATTGTTCTTCCGCTCGTCAATCACATCTGTAGGAGCCAGCTTGGACCCGTGTGTGGGTTCGAGCATAACAACCACCGCAAAAGGGGCGGGAAGTCTCCGGAAAGACTGCATTCTAACCCGCAGTCGGGTGAGCGTCTTCCCTTATGTGGCTTATACTGCGCGTGTAGGGCTTGGAAATCCTCAGATAGCGGAACAATGTTGCCGGCCAACCACCGACATACCCTCCCACACGCTTGAATTCCGGTTGCTTCTCCCGATCGAGCGGCTCAGAGGTGCACCATGCGGCAGCCTAAGAAGGTTGGTGAGCAAGCCGATGCCGAAGGATGGATATGCCTGACGGCCAACAACATTTGATTCCCGGGCGACAGGGACTGTAGACCCAGAGAGAAATCCGGGCGAGGCTCCTGCGGCACGTAAGACACGCCAACAAGCTTTGGCGCAAGTCCCGCTTCCATGACCGCATGAAGCGCTGGCAGCCTGCTTGAATAGTGGCGGCGAACACGCCGCTACGATGTGCACGCTCATCAGACCACGCTGAGGGGATCAGTCAAGAAGTGCGCCATGCACTACGTGTGCATTGCCGAATCCCATCAACTGCCTCCCAAGCTTGTGCGTTCGACTGGGTGGACCTATCAATGCCTCCTTACCCTCGCACGCGTTTTCAGTGCGGCTGATCGTCTGCGTCGTCAAATCAACATTTCCTCGGGAAGTTACAATTTAGCAGATGTTGGGGGTGAGGTTAAATTAGTGCATACTAACAAGTTTTCCAGGCTCCATGAGCGCCCGAAGCCATTCCCAATGAATGGAGTAAACCGACGGAGCAACTGGCAGAAAAAGTGGAAATGTGAGGGAGAGTGATCTGTTGTGAGACGCGTTGCTAAAGGAGTTTTCGATGTCCCTTGCCCGACCTGGGCCGCTGCAGCAATTGCGTTGGCCGTTGCGACCGCTTACCTCGCATACGTCTACCCGTTGGATTTTTTTCGCGGCATCGGATATTACTTTTCTGATGGAGACGCCAGCCAACATGTGAGTGGATGGCTCTTCTATGCGCGAGACAGTTTGCATTTTCCCCTGCTTCGCACTACGCGCCTAAATAATCCCGATGGCGTAAGCATTGCATTGACCGATAGTATCCCTCTGTTAGCCCTTCTTCTTAAGCCAATAAGTGGCTTGCTGCCCCAGGGCTTCCAATATATTGGTTTGTGGCATGCGGTCGCGTACCTAACCCAAGCACTAGGGGCTGCAGTGTTAATACGGGTACTCGGTTGTCGGACACTTTTTGCCGCATGTATTGCTGCTTCAGTCGCTGTCTCCTGGCCGGCACTAACAAATCGCCTAGGACACACGTCGTTGATGACCCACGGGCTGATATTGTTTGCCCTAAGTGCATATTTCGCGGGTGTCAAGGACGCGAGAAAAAGCGGGCTTGCGGCTCGGTGCTTGATTGGTTTGATCGGTCTTGCGCTGTTGGTACATCCGTACCTTATGGCGATGATTTACGCGATTTTTCTTGCCTACGTGCTCGACAAGCGAGTCGGAGGCGAGAGCTGGCGTGTACAAGGGCTGCGAGTCGCGGCATCGCTAGGCCTGGTCGGGGCTTTGATGTACCTTTTCGGCTATATCGGTTCGGCGGGTGGTGCGGGGGGGTTTGACTATTTTTCGATGAACCTAGCATCCCCCTTCTGCGGTGGCCTCTTTCTGCATTGCCAAATTGACGCCACAGGGGGGCAACAAGAAGGCTTTAATTATTTTGGTGCGGGAGGGCTCTTGATTCTGGCCGCGGGCACACTGTCATTCATGCGCAAGCGTCAGCCATTGGGCGTGAAAGTCAAGTATCCTTTTTTGATACTGATGGCGATGGTCTTGACTCTGTATGCACTCTCAACTACGTGGTATCTGGGAGATAGCAAGGTACTCAGATACTCGCTGCCATCGGTATTCAAAATCATTACTAGTTCGTTTCGGGCGAGTGGTCGTTTTTTCTGGGTGGTTGGATATCTCTTGATGTTTGTTATGCTGGCCCGCTTGCTGAGGAGCAAGGCGCGCCTAGTACCGGTTGGCGTCTTCGCAGTTGCACTCCCGCTACAGTGGTTTGACACATCCGCTATCCGAAACAATGTAATCAACGCGGTGCATCGTCCTGAGCAAGTGGACCGAAAACCATGGCCATCCATTCTGGCTGACGCGCGTCACTTGATTATGTATCCGGCATTTGGTTGTGGTCATGTAGGCGCAGAACAGTATCTGTACTTCCAAAATCTCGCGGCGCGACAGGGATTGACGTTCAATACCGGTTACATTGCACGACTAAAGAGGTCGTGCGGCGTTGCAGGGGCGGGTCTGCCAGCCGAGTTTGACTCTGATACGGTCTTTGTTATGCGCGAGAGCGAACTAAAGTTCATCCGGTTTGACCTACCCCCTGCTCTTGTGACGGCAGCCAAACGTGGTGAGTGTGCGGTGGTCGATAAGATTCTTGTGTGTCGACGCAAACTGCTAAAGAGCGTCGGCGAGATTAAGTGGGAGCGGGCGCCTGTCAACGGCCTGATGCTTGAGGAAAAGGCAGAATACGCAGCTAAGGAACTGCCTACCGTAGTAGGGCGTCTGGAAGGCGGGCGCATAGTCAGCGAACCCAGTCGAGCTGGTATCCTAAGTTACGGCCCTTATGTCGATCTTGCGCCGGGCAAATACCGGGCATCGATCGAATATTCGTGTTCGTCGGCAGCCGACGGTCAATGTGGTACCTGGGATGTGGTGGCCGATGGTGCCAATAGATTGCAGAAGGTTACCCAGGGCGTCCTGCGTGCGACCGATGGCTCTAGCGTTAGCCTGAGTGCGGATTTCGCATTCGAAAGGCCTTTACCCGCGCTGGAAATTCGAAGCATATACGACGGTGATGGCGTCATGGAAATTCATAAGGTCACAGTTGAAAGAAGGTTTTGAAAGATGACAATGATTTCGATCGTAGTTCCGCTGTACAACGAGGAGGCAATCGTCAAGCGCAATCTCCAGATCATTGCGCGTGAAGCTGAGGCAAAAGGCCATACTCTAGAGATCATTGCTGTCAATGATGGCTCTGCGGATGGCACGTGGGCTGAAATCTGTGATGCCGCCATATCCGATGATCGAATTCGAGGGGTCTGCTTCACTCGCAATTTTGGTAAGGAGGCTGCAATTCTGGCGGGATTGATGGAGGCTCGCGGGGACGGCGTAATCGTGATTGACGCAGACCTGCAGCACCCACCTGCACTTATCCCTGAAATGATCCGCCTTTGGCAAAGTGGGTTTCCGGTGGTGGAGGCGGTCAAAGCGAATCGCGGCAAGGAAACTGTGGCCAATCGTGTGTTTGCCAAGCTTTTCTATAAAATATTTCACAACTTATCTGAACTCGATATTGCGGGCCACTCGGACTTCAAGCTGCTTGATAGGTCCGTTGTCGACGCCTATATCAGGCTGCCAGAGCGCAATCGGTTCTTCCGCGGTTTGATCCACTGGGTCGGGTTCAGAAGTGCCCGTATTCCGTTCCAAGTGGCCGAGCGTGACATTGGTGGGTCTAGATGGAACAAACTTAAGTTGTTGAAATACGCGATCAACAACATTACCATGTTTTCCAGTTTTCCCCTGAAATCTATTACATGGTTGGGAATGTTAATGTTTGCTCTCGGAGGTATAGTGGGAACGGTGAGTCTGATTCAAAAAGCGGAAGGTACTGCGCTCGATGGATTTACGACTGTAAACCTCCTTATTATTATGACAAGCGGCATATTGATGGTGAGTCTAGGTATCATCGGCCATTATCTGAGTCGTATATATGATGAGATAAAAGGGCGCCCTCCCTTCGTCCGTGAAACTCAGAGGAAGGACGTTCAATCATGAATGCCCCATTGCTAGCTCTTGTGTCGGTGCTGTGCAACGTGGCGGCACAAGTAATGATTAAAGTTGCCGGACGCCACGGCGTTGGTAACGACGGCATGGCGTCCTGGTTTTCGCCATGGCTGTTGCTCGCCATTGCCCTTTATGGATCCAGTTTCTTGTTGACCGTGAAGGTATTCGCGGTAAACCCGCTTTCCATGGCGGCACCTTTGATGGCGGGCGCAACCTTTCTGCTAGTCGCGATAGCAAGCACGATTGTGTTTGGGGAAAGCATTTCGCTTGGCAGGGCATTTGGTATATGTCTTATCGTTGGCGGCATCTTCGTGCTCGCAAGAGGCGCGTAGGGCGGTTCGCGGCTGTGAGGGTCCTGGCGAACCGAGAGGCGTTGCTAGAGATTGCTACCACAGGCCTTGTCGGGAAGAACGTAAGCTCAGTAGACATGCAGCTCCGAGAATGCGGCCTGGAGAGAGTAACCAGACGCAATGTGGAAGAGCGTAAAACGCAGCCCTTCTCCGAATGGACCCATTATGCTGTCGGTTCCGACTTGAACGAGAATCGAAGATGCGGCGCGAGTGGGGAAAGTAAGCCGCCGCCGGAACCGCAGGTGGTCATCCAGACTCGGGTGGTGGACACACTGCCTGCGACTGAATGAGGCCAATCTACGTTGACAATGCGGACGAACTATCGGACGGACGACACCGCCAAGGCCATCTTGCCCCCCAACCGCGCTTGGGCGAACATCTGTGGCTGGAGGCTTAGGTCGAAGTGAAATCTTGATGTCGCTCAGCTTGGCACAGCGAACAAGAGTAGTGGCTGACTACGACACCTTCCCCGCATCGCCGGGCAGCCTGCGAGCGCTGGAAGAGGTCAGGATTTGCGCACGCCACACTTTTGGACGTGGCCGCTGGATGGGGTAGCGCGCTAAAATCCTTCCAAAAAAAAAGCAAATGAGAGGAACGGGATGAGCTGCAATAGTTGCTGGTGTCCGTGCGGCCAAACGGAAGCTATGTGAGGCCGAGTAAATGACGGAATTCCTGTCGGATTTGGCAATGGCCCTGGCGGCTCCGTGGAAGGGCGTCGCAATTGCTGCGATTGCCTGTGGGATTGTGTGGATATTTGAGGTATGGAAGCCAGCGGCTGCAGATCCGGGCGCACACGGTAGATTGCATAATCTCGCGATGTATGCGGCGCTCTTGCTAGGTATGGCGGCGCTGGGTCCGCTCTATGGCTGGGTGGGGCTGCAACTACCGAATGTCGCGTTGATTGATCGGTTGTCCGTGCAGTGGCCGACGAATGGTTTTCTTCGTGCGATCCTGGCAACGTTTGTATATGCTTTCGTATGGGACTTCTTCCAGTACTGGAAGCACCGGGCCGAACACACTTTCCGCATACTGTGGATTTTTCACAGAACTCACCACGCCGATTCCGCGATGAACGCGTCGACTGCCGTAAGGCATAGCTTCGGCGGGCTCGTGCTGGGTTTCGTACTTGTACACATTCCGACCATGGTCATATGCGGTGGGGGGACTCTTGCCGTTTGCCGGTGCGATCGTACTTTTCAGCGGATGGGGTTACTTTAACCATGCAAATGTAAGGCTGCAGCTTGGGCCTTTAATGAGGCTGGTTTCCGGGCCTCAGCTTCACCGATTGCACCATGGGCGCGATAGCCACTACTACAATTCGAACTACGCGGCTTTCTTCCCAATCTTCGATTTGATTTTTGGCACGCTGCGACTCCCCAAGAAGCGGGAATGGCCCCAGACCGGTCTCAACAGCTTCCATCCGTCTGGTGGGTTGCTTGCTCATGTCTTCTTCCCTTGGAAAGACAACGAACGTGTTGAGCCGCGTGCGACGGATATGGAAACCGCTGCGGAGGGTAGAAGGCTGACATGACGGGCGGGCCTGCGAGAAGGGCCCATGACCGCCATCCTCAAGCGGACTTGCCGCGCCTGATCAGCGCGATCGCCTTCATATAGATATCTATCACGCGGCCCTCGCTGAAGCGCGCATCCATATCCAATCGTCCTGCCTTGCCCATTTGTCGCAGCGTTTCGTCTTCGCTTTGGCAAAGCTCGAGCAGGACTTTCGAGAGATCCTCTGCACTGCGTGGGCGGCACAGTCTTCCTGTTACCCCATCGCGCACGACGTCCCGGCATCCCGGCACGTCCGTGGCCACAATCGGCCTTTCCATTGAGGCAGCTTCAAGCAGTGTGCGAGGCACGCCTTCGCGGTACGAGGGCAAGACGATGCAGTCGGCCTGTGCGATGGCGCCTCGGACATCCGTTGCTGTGCCAAGATATTCGATGAGCCCTTGGTCCTCCCACGCCAGGAGTTGCGTCCTTGAAATGGCGCTGGGGTTCTCGACATCGGCGGGCCCGAGAAGCTGAAACCGGACTGTGGGATAGACGGCACGAATGCGGCGTGCAGCCTCGACATATTCACCGATCCCTTTGTCCCATAGCATTCGCGCAATCAGGAGGAAGTGGAATGTGTTGTTTTCTCTGGGCGGCCGCTCACCCGGTGTGTAGTGCTCGAGATCAATCCCCTCGCTGGGAAGCACAAAGGTTCGTTGCTCGCTGACCAAGCTCCGCTTGACGAATTCGCGACGGTCGTCTTCGTTGAGGAACCAGACTTGATAGGCTGAGCGCAGCGCCAGACGATACAGCCCGCGTCCGATTCGTGCGACAAAATTATTGTTGATGAAAACGAAGCCAAGCCCTGTTGTCACTGCAATACACGGGACGCCGGATAACCTTGCAGCCAGCGAGCCATAGATGTTCGGCTTGATCGTGTACTGAAACGCGCAGTCAGGTTTGAGTTGCCTATACAACCTGGTCAACTGGCTGAAACATTTCCAGTCAGCTAACGGATTGGCGCTTTTGGCCGACAGTGTCAGGGGGTGGAAGTCGCAGCCAAGTGCCTGTAATGCTTCAGAGCTGCGATCCACAGGTGCAATGACACTGACCTTCGCTCCGTGCGCGAGTAAAGCACGCACGACCCCGCCACGGTACTGCTGGACAGACCAACTCGAATTGGCGACGAATGCTATATGGGTGCCGTCCAGATGCAGCTTGCCGGGCTGATGGGCCACCTCTTCAAATCGCTTTGGTACCGCGTGGGCCGGATGTTCGTCAATACTGTTCAGCATCCTTGTCACATGCCAATTCGGCGGTCACACAGGCCCAATATGTTGCGGTTGTGCTCCGTCTAGCATTCCTGATTTCGTTGCACAGTGAAGGCAATAGATTTTAGCAGAACCCCAACAAGGGCCGTCTTGCGGGCCACTGTATCACCGCACAACGAGGAGAAGGCGCTCCGGGCCGCTACGAGCGATGTAGCAGCGGTATCGCTATCACCTCATGCAGCTTGCTTTACGGCATCAGGCTCCCGAGCCAGAACAACGAACCCCAAGCTCACAACAACCGCCAGTGCATTGGCCGCTATATATCCATAGACCGCGCCTTGCACACCATACTTGGGGATCGTGAACAGGTCGACAGCGGCAGTTGCGACCAACACGAGCAGCGATTTGCCTACCAGCCAAGCGGGCTTGCGCAGATGGACGGCAAGCAAAGCCAAGCCCGTATCCGCGAAGGCCAGTCCAGAGGCCATGGCGCCTTGCTGCAGAAGGCTCACAGTTGCCTCAAAACGCTCACCATACAGAAGTTGCACAATCCATGGTGCGCCGACAGCAATGAGGATACCCCCCACCATCCCGATCGCCGCCATGCCTCCCGCCACACGTGCGACGTTGTAACGCGCCTTGGCCAGGGTCGGCTGCGCATAGACCGCAAGCGGTGCAACCGCGCTCGCGATGATGGTGGCCAGCAGGGAAAAATTGTCAAGTACCTGCATGCAGGCCGCATAGGCCCCAAGGTCGATCAACGGCACGCGGGGTTTCAGCAGCAACTGGTCGATACGGCGCGCGCTGAACAGCAGGATCATGCTGACCCAGAATACCGAGCCGTCTCGCACCAGGCGCACCAGCAAGTCACGATCAAACGAATTCCAGGTGCGCGGGCGGCGGCGGGCGTAGTACCAGGTGAGCAGCGTCGCTAGCAGCATGGACTCCATCGCAAACGCCCAGGCATACTCGTGGACGGCGTGCACTGCCGAGAAATAGAGCGCCGCGATCAGGGCAGCCTTGAACGCCAGCGCGGATAGGCTGAAGACCACGCCAGGGCGGTTGTCGGTGTGCGCCTGCATCCAGGCTGTCACGACGCCGAACGGCTCGCGCAGCAAGATGGAAATACCCAGAATGGCTGCGATATGCACGGTGGTGGTATCTTGCCCGGTCAGCACGCTGCTCGTGAGCAGAGCCAAGTAGCCAGCAATGGAGGCAAATGCACGCAGGCCGAAGGCATGTGCGATCAAATGGGACTGGGCATCCGGTGATGGATGCGCGACCAGCCGCGGCACAACAACTTCAGCGCCACAGATCAACCCAATCGACGCCGCAATCAGCACCAGCGACTGCGCATACTGAAAATGCGCAAAACCTTCCGGTCCGACGCCGCGTGCAATCAACGCCACGATGGCGATGCTGACAGTGATCTGAAGAGCCCGCTCGCCCAGCAGCCAGACGACGTTGCGCGCGATCTGCCTACGCATGGTCGGCCTTGCCGGAGGCGTGGGGCAGGGCGGCTCCCCGGCGCTGCACGAGCTCCCGGTACAGGTCGATCCAGCGCTGGGCGACGCTGGCCAGGCTGTATGCGGCAACAGCGTGGACGCGGCCTGCCGCGACATCCTGCCGGCCCAGCAGGGCCGCACGCATGCCGCGCGCAAGCGCATCGGTGTCGCCTGCCGGCACGATGCTGCCCGACGCCGCCAGCAGCGCGCGGATGCCTGATACGTCGGTGGCCACCAGCGGCGTCTCGCAGGCGAGCGCCTCGGCTACCACGAGGGGCAGGCCTTCGCGCATGGAGGACAGTACGAACAGGTCGGCGGCGTTCATCAGCGCCGGAACGTTGTCGCAGGGTCCGAGCAGCCGCACGGCGTGCGAAAGCCCGAGCGCGGCTGCGTGCTGTATCAGCGTTGCCTTCAGGGGACCGTCGCCGGCAATCAGCAAGCAAATGCCTGCGCCGGTCTCCGGATCGTCTGCCAGTTGGCGGAATGCTTCGATCAGGCGCCGCTGATCTTTCTCGTGAACCAGCCGGCCGACATTGAGCACGACCCTGGCATCGGGGCCGATTCCCAGTGCCTGCCGCGCCTGCACACCTGCCTGCGGGACGCGGCGGAACTGGTCCGTATCGATGCCGTTTGGCATCACGCTGATTCGCCCGGTCTTCGTGGCGCCGACGTCCAGCATGTACTGCATGCCTTCCGCGCTGACGTGGGTGGTCGCTGCGCACAAGCCATCGGTCAGCCGATACGCCAGCATGCGCAGTTTGCCTCCCTCGCGTGAGCTGTGCGCGGTGCAGAGGACGGGGATACGCGCCCCGCCGGCGCGCCGCGGCCGCAGCAGCCGAGCGAAGATATTGGCGTGGAACATGTGCGCATGGACGATGTCCGGTTGCCAGTGCCCCACCCACTTGCGCACGGAGTGCAGGGTGAAAAGGAATCGCAGCGGATCCTTGTGCAGGTCCACGCGATGCAGCATCACCTCTGCGGGTAACACTACCTCTTGAGCAAGTGTCAGGCTGATCACCGCCACCTCATGCCCGAAGGCAACGAACTGACGCGCGAGGTCCGCGACCTGGCGCTCGGCGCCGCCAAGCCGAAGTCCTGTCGTCAGCAGCAGGATGCGCATCTGGCGGGGAGGCAATTCATGCGGGCCACGCCGAGCATCTCAGCGCGCGCCGTAGCCCGTTAGCAGCGTGCGCATGGTCTTGCCGGCGATCAGCAGGTCCATTGCCATCGAGCAGTGCTTGACGTAGTAGAGGTCATAGCAAAGCTTGGTGATGGTTTCCTCGTGGCTCGCGGCATAGCCTTGCTGGACCTGCGCCCAGCCCGACAGGCCTGGGCGCACGAGATGGCGGTAGGGATAGAACGGGATCGTCTCGGAGAATGACTCGACCATCAAGGACTGTTCGGGACGCGGTCCGATCAGGCTCATGTCGCCCACCAGTACATTCCACAGCTGAGGGATCTCGTCGAGCCGGTACTTCCGGATGACGCGGCCCACACGCGTGACGCGGGGGTCGGAATGTGCAGCGAACTGGGCCTCGGTGTCCGGTTCATCGGCCATGCTGCGGAACTTCAGCATCGTGAACACCTTCCCGTAAAGGCCCACGCGTTCCTGGCGGAAGATGGCCGGACCGCTCGATTCCATGCGGATGGCCACGGCAACGGCCAGCCCGATGGGGATGGCCAGCGGCGCCAGCAGCAGCACCGCGGCGATATCGCCCAGGCGCTTGAATGGCGCATAGATGAAATTCTGTGCGTGGTCGTCCAGAAAGTTCTCGTCGATGTGCGTCAAGGCCAGGCGGCCGGTCAGCAGCTCCGCGATGCGTTCGACCGAATAGACGTGGACGTGGCTGAGCTTGTAGCGCGCCAGCGTCCGGGTGCGTTGCGGGTCGACAGCAGCGCTACGGTCCATCATCAGGCCCTCGCAGTCGGCTGCTTCCGCGAGCGTGTTGATGCGGTGGAACTCGGCGTGTGCGCTGCGCGCCGCGCCAGGCATCGCCAGCAGTTCATCCAAGTGTTCGAGCGCCTGGGGGTCGGTATAGCCGAATTTCGGTACGTAGCGACGCACGAAGCGGAGATAACCGCTCCACAGCCAGACCATTGTGATCGTCATGCAGAGCAGCATGGCGCCCCGCGAATAGTCGATGCGGAATACCGCGCAGGTGGCCAGAAGGATGGCAAAGGGAACCAGTGTCGCAAGCGCCACTATGCTGTTGCCTTCAACTGGCGGAATATAGATAGTGCGGTCCAGCAGCATGCAGGCGATGGCATACGGCACCACGGACATGCCGATGGTATTCAGGAAGATCTGCGTGACCCAGCCATGGCGTGTGGCTTCATGTCCCCCAAGGGCGGCCAGTCCGTAGAGCAGGAGGCCCAAGGCACCCCATGCGAGCATGCGGCTGCGGCGGCGGGTGGTTTCTGACGATATACGCGTTGGCAGCTTCATCTTGTGACGCTCGGCTGGCGCCAAGGTTTGACCAACTGGCTCTGGGGAGTACGACATACGGACGGGAACAGGCTGGCCAGGAACAAAGGCGCCGTCGGCACCAGAAATCGTTGGCCTGCAAGGCCGGGCGGGTCTGTCGGGGTAGTATCGGCAACGGGCATACGGCCACGAGCAAACCAGCGGAGCGCATTATAAACCCCCCGGGAAGCCGCCCTCGATTTCAAATCCGGCACAATAGCGGCTGAGTTGACTTTTTGCGACTGCGACAGACCGTCGCGCTGTCGCGTATATGGGAAAAAATATGGCAATCGACCCCTCCATTTTTAAAGCCTATGACATCCGCGGCATCGTGGGCAAAACGCTCACGCGCGAGGTCGCACGCCAGATTGGTCTGTCGTTCGGCTCAGCGGCTGTGGAACTGGGTGAGAACTCCATTGTGGTCGGCCGCGACGGGCGGCTTTCGGGGCCTGAGCTGATCGACGGCCTGGTTGAGGGGCTGCGCTCCGCAGGCCTCGACGTGATCGACGTCGGCATGGTCGCCACCCCGATGGTCTACTTCGGTACCAACATCGAGCTCAATGGCGTCCGTGCCACCTCGGGCATCATGGTCACTGGCAGCCACAACCCCCCCGACTACAACGGCTTCAAGATGGTCCTCGCCGGCCAGGCCATCTACGGCGAGCAGATCCAGGGCCTGAGCCAGCGCATTGAGGCGAGTGACTTCACCAGCGGTGCAGGCACCTACCAGAAAGTCGATGTGCGTCAGAAGTACCTCGACCGCATCACGAGCGACGTCAAGCTCGCCCGTCCGATGAAGATCGCCCTCGACGCCGGCAATGGCGTGGCCGGCGCCTTCGTTGGCGACCTGTTCCGCGGCCTGGGCTGCGAAGTGACCGAACTGTTCTGCGACGTGGACGGCAATTTCCCCAACCACCACCCCGATCCGGCGCATATCGAGAACCTGCAGGACCTGATGAAGACCCTGCGCGAGACCGATTGCGAGCTGGGCCTGGCCTTCGATGGCGACGGCGACCGCCTGGGCGTGGTCACCAAGGACGGCCAGGTGATCTTCCCGGACCGCCAGCTGATGCTGTTCGCCGAGGAGATCCTGTCGCGCAATCCCGGTGCGCAGGTGATCTACGACGTGAAGTGCACCGGCAAGCTGGCCCCGTGGATCCGCGAGCACGGCGGCGAGCCGCTGATGTGGAAGACCGGCCATTCGCTGGTCAAGGCGAAGCTGAAGGAGACCGGTGCGCCGATCGCCGGCGAGATGAGCGGCCACGTGTTCTTCAAGGACCGCTGGTATGGCTTTGACGACGGCCTGTACACCGGCGCGCGACTGCTGGAGATCCTGTCGCGCCACGCCGACCCGAGCGCGGTGCTGAATGCGCTGCCGAACGCCAACAACACGCCGGAGCTGCAGCTCAAGTGCGCCGAAGGCGAGCCCTTTACGCTGCTCGACAAGATCAAGGCGAACGCGAAGTTCGAGGGGGCGCGCGAGGTGAACAAGATCGATGGCGTGCGCGTGGAATACGCCGATGGCTTCGGCCTGGCGCGTCCGTCGAACACCACGCCGGTGGTGGTGATGCGTTTCGAGGCGGACAACGACGCCGCGCTGGGGCGCATCCAGGCCGAGTTCAAGCGTGTGATCCTGGCCGAGAAACCGGATGCTCAACTCCCGTTCTGAGCGCACGGCGGTGCCGCCGACACCGCCACCTTCGCCCGATGCGGTCGGCGCGGCCGGCGTGGCGCAGTCCATGCCGGCCGCGGTGCCGTTCGCGCTGCCGCTTACGTTGCCGGATAAGCCGCGCATCCTGCTGGTCAAGGTGTCGTCGCTCGGCGACGTGGTGCACAACATGCCGCTGGTGCACGACCTGCGCGCGCGCTGGCCCGGTGCCGAGATCGACTGGGTGGTGGAAGAGGGCTATGTGGAGCTGGTGCGCCTGTTGCCCGAGGTGCGGCGGGTCATCCCGTTCGCGCTGCGGCGCTGGCGCAAGCGCATCCTGCAGGGCGCGACCTGGCAGGAAATGGGCGCCGTGCGCGACGCCTTGCGCCAGGAGCGCTACGACGCCGTGATCGAAAGCCAGGGCCTGCTCAAGACTGCGGTGGTGGCGCGCGTGGCGACGCGCGCGCCGGGTGCGCCGATCATCGGGCTGGGCAATGCGACGCAGGGCTCGGGCTATGAGCCGGCGGCGCGCCTGTTGTACACCGATGCGGTGCGGGTGCCGCGGCAGACCCATTCGGTGCGGCGCTCGCGTCTGCTGGGCGCGGCGCTGACCGGGATCGCGCCGGCGGAGCCGCCGCAGTTCTTCGGGCCGGCGGCGCAGTCGCTGCATGCGGACGATCCGTTGTGGGCGGACCTCCCCGCGCGCTATGCCGTCTGCTTCCACGCGACAGCTGGGGCGCGCAAGAAGTGGGCGGTGCAGAACTGGCACGCGCTGGGCAACCGCCTGGCTGCTGAAGGGTTGACGATGCTGCTGCCGTGGGGCAACGACAAGGAGCGCCAGGCCGCCGAGGAGATCGCCGCGGGCGTGCCGCAGGCCCGCGTGCTGCCGAAGTTCTCGGTGATGCAGGGATTTGGCCTGATCAACCGTGCCGAAGTGGTGATCGGGGTCGATACGGGTCTGGTCCATATCGCCGCGGCGCTGTGCCGGCCGACGGTGGAAATCTATACCGCCACGTGGCGCTGGAAGACGGAAGGGTATTGGTCCGGCCGCATCGCCAACGTCGGCGACGACGGCGTGGTGCCATCGGTCGATGAAGTCTATGAGGCCGCCCGCCGCGTGCGCGGGGTGGCTGCCTGATGCTGCGCCTGATCTATAGCCTGCTGTGGGTGGCGGTGCTGCCGCTGGCGCTGTTGCGGCTGGCATGGCGCGCGCGCAAGGAGCCCGGCTACCTGCACCATGTCGGCGAGCGGCTGGGCGTGTATGGCAGCCTGCCGAACCAGGGGCCATGGCTATGGGTCCACGCCGTGTCCGTGGGCGAGACCCGTGCCGCGCAGCCGCTGATCGAGTCCTTGCTCCGCGCCTATCCGCGCCACCGCCTGCTGTTGACGCACATGACGCCGACCGGGCGCCAGACCGGCGCGCAGCTGTTCGGCAACGAGCCGCGTATCGTGCAGTGCTACCTGCCGTACGACCTGCCCTGGCTGGTGCGGCGGTTCTTGCGGTATTTCCGGCCCGAGGCGGGGATGCTGATGGAGACCGAGGTGTGGCCCAATGTGGTGCACGGCGCGCGCAAGGCGGGTGTGCCGTTGTACCTGGTCAATGCGCGCCTGTCGCCGCGCAGTTTCCGGCGCACGGCGCGCTTCGGACGCGCGGCTTCGGCGATGTACCGCGACTTCGCGGGTGTGCTGGCGCAGACTGCTGGCGATGCCGAGCGCTTTCGCGCACTGGGCGTGCCGGCCGTGCAGATCACGGGCAACCTCAAGTTCGACATGCAGCCGCCAGCGGCCGGCATGGCGCTGGGCGAGCGGCTGCGCAAGGTCTTCAATGGCCGCCAGGTGCTGGCCGCCGCCAGTACCCGCGAAGGCGAGGAGCCGCTGCTGCTCGACGCCTTCTCACGCTGGCAGTCGCTGGCCGGCGACGTGCCGCGCCCGGCGTTGCTGCTGATCCCGCGCCATCCGCAGCGCTTCGATGAAGTGGCGGCAATGGCTGGGCGCGCCGGGTTCTCGGTGGCGCGCCGCAGTGCGCTGAATCTCGATGGCGAGACGGCACCCGTGGACGCGGATATCCTGCTCGGTGATTCGATGGGCGAGATGGCGATGTACTTCGCCGCATCGGACCTCGCCTTTATCGGCGGCAGCCTGTTGCCGCTGGGCGGACAGAACCTGATCGAGGCGTGCGCGGTCGGCACGCCGGTGCTGATCGGCCCGCATACCTTCAACTTTGCGCAGGCGACCGAAGACGCCATTGCCGCAGGCGCCTGCCTGCGCGTGGACAATGCCGATGAACTGGTGCGCAGCGCCGGCAGCGTGCTGGCGGACCGCGCGCGGCTGGCGGATATGCGGGCGCATGCGCAGACCTTTGCCGGGCTGCATCGCGGCGCTACCGTGCGCACGCTGGCGGCGCTGGCGCCGGTACTGGAAGACTAAGCGGCCAGGTCAGGGTTCCGCCGGAGCCGGTGGCGTCCTGACCAGCGCATCCCACTGCAGCGCGATCCGCTCGAGCGCAAAGCCGGCTGCCTTGCGGCGGCCGGCGTCGGCGAGGCGAGTAGCGGTCGCCGGCTCGCGGATCACGGTCAGCAGCGCTTGCGCAAGCGCATCCGCATTGCCTGTCGCGACCACCAGCGCGTCTTGGCCGGGCGTCAGCAGTTCGCGCGGGCCCGTTTCGCAATCCGTCGAGACGATGGGCAAGCCGAACGCCATGGCTTCGATCAGCACCAGCCCGAAGCCCTCATATCGAGAACTCAGGCAGAACACCGACGCGCGCCCGTACGCTTGCTGCGGATCGTGGCAAATGCCCGGCATGCTGACGCGATCCTGCAAGCCCAATTCAACAATCAGCGCACGCAGGGCAGGGCGCTCCTTGCCCTCGCCGTGGATCAGCAATTGCCATCCCGGCGCCTGCGCGGCGACCTGCTGCCACGCATGCAGCAGCACATCGAACCCCTTGGCCGCAACCAGCCGGCCCATGGCGAGCACCGTCTTCTGCGTGCGCGGCGCAGATGCGGGCGGCATCGGGAATGGCAGGGGGTTTGGCAGGCAGACGATATCGCTGCGCGGCTGCAGCGCTTCGCGCCAGCGCTGGCGGTCCCGTTCCGTCAACACCACGACCTGCCGGCAGAAGCGTGCCGCGAGCCGCCGCGCCAGTTTGCGCGCCGGCTTGCCGAGGTCTTCGTCGAAGTGGCAGTGCTCCCAGGCGATATGGTGCAGGCCAAGGCCAGCGGTGGCGGGCAGCACAAACAGCGCGAGCATGGTGTCAACCTGCACCAGCACTTCGGTCCGGTGCGCCCGGCAATGGCGGCGGATGCCGGCCGCGGTGGCCAGGTAAGCCCGCTTGAATGAAGGCCGCTGGGCAAACAGCGCTTCATGCCGGATACGCGGATCGAGCGCGAACTGGCTGGCCTGGTCCCACAGGCTCAGAATGGTCACGTTATGGCCGAGCGCGGCCAGCGCATTGGCGACCGTCGCCGTCATGCGTTCGGCGCCGGCCATGGCGTTCAGCGTGCCGGTCAGGAAGCAGATATTGCGGCCGGAAGGCGAGGGATGCGTGGTGGTGGGCAAGGCGATCTGGGCGATCCGAAGTGTTCTGAGGCACCCGGGGACACGAAAGGTAGCGGCCGGCATCCGGCCGCGGCGAGACATGGGGCGCACGTTACACTAGACGGCAGCATTGTGCAGCCGGCAATGCTGAAACTTGCATGATTCCGCCAGGCTCTAAGCCAGCATGAAGCGCGGACGCTGCGGTGCGATCGTCAATCGATTGCCAGCGGCGTTCCCGCCCAAGTTACAGGAGCTCACCGATATGCAGACATCCCTTCGCGGCATATGCCGGAAAACCGGCGGGAACATCGGCCTGCGCAGCGCGGCCGTTGCGCTTGCCACCGCCGCCGCCACACTTGCTGCCTGCGCCACCGCCCCGGCCCCCGGCCTGCCCAGCGCCGGCGCCAACCTCAACCAGACGCAGCCGACCGGTCCCAGCCGCTGGGAACTGGTGCGCTGGCAGCAGGCCGACGGCACGTTGCGCGACATCCCGCATGGCGACAACGGCGAGCCCATCATCTTCGAGTTCAGCGAGGGCATCGATGCCGCGCAGGGCACGGTGAGCGGCACCAGTGGTTGCAACCGCTTTACCGGCAGCTACGGCAAGACCGACACCGGCGTGCGCTTCGATCGCGTCGCCGGCACGCGCATGGCCTGCCCGGCGCCGCGCATGGAACTGGAGTCGGCGTTGCTCAAGGCGATGCAGGCGTCGTTCACCACCGTCGGCACGCAGCCGTCGGCGGGCAGCGCCGGACGGCAGGTGATCTGGAAGACCGCCAGCGGCGACCTGCTGCAGTTTGCCGAGCGCGAAGGCGTGGGCAGGCGCGGCGCGAGCGCTGCGGCGGGCGGCGTGGAGAAGATCGTCTATATCGATTCGCAGCGCGTGGAGTGTGCGGGCGTCGGCAAGATGATGTGCTACCGCTGGCGCGAGTCGCCGGATGCGCCGTGGCAGCTCTGGTACGGGCCGATCGAGGGGCTGGATTTCGAGCAGGGGGTTTCGTACAAGGTGCGCGTGCGCGAATACCAGGTGCCGAATCCGCCGGCGGATGCGTCGTCGATACGGTGGGAGTTGCTGAAGGTGGAGTCGCGGACGAGGGGGCAGTAGCTGCTGGTTTCTCCCCTCTCCCGCAAGCGGGAGAGGGGAGCAAACAAGTTGTCGCCGGCATCCCCCACAAAGCAAACGGGCCGCAATTGCGGCCCGTTTGCTTTGTGTCAGTGGAATCAGGATCGCGGCGTCCCGCCATCGCGCCGCACACCGCGGCGATCCGCGGTGGCCGCCGCCTTTGCCGGCGCCTTGCCGCCAGCCTGCGCCGGCACCGGCAGCTTGTACATCGACCCCGGCACCGAAGTCAGCAGCGTATTGATCTGCACCACATCCGCTTCCTGCAGCACCCCGGTGGAAGCCTTCAGCCGCAAGCCGTTCATGATGGTGTCATAGCGCGCCTTGGCCAGGTCGCGCCGTGTGGAGAACAGTTGTGCCTCGGCGTTCAGCACATCGATATTAATGCGGACGCCAACCTCGTAGCCCAGTTGGTTCGATTCCACCGCGCTCTGCGCCGAACGCTCCGCCGCTTCCAGCGCCTTCACCTGCGCCAGGCCGTTGGAGACCCCGGAGTAGGTCTGCCGCGCCGTCTGCGCGGCCGTGCGGCGCGCGAACTCCAGGTCGCTGGCGGCCTTGTCGGCCAGCGCGATGGTTTCACGCACGCGCGACTGGATCTGGCCGCCGGAGAAAATCGGCATGGTCAGCTGCACGCCGATCTGCGACGCGTTGTAGTGCGTCGAGATCGCCTGCGTGGCGCTGCCGGTCTGGTTGTTGAAGCCGTACGACGCCACCAGGTCGACCGACGGCAAATGCCCGGCCTTGGCCTTGTTGGTCTCGCGCTGCGCGGTTTCCAGGTTGTAGCCGGCCAGGTTGACCTGCGGGTTGCTGGTCTCGGCCTGCGCGGCCCAGGCGTTGACGTCGGGCGGCTGCGGGCCGGGGATGGGCGCCTCGGAGCGCAGGCCCATCAGTTCGTCGACCGGCTTGCCGGTGATCTGCTGCAGCGTGGCGCGCCGGATCTCCAGGTCGTTCTGCGCGGCGATCTCGGTCGAGGTGGCCAGGTCGTAGCGCGCCTGGGCGTCGTTGGCATCGACGATGGTGGCGGTGCCGACCTCGAAGTTGCGCTTGGCCTGCTCCAGCTGCTCGCCGATCGCCTTCTTCTGCGCGCGCGCCAGGTACAGGTTGTCCTGCGCGGCGAGCACGTCGAAGTAGGCCTGCGCGCTGCGCGTGATCAGGTCGAGCTCGGCCTGGTGGAAGGTGACTTCGCCCGCCATCGCGGCCAGCTCGCCCTGCTTGTAGGTTTCCCAGCGGTCCCAGCGGAACAGCGGCTGGCTCAGCTGCAACTGCCAGTTGTTGTTGTTGAAGAAACGCGTGCCCGAAGCGCTGGGCGAGCCGGCGATCGGCAGCGAGGCGGTCTGGTCGAGCTTGGTGCGGTTGGCGCCGGCGGTGCCGACAATCTGCGGCAGCAGCCCCGCGCGGCCCTGCGGCAGCTTCTCGCGCGTGGCGAGCAACTGCGAGCGGGCGCTGGCGAACTGCGCGTCATTGGATTGCGCATCGCGATAGACCTGCAGCAGGTCGGCCGCGCCTGCCGGTGCCGCGGGCAGCATGGCAAGCAGCGGAGCAAGCAGGGTAGCCGCGATCGCCAGGCGTGTCCGGATCGCTCCGGGCAGGGCGTTGGGCGCAAACGTCATGACACCTCCAGGTTGCCGGGCGCGGGCCGCGGCTACGGTCGTTTCTTCTTCGGAATGCTGCTTGCGGTGCGAACGAAAGCGGCCGGCCCGCGTGGGCAGGCCGCGGCTCGCTTCAGTACTTCGGCATCGCCGGGTCCACCTCGCTGGCCCAGGCGTCGACGCCGCCGGTCAGGTTGTAGACCTTGGCGTAGCCCTGGCGCTCCAGGAACGCGGCCACCTGCATGCTGCGCATGCCGTGGTGGCAGATGCAGACGATGTCGGCGTCTTCATCCAGTTCGGCGGCGCGTGCCGGGATGTCGCGCATCGGGATATGGGTGATGCCGGGCATGGCGCAGGTCTGCACCTCCCAGCCTTCACGCACGTCCAGCAGGACCGGCCTGGCGCGGCTGGTATCGGCCATCCACTGGGCCAGTTCGGTCGGCTTGATCACCTGCATGATGGAACGGTCCTCAGAACTGGAACTGCGACGGACGGGCCGCGCCCTGCAGGGGCTTGACCGCCGTCTCGAACAGGTTGACGACCTGGTACTCGGTCTCGGACACGCGCGTGATGAGGCGCGCTTCCATTACCGGCAGTTCGCCCACGAAGGCGGCGATGCGGCCGCCCACCTTGACCTGCGACAGGATCGACTGCGGCAAGGCCGGCAGCGAGCCCGAGATGCAGATCACGTCGTACGGCGCCGCGGCGGCCCAGCCGTCGGCGGCATTGCCTTCGGCGACGTCGACGTTGGTGACGCCGGCGTTGGCCAGGTTGGTGCGGGCCAGCTCCACCAGCTCGGGCACGATGTCCACGGTCAGCACGTGGCGCGCGCGGTTGGCCAGCAGGGCGGCCATGTAGCCGGAGCCGGCGCCGATTTCCAGCACGTTCTCATGCTTGCGCACGGCCAGGTCCTGCAGGATGCGCGCTTCGACCCGCGGCGGCAGCATGTTCTGCCCGGCGGGCAGCGGAATCTCCATGTCGACGAACGCCAGCGAGGCGTACGCGGCCGGGACGAACTGCTCCCGCTTGACCACCGCCAGCAGGTCCAGGATTTCCTGGTCCAGCACGTCCCACGGGCGGATTTGCTGTTCGATCATGTTGAATCGGGCTTTTTCGAGATCCATCTTGCCATTCCTTACCAAGGCCAACCGCTGTCGTTCTGTGCGCCGGCCGCGCGGTGCCCACGGCCGGACAGTCTTGTCTAACAGGCTGCTGAAGTACTAGCCGCGCAAAAAGCGAAGCTTGCCTCTACAAGGCTGAAGGGCTCGCTATTTTTCACAAT